>OMWS01000058.1 GCA_900314825.1 uncultured Veillonellaceae bacterium | reverse complement strand
AACACAAACGACTTGATGCTTTGAAAGGCTTCCTCTTTTTGTTTGGCTATCGCACCCTAGTACCCTCTCCACCGCTTCGCGGTCCCCCTCTCCCAGAGGAAGAGGCTTCTGTGGTCGCCATGTTCGGCAATGGATGATGTATATGGAATTGGTCTAGTAACTGCAACAGTTCCTTTTTGTTTTCTTTGCAGGGCTTGTGAATCCTTGCGCGTCCATGTATAATAGGGCGAGGTGGAATTCAACACATACGAAAAATCTGTTCGATAGGAGACGATGACATGATTGGCGATACGTTGCGCGCCGAGCGCGAACGTCAGAAACTCTCGATCAAAGATATCGAAAAGGGCACGAGCATCCGCGCCCTCTATATAGAAGCGATTGAAAACGGTGATTTCAAAACGCTGCCGGGCGACGTCTACACGAAAGGCTTTATCCGCAACTACGCGAACTTCCTGAAGATCGACGCGGACGCGGCAGTCAAGCAATATAATGAAGAAAATCACCCGGAGGAAGTTGCGGCGAAAGAAGCGGCGGCGCGGGCAGAAGCCGAGGCGAAAGCCGAGCAGGACAAGGCGTACGCAGAAAAAGAAGCACGCTCGTCGCGCAAAACCGTCGTGCGTACCGAACGTCCCGCACGCGAGGAACGCCGCACGAGCTACAGCGATTTCGAAGCGCGCGTCGAGGACTCGCATCATCGGCAAAGGACGATCCTCATGGGGCTCATCGCTGTCGTCGTGATTGCGGCGGGCTCGTATTTCCTGCTCGGCTCGGATGACGATGCGACGGCGTCGAAACAGCCGCAGACGAAGGTGACGACGCAGGCGAAAAAGCCGGCGACGGAATCCGCGAAACCTGCGAAACCGGCAGAGCCGCCGAAGCAGGAAAAGACGTACACGGATGTCGAAGTCTCGGCGAAGTTCTCGGAGAAGTGCTGGGTCTCGGTCGTTGCGGACGGCCAGACGATCTTCGAAGGCACGATCCAGAAGGGCGAGTCGAAGGAGTGGAAGGCGTCGAAAGAGCTTAAGCTCACAGCTGGCAACGCGGCAGCCGTCGATCTCACGTTCAACGGCGAGTCCCACGGCACGCTCGGCGGCGAGGGCGAAGTCGTCGAAAAGACGTACGCGCTGAACGGCGGGGCGGAAAAACCGGCTGCGCCGAAAGCGTCGGATAAGAACTGAGCATGAAGCAAGCGGCAACGACAGCGCTTGGCGCGGATCGCAGCAAGTTCTTGCCGATTTCCCGCGCGGACGCTACGGCGCGCGGCTGGGACGAGCTCGATTTCGTTTTCGTCTCGGGCGACGCCTACGTCGATCATCCGAGTTTCGGCCCTGCGATTCTTTGCAGACTGCTCGAAGCGCACGGCTATCGCGTCGGCATCATCGCACAGCCAGACTGGCATTCGACACGAGACTTTGATCGTTTCGGCAAGCCGCGCCTCGCGTTCCTCGTCTCGGCGGGGAACATGGATTCGCTTCTGAATAAATTCACAGCGGCAAAAAAACAGCGCCATCAAGATGCTTATTCGCCGGGCGGCGAGGGCGGCCATCGGCCGGAGCGCGCGACGATCGTCTACGCGAGCCGCCTGCGCGAGCTCTATCCCGATGTCCCCATCATCATCGGCGGCATCGAGGCGAGCCTGCGTCGTTTCGCGCATTATGATTACTGGTCCGATGACGTGCGGCGTTCCATCCTCGTCGACAGCATGGCAGATCTGCTCGTCTACGGTATGGGCGAGCGGGCTTTGCTGGAAATCGCAGCAAATCTGCACCAGGGGGTATCTGTCGGGGCCATCCAGGATGTCGCGGGCACGTGCTTTCGCGTGCCGTCGTTTGATTACATCTACGATTATGTAAAGCTGCCATCATTCGATGACGTCCGGGCGGATAAGCACACATTTGCCGAAGCGTTCAAGAACGAATATCTCGAGCAAGACCCGATCCGTGGCAAGCGCCTCGCCCAGCAGAATGGCGAGTGGTGCGTCGTGGCGAATCCGCCAGCTTTGCCGCTCACGGAAGCGGAAATGGATGAGATCTACGACCTGCCGTATCAGCGGACGTATCACCCGATTTATGAAAAACAGGGTGGCGTGCCGGCCATCCAGGAAGTGCAGTTCAGCCTCGTCTCGCAGCGCGGGTGCTTTGGCGGTTGCCATTTCTGCGCCATCATCTCGCACGAGGGCCGCATCATTCAGCGGCGCAGCCATGCCTCACTCTTGCGCGAGGCGAAGATTTTGACGCAATTGCCGGGCTTCAAAGGCTATATCCACGATGTCGGCGGGCCGACGGCGAATTTCCGCCGCCCGTCGTGCGACGGCCAGCGCGAGCGCGGCACGTGTCGCGGCAAGCCGTGCCTGTCTCCCGTGCCGTGCAAAAACCTTATCGCGGATCACAGCGATTACATTCAATTGCTCAGGGAATTGCGCGCCGTGCCAGGTGTGAAGAAGGTCTTCGTGCGCTCCGGCATCCGCTTTGATTACCTGCTTTTGGCAGATGACGCGTTCCTCGAAGAACTATGCAAATATCACGTCAGCGGCCAGCTCAAAATCGCGCCGGAGCATATCTCCGACCGTGTGACGCGGCTCATGGGAAAGTCGAACCGCAAGGTCTATTTGGAATTTGTGCGGCGATTCAACCGCATGAACCAGCGGCTCGGCAAGAAGCAGTACCTCGTGCCGTATTTCATGTCGAGCCATCCGGGCTCGGAGCTTTCCGATGCCATCGAGCTTGCAGAATTCCTGCACACGATGGGCTATCACCCGGAGCAGGTGCAGGATTTCATTCCGACGCCGGGCACGCTTTCGACGTGCATGTGGTACACGGGCGAGAATCCGCTGACGGGCGAGCGCGTCTGGTCGGCGAAGCGCCCCGAGGAAAAGCGTATGCAGCGCGCGCTCATGCAGTACTGGCTGCCACGCAATCACGCCATCGTGCGCAAGGCGCTGCGTCTCGCGCATCGCGAGGATTTGATTGGTTACGACAAGAAATGCCTCGTGAAGCCGGAAGCGGCGGAACGTTTGCAGAAAAAACATCGGACGGGATTTCGCGGTCCGAAAAAGAAGAAGGTGTAAGTCATGCGTTGTCCTTTTTGCGGGGAAGCGGACAGCCGTGTCATCGACTCGCGGTCAGCGGACGACGGCAACACGATCCGCCGGCGGCGCGAGTGCGCGGCCTGCGGGCGGCGCTTCACGACGTATGAAGTCCTGGAGAAAGTGCCGCTCATGGTCATCAAAAACGATGGCCGCCGCGAGCCGTTCAACCAGCAGAAGCTCCTGAACGGCCTCATTCGCTCGTGCGAGAAGCGCGACATCCCGATGGAGAAGATCGTGAATCTCGCGCAGGAGCTCGAACGTGACGTGCGCAACACGATGGAGCGCGAAATCTCGTCGCAGAAGATCGGCGCGATGGTCATGGACCGCTTGAAGGACTTCGATGAAGTGGCTTACATCCGGTTTGCGTCCGTCTATCGGAAGTTCGCGGACATCAGCAGTTTCATCACGGAGCTCGACGAACTGCGCACGGCGAAGCGCAATGCGGAAACGCTCGTACCGCGTCCGGCCGTCGTGCCGCTTCCCAAGGAAAAGAAAGCAAAGAAGAAGAAATAAGCCTGCTATGCCAGCAGGCTTTTTGTCCTATGATATCTGTGGCGAAGAGGAGGGATGCGCGTGGACTGGGAACTCAAGCAGGAGCTCAAGGAGCAGCTTGCCCGCGAGCAGGGCTATTACCGTTACCCAGCGGGCACGCGCGCGCGCTTTGCGCTCGTCTATCCGAATTCCTACTTCGTCGGCATGTCGAACCTCGGCCTGCATATCATCTATGATCTCTTGAACCAACGGAGCGATACGGCGTGCGAGCGCGTGTTTCTGCCAGACCGCGACAAGATCCAGCGGTATGAGAACACGAAAACACCGCTCATGAGCCTCGAAAACCAGACACCGCTCGCGGATTTTCCCATCATCGGGTTCGCCGTGTCGTTTGAGATGGATTATTTCAACGTGCTCAAGATTTTGCAGCTTGGTCACGTTACAATCAAAGCATCAGAACGCAGTGAACGAGAGCCCATCGTCATCGCAGGCGGGCCGTGCGCGACATTCAACCCCGAACCGTTGTCGTCCGTCATCGATGCGTTCATCATCGGCGAGGGCGAAGTCATCATGCCTGCGTTCATGGATGCGTACTTTGCGGCGCAGGCGGATGGCGTGACGCGCGCGGAGCTCTTGCAGCGCCTCGCAGAGGTGCCGGGGGTGTATGTGCCGTCGCTTTATAAGCATCGTTATGACGCGGCAGGGCAACTCGTTGCCATCGAGCCGCAGGCGGGTGCACCGGAGCACGTTTTGCGCCAATGGGTGAAAAATCTTGATGATTGGCCGGCGCATACGGTCGTCGTGACGGAGGATACGGAGTTCAATCTCTACCTCGTCGAGACGGCGCGCGGCTGCGGGCGGCATTGCCGCTTCTGCATGGCGGGCTATTGCTTCCGTGTGCCGCGCAATCGCAGCTTGGCTGTCATCAATGACGAAGTGAAGGATGCGCTGAAGTATCAGAAGCGTATCGGCCTCATGGGCGCAGCGATTTCCGATTATCCCGAGATCGACGCGCTCTGCAAGGACATCCTAGGCGTTGGGCTGTCGATGTCCGTCGCCTCGTTCCGCGCCGATTCCGTGACGGAGGAGCTTGTCACGTCGCTGGCGAAAAGCGGACTGCAGACGCTCACGATGGCGCCGGAGGCGGGAAGCCCGAAACTGCGCGCCGTCATCAACAAGGGCATTGAAGAGGAACATCTGTTCCATGCGCTGGACCTCGGCCTCCAGGCCGGCATTCCGAATTACCGCCTGTACATCATGATTGGTTTGCCGTTCGAAGAAGATGAAGACATCGAGGCCATCATCGACCTCGCGAACCGGTTGAAAGACGAAATGGAAGCGGGCGGCGCACGCGGGCGGCTGACGCTCTCGATCAATCCGTTCATCCCGAAGCCATTCACGCCATTCCAATGGAAGCCAATGTGCGACAAGAAAACCGTCGAACGGCGCCTGAAGCGCATCGAGCAGGCATTGAAGAAACGAAAAAACATCCATATCATCAACGAGAGCCCGCGCTCGGCCTACGTGCAGGGCGTGCTCGCACGCGGCGACCGCCGCGTGGCGGATGTGCTCGTGCGCGCCTGCGAGATGGGCGGCGCGAAAGCTTTTAAGCGAGCGATGAAAGACGCAGGGCTGGATGCCGCGTTCTATTTGTCCCGCGAACGCGAGGGGGACGAGCTGTTTCCTTGGGCGCGATTGGATATGGGATTTCGTACGTCGTATTTGTGGGATGAACTCCAAAAGGCGGAAGCGCTTCAGCCGACGATTCCGTGTTTCGATGGCTGCCACCGTTGCGGCGTGTGTTGATACGTGTTGTTGATTCGGTGAACAAGAAGGAGAGAAGCAGATGGCGTATTTCCTGAAACATATCAAAGACAATCTCTGGCACGGCAAGTTCTCGATTTTTCCTGAGGACGTGGCCGTCCATGCCATTTCCACAAGACTTGGTGGTGAGAGCAAGGCGCCGTATGACAGCCTCGACCTCGCTTTGCATGTGGGCGATGACAAGGCGGACGTGCTGGAAAACCGCAAGCGCTTTTTAGAGTCCCTCGGCCTCGATGCCGCGCGCATCGTGACGCCGAACCAAGTGCATGGTGACGCCGTTGCCCGCGTGACGGCGGCGGACGCCGGGCGCGGCGCGACGTCGTATGACGACAGCATCCAGGAGACGGACGCGCTCATCACGAACGAGCCGAACCTGCCGCTCATGCTCTGCTTTGCCGATTGCACGCCAATCGTGTTCCTCGACCCCGAGCAGCGCGCCGTCGGCATCGCGCATGGCGGGTGGAAGGGAACGGTCCTGAGCATCGCTGCAAAGACGTTAGCAAAAATGGGCGAGGCGTTCGGCACGCAGCCGAAGGACGTGCTCGTCGGCATCGGCCCGTCCATCGGGCCGTGCTGCTTCGAGGTTGGCGATGAAGTGGCCGCGCGCTTCCGCGAGGCGTTTTCGTATGCGGACGAGCTTTTGATCACAGAGAACGATGGCCGTCCGCACGTGAACCTCTGGGAAGCGAACCGCCAGCAGCTGCTGCGTGCCGGCGTGCCAGACGCGAATATCCAGGTCGCGGGCGAGTGCACGTGCTGCCGTCACAAGTGGTATTATTCGTACCGCGCCGATGGCGGCACGACGGGCCGCATCGCGGCGATGATTGCATTAAAACCGGAAGAATGAAGGAGGCACCGAGTTCATGATTGCGGAAAAATTGCAGGACGTGGAAAAGAACATCGAGGCGGCGAAAGCGCGCCGCAGAGCGGATTTGACCGATGACGTGACGCTCATCGCCGTGACGAAGAATCATGATGTCGCGGCCATGCGCGAAGCCATCGATGCAGGCGCGACGCAGGTCGGCGAGAACCGCGTGCAGGAGGCGCAGGGCAAATACGAGACGCTGGATCGGAAGGTCACATGGCATCTCATCGGCCATTTGCAGACGAACAAGGCAAAGCACGCTGTGAAGATGTTCGACCTCATCCATTCCGTCGACTCCGAGCACCTCGCGCGAGCCATCGACAAGGAAGCGGCGAAGCTCGGAAAGGTGCAGGACATCCTCGTGCAGGTGAACCTCGCGCACGAGGAGCAGAAGAGCGGCGTCGAGGAAGCGGCGCTGCGGCCGCTCCTCGATATCTGCGACGCGCTGCCGAACGTGCGCGTGCTCGGACTCATGTTCATCGCGCCGGACTATGAAGACCGCGAACAGTGCCGGCCGCTTTTCCGCCGCATGCATGAAATTTTCCTTGCCGCAAAGGACATTCCCTGGAAGACGTCGAATATAAAATATTTATCCATGGGAATGTCGCATGATTACGAGATTGCCATCGAAGAAGGAGCGAACATCGTGCGCGTCGGGACGGCCATCTTCGGCCCGCGCCAATATTGATGACGCCCGCCTGAGAGGGGAACAGCCATGAGCAAATTCAAGAAGTTCTTGGGAAAGATCGGCATCGTCGGCGACGATGAAGAAAAGAAGCTCGAAGAAGAACTCGAGCAGGACGAGCAAGACCAAGAAGAATTGGAAGATGAGGGGGAAAAAGATCCCGTGGCAAATTTTGAACGCCCAAGCGGACGGCAGGAACCATCCGCGCGCAATGTCGTTGATTTCACGAGCGCCCAGACGGCGCGCGACAATGCGAATGGAAATGTGAAGATCAAAGTCATCGTCATCGAACCGAAGTCGTTTGACGACGTGCAGCAGATCGCGAACTGTCTGCGCGACAAGAAGCCCGTCGTCATCAATTTTGAACACACGGACGATGTCGACGCGCACCGCATCATCGATTTCATCAGCGGCACGACGTACGCGCTGAATGGCGAGATCAACAAGATCGGCCAGAGCGTCTTTTTCTGCGCGCCGGCGAACGTCAATGTGACGTACACGGAAGAGAAGAAAAAGATGTCGGATATGCCGTGGATGAAGTGAGGGAGAAAATGCATGTCTGAAACGCGCGAAAAACTCCTGCGCTACTATCGCGGCACGGAAGGCGCGGACGCCTGTGAACATCTCGTCGATCTTGCGGAGCAGGCGGAAAAAAGCCAGAAATTCCGCTTGAGCGATTTCCTCGACCCGTTCGGGCAGGAGATCGCCGAGACGGTCGCGGCGAACTATCCATCCGTCGTCGTCGATTTCGATGGCGGCTACCAGGGCGCGGAGCGCTGCCGCGCGCTCTTCAAAGACCGCGATTTCGCCGGCGCGCCGTCGTTTGACATCGCCGTCGTCCGCGCCGCGTGGAACGGCACGTTCGTGCGGCTCGGCCACCGCGACGTGCTCGGCGCGCTCATGAGCCTCGGCCTCGACCGCGGCAAGATCGGCGACATCCTTGCGACGGGCGACAGCGCGCGCATCCTCTGCGACAAACGGATGGTGCCGTATTTCCTTGAGAACCTCAAGGAAATCGGCTCGGCCGGCGTGACGGTGACGGAGGACGACCTCGCGGCCATCGCGCCAAAGGAAGAACGCTGCAAGGAAATCCGCGCGACGGTCGCCTCGCTGCGCGTCGACAGCATCGCGGCGGCGGGCTTCGGCTTTTCGCGCAGCCGCGCAGCGGCCGACATCAAGGCCGACAAGCTCAAGCTGAACTGGCAGAGCGTCAAAAACGCGTCGCAGATCATCAAGGAAGGCGACGTGCTTTCCATGCGCGGGCGCGGCCGCCTCGAAGTCGAGGAAGTGCGCGGGCTGACGAAAAAAGGACGCACGAGCGTTGTCTTGAAGCGTTACCTATAATTCGTTCGAAATCATCATATTTATATCAGATACCAACAAGCATAAAGGAGATCCTTCGATTTGCTTACACCAATGGACATCCACAACAAGGAATTCAAGCGGAGCTTCCGCGGGTACAATGAGGACGAGATCGACGAATTCCTCGATCAAGTCGTCAATGATTACGAGCGGCTCTACCGGGAGAATGACCAGCTCAAGAAAGACCTCGAGCTCAGCAAAAAAGCGAACGTCGATTACGTGAACCGCGAGCAGACGATCAAGGACACGCTCGTCATGGCGCAGAAGACGGCGGAAGAGGTTACGAAGAGCGCGAAGGAAAATGCGGAAGCGCTGAAGGAAGCGACGGCGCGCGACTGCCAGAACTTGCGCCGCCAGACGGAAATCGACTGCAAGGACGCGCAGCAGAAAGCCGAGCGCGAAGCGCAGCAGATGATCGCTGAAGCGCGTGAACGCGTGCGCCGCATCGTAGAGGAATACGACCGGCTCGTGCGCGCGAAGAACGACTATCTGACGAAAGTCCGCACGTCGCTCGCGCAGGAGCTCGCCATCGTCGAGCAGACGATGAAGGAACTGCCGGACCCGACGGAAGTCGACCGTGCGGCCGGTGTGGCTGTCGCGCGCGCGAAGGACGCGGCAGCAGAGGAGAAATCAGCTGCTTCGGAACATTCGGAAAGCGCGGCAGCAGCGCAGCCGAAGCCCGAGGACCAAGCCTCGTCGCTCCGTGCCCAAGCGGCGGCGAATGGCGTTGACGGGAAACCGGCGGAGAACGAGGCGCCGGAGGCGTGATGGCAATTTTGTTTTTCCTCAGCATCCTCGTCCTTGACCAGCTCGCGAAATGGTATGTCCGCATGAACTTCGTGCCGGGCGAGTCCGTCCCCGTCATCCCGCACATCCTTCACTTCACGTATGTGCTGAATCCTGGCGCGGCGTTCGGCATGTTCGCGCATGCGCGCTGGTTCTTCATCCTCGCGGGCGTCGCGCTCGTCACGCTTTCCCTCGCGTTTTATCCGCGCTTGAAGCGCGAAGCACCGATGCTACGCTATGGTGCGCTCGCGCTCGTCGCCGGTGCGCTCGGCAATCTCATCGACCGCATCGCGACAGGGCTCGTCGTTGATTTCTTCGACCTGCGCATCTGGCCGGTCTTCAATATCGCGGACATCGCGATCTGCGCCGGCGTCTTCTGCATGATGCTCGCGATCCTCTTTCCGAATCGTTTTGGCAGCGGCGAGATCAGCAGCCTCGGCCGCATCGAAGGTTTTGGCGGGAGGAGGTCGCTGCGTTGAGCGAAGATCTGACGAACGAAGCCGTGACCTTCTCCATGGACGCGGCGGGCGAACGCCTCGACAAATTCCTCGCGCGCAAGGCGCCGGAGCTCACGCGCTCGCACATCCAGAAGCTCATCGAGCGTGGGGACGTGTCCGTCGACGGCAAAGTGCAGAAAGCGGGCTACAAGGCGCGCGGCGGCGAAACCGTCACGCTGACGATGCCCGCGCCCGAGCCGACGGCGATTTTGCCCGAGACGATTCCGCTCGATATCCTTTACGAAGATGAGGACATCATCGTCGTAAACAAGGCGCGCGGCATGGTCGTGCATCCGGCGGCGGGCGTCACGACGGGCACGCTCGTCAACGCGTTGCTCGCCCATTGCACAGACCTCTCCGGCATCAATGGCGAGATCCGGCCGGGCATCGTCCACCGTCTCGACAAGGACACGTCGGGCGTCATGGTCTGTGCGAAAAACGACCGTGCGCATGTTGCGCTCGCCGAGCAGATCAAGACGAAGACGGCACGGCGCACGTACCTTGCCATCGTCCACGGAAATATCGTGGAGGAATCCGGCACGGTCAAAGGCGCGATCGGCCGCCATCCGACGGAGCGCAAGCAGATGGCGATCGTGGAGGGCGGCAAGCCCGCCGTCACGCATTTCCGCGTGCTCGAACGCTTTGGCGCCTTCACGCTTGTCGAATGCCGCCTTGAGACCGGCCGCACGCATCAGATCCGCGTGCACATGACGAGCATCGGCCATCCGCTTGTCGGCGATCCGAAATACGGCAAGCGCAAGCATCCCTTCGTCTCGCTCATCACAGGACAGGCATTGCATTCGAAGAGCCTTGACCTCATTCATCCGCGGACGGAAGAACCCATGCATTTCGAGGCGCCCGTGCCGCAGGATATGGAAGCCATTTTGACCGAGCTTCGGAAACGGTGAACACATGAATCAAAAGAAAACGAAACAGCGGAACACGATGAAGGAGCAAGCATTCGTTGAAACACTGCGGGCGCATGGCGCCCGCGTTTTTCTTGTCGGCGGCTTTGTGCGCGACGAGCTTCGCGGCGTCCCGGCAAGCGACAAGGATTACGTCGTGAGCGGCATCACGGAGGAGGCGTTCTGCGCGTGCTTTCCAAAGGCAAAGCGCGTCGGCCGCTCGTTCCCCGTGTATCTCGTGGACATCGACGGCGACGCTTGCGAAGTCGCATTTGTGCGCAAAGAACGCAAGCAGGGTACGGGCTATCGCGGCTTTGCCGTGACATTTTCGCCCGACGTCACGATCGAGGAAGATCTCTACCGCCGCGACACGACGATGAACGCCATGGCGCGGGAATTGCCGGAGGGTACGTTGTTTGACCCGTATGGCGGGCGGGAAGATGTGAAGCATCATGTTGTCCGTGCCGTGTCCGAGCATTTCTTAGAAGACCCCGTGCGCGCACTTCGAGCGGCACGGCAGGCAGCGTCATTTGATTACGTGATTACGGAAGATACGTTGATGTATATGCGTGCCTGCAAGGAAGAACTCGCAAACGAACCGACTGAACGTGTGTTCGGAGAACTGGAACGCGCACTCACAGCGGCACGCCCATCGAGATTTTTTCGTTGGCTTCATGCGGCAAATTTGCTCGATGTCACATTTCCAGAGATTGCTGCACTGATCGGCAAGACGCAGCCCGTTGCGTTCCATCCCGAAGGCGACGCCTTCGAGCACACGATGCTCGTCGTCGACAAGGTCGCGGCCGAGACAGACGACATCATTGCGCGTTTTTGCGGCCTCGTGCATGACATCGGCAAGGGCGTGACGCCTGTGGAGATGCTGCCGCACCATTACGATCACGAGATCAAAGGACTCGACGTGCTGGCCGCGTGGGATGCGCGCATGACGCTGCCAAAGACGTGGAAGCAGGCGGCGGCCCTCGTCATCCGTCAGCATATGCGCGCGGGACGCTTGACGAAATACGGGAAGATGGTGACGCTGCTGCTCGCCGTCCGCAAGAGCAAGCTCCCGTTCGCATCCTTCAATGCCGTCATCCGCGCCGACCACGGCAGCCTGCCGCCGTATCTTGTGCATGGCGAAGCATGGGCGGAGGAGCTTTCGCGCATTTCCGGCCGCGACGCCCCGGAAGGGATCGAAGGAGCGGCGATCGCCGATTGGAGTCATACGAAGCAGGCGGCACGATTGCGCGTTCTTATGAAACAATGAGAATCATAATTCGAAATCCGTTTTATAAAAATTCTTGAGACTTACTTGCGAGTGTTTACATTTGGATTCGATTCGGTTATAATGGGAGCGAATCGGAATACTCATAACAAAGAACATTCAAGAATTTTTATGGAGGCGATTTTTATGGGGCTCATCGTGCCATACAAGGGGAAGCGTCCGAAGATTGATCCATCGGTGTTTGTCGCGCCGACGGGCTGCGTCGCGGGCGACGTGACGATCGGCAAGGATTCAAGCGTCTGGTTCAACACGGTCGTGCGCGGCGACTTCCAGCCGATCCAGATCGGGCGCTGCACGAACATCCAGGACAATGCGGTCATCCACGTCATGGGCGACTGCCCGCTGATGATCGGCAACCATGTCATCATCGGACACAACGCGATCATCCACAGCAAGAGCATCGGCTCGAACACGCTCATCGGCATGGGGGCCATCCTTCTCGGCTACACGGAAATCGGCGAGAACTGCATCATCGGCGCGGGCTCGCTCATCACGCAGCACAAGAAAATCCCGAACAATTCCATCGTCTACGGCAATCCGGCGAAGATCGTCCGCGCGCTCCGCGATGACGAGATCGAAGCGCTGAAGCAATCGGCCATCGCGCATGCCGAGCTCGCAAAGCGCTACAAGGCGGAATTGCTCTAAAAAAGGAGAACAAGATTTTATGGAGAAAACATTAGTCCTCATCAAACCCGATGCGTTCGAAGCGCATCATGTTGGCGATATCATCAAGATGTACGAGGGCATTGGACTGCGCATCGTCGCGATGAAGCTCCTGCAGATGGACGAGCGTCTCGCGTCGATCCACTATGCCGAGCATATCGGCCGCCCGTACTACAAGCCGCTCGTCTCTTTCATGACGTCGGGCCCGATCGTCGCGATGGTGCTCATGGGCGAGGATGCCATCCACCGCGTGCGCGAGCTCCACGGCAAGACGAACCCGGCGGAAGCCGCCGAAGGCACGATCCGCAAGCTCTACGCGACGGACGGCCGCAAGAACGCTGTGCACGCCTCGGACAGCCCCGAGAGCGCGGACCGCGAGATCCACATTTTTTTCAATGAGACGGAAATCTATGACGCTTAAGGGGGCTTTCCCATGCATGTCTACACGAAAACGGGCGATGCAGGCGAGACGAGCCTCTACACAGGCGAGCGCGTGAAAAAGGCGAGCATGCGCGTCGAAGTCTACGGCACGATCGACGAAGCGGATTCCGCATTCGGCCTGGCGCGCGCGTTCGCGAAAAACGAGGACGTGAAGAGTTCGATCCTCGACGTGCAGAAGCGTTTGCCGAGCCTCATGGCCGACATCGCAAGCAAAGGCAAGGAGCCTCTGATCCGCGAGGAAGACATCACGGAGCTCGAAAAAGTGATGGACGCCATCGAGGACGAGCTGCCAAAGCTCACGTCGTTCCTCATCCCCGGGTCGACGCCTGGCGGCGCAGCGCTCGATCATGCGCGCACCATCGTGCGCCGCGCCGAGCGTTTCTTCTGCCGCCTCGCCGAGCAAGAGCCCGTGCATGATACGGATCGCCGCTATCTGAACCGGCTGTCCGATTATGCGTTCCTGCTCATGCGCCTTGAAGAAGCGGGCGTGTGAAGCTTTTTTGCCAGAAAAACCACAAACACGAAAAAATTCCTGCCATCCCGACGGAAAAACACGTCGCATTGGCAGGAATTTTTTATCATTGCGCGAATCATACAAATAGATAAGTACAAAACACAATGGAGGGATCGGAATGAACGAAGTTCAAAGCAAAGACATTAGGAACGTCGTGTTCCTCGGCCATGGCAACTGCGGCAAGACGAGTCTTTTGGACGACGCGCTCTATCACACGGGAAATGCGAAGCGGCGCGGCAGCGTCGACGACGGCACGAGCCTCCTCGACGCGAGCCCGGAAGAGCAAGAGCGCAAGATCACGATGGAAGCAAAGCTCGCCTCGTGTGCCTGGGGCGACTGTAAGCTGAATCTTCTCGACACGCCGGGCTATCCGGATTTCGTCGGCGAGGCCATCGAGGCCATGAATGCAGCGGACGCGGCTGTCATCGTTGTCTCGGCGCATTCGGGCATCGAGGTCGAGACGGAAAAATTCTGGAACCTCGCGAGTGCGCAGGAGCTCCCGCGCCTGTTCTTCATCAACAAGATGGATCGCGAGCACACGGATTTTCATGCCGTCGTCGACGAACTGCGCGTGCGCTTCGGCAGCGGCGTCGTGCCTGTGCAGCTGCCCATCGGCCAGGAAGCCGCATTCCAGGGCGTCGTCGACCTCCTGAAGATGCACGGCAAGATCGTGCCGCATGACGAGGACGACTGCGTCGTGACGGACATCCCGGAATACCTGGACGCCGACGTGGAAGTGGCGCGCCAGACGCTCATCGAGGCCGTCGCGGATTACAACAACGAGCTTCTCGAAAAATATCTCGATGGGCAGGAACTCAGCGAAGACGAAGTCGGTGACGCGCTGAAGCAGGGCATCGCGGCAGGGAAACTCTTCCCCGTGTTCTGCGGCTCGGCGAAAGCTGATATCGGCGTGAAAAAACTCTTGAACGGCATCGCGGCCTATGTGCCGTCGCCCGCCGAGCGCACGGTGATCGGCACGGTGCCGGGCACGGAAGACCTCGTCGAGCGCAGCGCCTCTGACGCGTTTTCCGCGTTTGCCTGGAAGACGACGGTCGACCCGCTCGCTGGCCGTCAGACGTATCTGCGCATCTATTCCGGCGCGCTGAAAGCGGACACGAACGCGCTCGACGTCACGACGGGCCGCACGGAGCGCATCGGCGCGCTCCAGACGCTGCGCGGCAAGCAGGCGCACAGCGTCACCGTCGCACACGCCGGCGACATCGTCGTCACGTCGAAGCTCATGAATGTCCAGACGGGCGACACGCTCGCGGCTCCGGACGCGCCCATCGCTTACGAAGTGCTGCCGTTCCCAACGCCGATGCTCGAGATGGCCGTGCACCCGAAGAAAAAAGGCGAGGAAGACAAGCTTTTCGCCGCCATCGCAAAATGCGAGGAAGCCGATCCGACGATCGCCGTGCGCAAGCAGAAGGAAACGAAAGAGACGATTCTCGCAGGGCTCGGCGAGATGCAGCTCAAAGTGCTCGAGGACAAGCTCGAGAACAAATACCACGTCGGCCTCACGCTGACGCAGCCGCGCATCGCCTACCGCGAGACGATCAAGAAGACCGTCAAGGCCGAGGGCAAGTACAAGAAGCAGAGCGGCGGCCACGGGCAGTACGGCCACGTGCTCCTCGAGATCTCACCGCAAAAGGCCGGCGAGGGCAATGCATTCACGGAGACCATCTTCGGCGGCAGCGTGCCGCGCCAGTTCATCCCCGCCGTCGAGAAGGGCACGCAGGAGACGCTCGCGGGCGGCATCCTCGCCGGCTATCCCGTCGTCGATGTGAAAGTCAATCTCTACGACGGCTCGTATCATCCCGTCGATTCCTCGGAAGCGTCGTTCAAGTCCGCGACGGCCATTGCGCTGAAAAAAGGCATCCTGGACGCCGCGCCTGTGCTGCTCGAGCCCATCGACACCGTGACGGTCACGGCGCCGGAGTACTACGTCGGCAGCATCATCGGCACGCTGAACAGCAAGCGCGCCCGCATCCTTGGCACGGACACGGGCGAAAAAGGCGAAATGGTCGTCCACGCCGAAGCGCCGGAGGCCGAGCTCTACCAGTACGCAACCGACCTCCGCTCCCAGACCCAGGGCCGTGGCACATTCACGCGCGAGTTCCTGCGCTACGAAGTCGTGCCGGAGAGGCAGGCCGCGGCGGTCATCGAGGCGGCGAAGCAGGCGAAATAAATTTTAAAAGTTGCTTTCGTGTTGACCTTTTTCCTCCCTTGCGATGGTATGATTTGACCATGAAGAAAAACTTCACGGTCAGAACCTCGGATCAAGGGAGGAATTTTTTATGAACAGCAACAAATCGAGTCAACAGATGAACGAACGGCTGAAAGATTCCAAACCATCTGTTGTAGAGCGCGTGAAAAAGTTCAATCAAATGCTCACAGATTTTGGCGAGATGATGCGCTCGGTGATGGCGGACGGCGATGGACTCACTGCCGGGCAAGCGTCAATGCGTCACGTTTTGCGCGGCCGTTTGTAATTCGTGAGCGTTGAAAGGCCAAGCGCATCGAGGGAATCATTGACCTCGTCAATATCGTAAAGATGGCAATCAATGAAATATTTGACGACAAGATCGGTCTGGCTGCTGGCCGTCAGCGTATAGCCGGCACGTTCGAGCAATTTCTTCGTTTCGTCAAGCGTAAGCTTCAAGCCGAGCGCGAGCGCGAGGACGGTTTCTTTCGATGGATGATAATGTTCATCATTTTTGATTTTGGAAAAATGGGCTTTCGTGATGTCAGAGCGATGGTAGAGATCGGCATTCCGGATGCCTTTTTTTCGAATGAGCTCGAACAGCATCTCGCGGAAGCCGGGCTGGAGCATCTTCTGGATGCTCGCGAGAAGCGCGGCCTTCGCGTCGTCAGAGAGACGGCCGTTTCGGTAAGAATCAAACGTGGGGACAGCGGAAGCTGCGGCAATGATGATGGGGAAAGAGAACGGAAAGGAAGATGATTTTTCAGGGACATAATGCGCTTTCAGGTAGCGGCGGAGGTCTTGGAGAAGAGATTGTCTTTCGTCTGGAGTCATGGTCATGCACCTCGATGATTTTTTCCACAGAGGAAGGGGAAAATCCTGCTATTGGATTAGATAAAAGCAGGAAATCGACATGATACAACGAAATAAGAAGAAAAGGAATCGGATGCGTTGGATGCCAGCGAAAGGCAGCAGGAGGGATTGACATGGCGGATGCGAAACAGAACGCAACGTCGGAGCTTCAAAAAATCGATGAGGCTTCGTTCGATTATGACAAGCTGGAAGCAGAGCTCGGCGAAGACCTTGCGGATTTGGAGCAGCTCAAAGCGGACGAGCTCAAGATTAGCAATCCCGAATCGCTGGCAGATGCCGTGAATGATGCGGTGTGGGATCAGTTCATGCAGCAGATTGGCGAAGTGGCGGGCAAGGATTTTATTAAAGAAAATCATGACATGACGCTAGACTTGCGAGATAGTGCGCATATACAGACACCGGAGAATTTTGCACAAGGGAAAATTGCTGAGCATAACTACAAAAGTCACGATCAATTGAAACAGAACTATGATCGTTACAAGAATATGCCACATAAACAGTTTCGGAAGAAATATGTTGATCCCGGCATGAATAAATCTATGCCAAGGGCGGGGAAACTTCACAAGAATGGACAGGATGTGGTTACAGATATTTATACAGGGAGAAAAATTTCAACAAAGACGAAACTTGAAAATGGGAAAAACAATCCTCTTGCTGCACAGCGAGAACATGTGAAGCCATCGGCAGAGTTATACAAAGATCCATCTCTGCAAATGGCGAATGATGCCCAAGGCCTCGCAGATGTTGCCAACAATAAGGAGAATTTACAGGGCTATACCACAGCTGAAAGAAATAATCGTAAGAGCGATAATTCTGCAGCGAAAATGGAAGATAGAGATAAAAATAAACATTGGGAGAAGGCTAATAAACGTGCGGAAGAATATATTGACCGCACGAAAAAAGAAGGAGAGCAACGACTGCGCGACGAGGGACGAAAAACACAAAAGGAAGAAGCGTTTCGCATTGGTGGCAAGGCACTTCGTGCAGCAGTCATGGCCCTCTTAGCGCAATTGGGGCGGAATATCATCCAAAAGCTCGTCGCTTGGTTCGCCTCTAGCGATAAGAGTATTGCTTCGTTTGTCCAATCCGTCAAAGAAGCCGTTCAAAAATTCGTCCAGAATCTCAAACAAAACATTCTTGCAGCTGGTGACGCGGTCATGTCGACGATTATCACATCGATTTTTGGACCGCTGGCGGATATGATCAATCGGGTCATCCGTTTTGTCAAACAGGGAATTCGTTCGATCAAGGAAACCATACAATATTTTCGAAATCCGGAAAATCGAAAAAAATCTTTTGCTGTTCAGATGTTGGAAGTCAGCAAGATTGTCATAGCAGGGTTGACCGCTGCGGGCGCGATTGTCTTGGGCGAAGTCATTGAAACAAATTTACTGGTGATCCCCGGGTTTGCTGTCGCAATTCCGTTGCTTGGCTCGTTGGCAAGTATCATTGGTATGTTCCTCGGTGGCGTGGTGGCCGGTATCGGCGGTGCGGTCGTCTTGCACCTGATTGATAAATTGCTGGGCAAAAAGCTGAAAGCGGAGAATACGAAACAGAAGATTGACAAGAAGAATCATGTGTTGGGCATTCAGGGGCAGCAGATTGCCATTTTGGAGACGCAGCTTCAGAACGAAAAACAGCGAGCTGAGACTGAGAACAGGCAGAATCATCAGGTGGCAGTCGAAGTGGTGAAAGCATCTGTGCAGAATATTTTTTCTGCTGAACAGGACATCGCGTCCGTGGAGGAGAAAATTAAAGAGAACGGGCGGCGGATGAATGCCGCAAGCAAGGAGACGCAGGAAGATCGCATTGACAATGCGGAAGCAATGAAAAAAATGGCTCAATCATTTTTCCTGTGGGATTCGCGTAGCGTCATTGGTCAATGTCGGCTCATGTCGATGAGTTTCAAAAAGAAATATTCGTCGTCG
>OMWS01000129.1 GCA_900314825.1 uncultured Veillonellaceae bacterium | reverse complement strand
GACAAAAAGATATGTTTTAAAAGGTGGTTTTCGCAACCGCTTGTTCCCGTGTACCCTGTTTCGGAACGAAACACGTAATTCGAGGATTACGGCATCGAAAACCGATTGTTCAAGGGAACCGTTGCCTGTGGATAACTAAAAGCTACTTTGTGCAACAGCCCCCTGGGGGTTGTGAGCCTTTCGCGCTTAACTTAATGACATTACCCCCAAAGGGGGAGGCGTAGAATATACGATACCGCAGAAAAGATTTCGCGTCAATATTCGGCGCAACTCTTGGTTTTTCTGCCGTGCCTTGCTATAATGGGTGTAACTTTGCAAGCTGTATCGCCCAGCGCGATTGTTTTTTCAAGGAGAGATGCATTTATGAAACTCGTCGTCACCATCGTCGGCAAAGACCGCGTCGGCATCATCGCCACCGTCAGCAACATCCTCGCGGACAACGACGTCAACATTTTGAACATCAACCAGAATATCATGGAAGGTTTCTTCAACATGGTCATGATCGCGGAGATGCCGGAGAATGCAAAGATGAGCCTCGGCGAGCTCCAGAAAGTGCTGAAGGCGAAAGGCGAGGAACTTGGCCTCGACATCAAGGCGCAGCACATGGACATCTTCAATGTCACGCACAATGTGTAAGCGCTGGAAGGAGGCACGCCCATGATTACGTTTGACGATATTTTTGAAACAAACCGCATGATCACGGAGAACAAGCTCGACGTGCGCACGATCACGATGGGCATTTCGCTCCGCGATTGCGCGCACCCGAACATCACGAAATTCTGCCAGAACATCTACGACAAGATCACGCGCTCGGCGGAATTCCTCGTGAAGACGGGCGAGGACATCGAAGCGGAATTCGGCATCCCCATCATCCACAAGCGCATTTCCGTCACGCCGATCGCCATCGCGGCCGACGCGTGCGAGACGGATACGTACGTGCCGGTCGCCGAGGCGCTGGACAAAGCAGGCAAGGAAGTCGGCGTCAACTTCATCGGCGGCTTTTCCGCGCTCGTGGAAAAAGGCTACACGAAAGGCGACCGCACGCTGATCCAGTCCATTCCACAGGCGCTCGCGACGACGGACATCGTCTGCTCGTCCGTGAACCTCGGCTCGACGAAAGCCGGCATCAACATGGACTGTGTGCGAGAGATGGGCGAAGTCATCAAGCGCACGGCGGAGCTCACGCGCGAGCAGGAAGCGCTCGGCTGCGCGAAGCTCGTCGTGTTCTGCAATGCGCCGGGCGATAACCCGTTTATGGCCGGCGCGTTCCACGGCGTCAGCGAGGGCGACAAGGTCGTCTCCGTCGGGGTCAGCGGTCCAGGCGTCGTCAAGCATGCACTCGAAGGGCTCAAGGGTGCGGACTTCACGGAAGTCGCGGAGACGATCAAAAAGACGGCATTCAAGGTCACGCGCGTCGGCCAGATGGTCGCGCGCGAAGCGTCGAAGCGCCTCGGCGTGCCCTTCGGCATCATCGACCTCTCGCTCGCCCCGACACCAGCGGTAGGCGATAGCGTGGCGCGCATCCTCGAGGAAATGGGTCTCGAAGCGTGCGGCGCGCCTGGTACGACGGCAGCGCTCGCGCTCCTCAATGACGCCGTGAAAAAAGGCGGCCTCATGGCATCGTCGCATGTCGGAGGTCTCTCGGGCGCGTTCATCCCCGTCAGCGAAGACGAAGGTATGATTCATGCGGTGCAGCAGGGCAGCCTGTCCATCGAGAAGCTCGAAGCGATGACGTGCGTCTGCTCCGTTGGGCTTGACATGATCGCCATCGAGGGCGATACGTCGGCGGCCACGATCTCGGGCATCATCGCCGACGAAGCGGCCATCGGCATGATCAACAACAAGACGACGGCCGTGCGCGTCATCCCCGTGCCAGGCAAGAAGGTTGGCGACATGGTCGAGTTCGGCGGCCTCTTGGGCTACTGCTCGATCGTCCCCGTGCGGAACCAGTACAGCTCGGCCGCGTTCATCGCGCGCGGCGGCCGCATCCCGGCGCCCGTGCGGAGCCTGACGAACTGATATGCGCGTCACGAAAGCCATCAAGGCAGAACAAGTGCGGATTTTGAGTGAAGTTTACGCCGGCGCAAAACCCGCGCTCCAGTTCAATAATTCCTTTGAACTGCTCATCGCCGTCATCCTCTCGGCGCAGTGTACGGACAAGCGCGTGAATGTCACGACGGCGCGCCTGTTCCAGAAAGCCGCGACCCCGGCCGCCATCGTCGCCCTCGGCCTCCCCGCGCTCGAAAACGAGATCCGCGACTGTGGCCTCTTCCATGGCAAGGCGAAAAACATCATGGCGACATGCATGACGCTCTGCGAAAAGTATAACGGTGAAGTTCCAGAAGACTACGACGAACTTCTGAAGCTCCCAGGCGTCGGCCGCAAGACGGCAAACGTCGTCACGTCCATTGCGTTCCACCGCCCCGCCATCGCCGTCGACACCCACGTCTTCCGCGTCGCGAACCGACTGAAGCTCGCAACGGGCGAGACGCCTTTGGAAGTTGAAAAAGGCCTGCAAAAGGCTATCCCGAAAGACCGATGGAGCGAAGCGCACCACTGGCTCATCTGGCACGGAAGGAAAATCTGCAAGGCGAGAAGGCCGCTCTGCGACGAGTGCCCGTTAAAGGAAGTTTGTCCGAGCGCTGGACATGCAGAGTAATTCGACGTCAAAGCCAATCAATCTACGCCTCCCCCTCTGGGGGAGGTGCCGAGCGAAAGCGAGGCGGAGAGGGTACTCGGGGGCTATTTTGAGCAATCTTCTGATATGTTCCGAAGCATCACGTAGTGTGAACTGCTGCGAATCTACGAGAATTTCGTTTTGCAATCGCATCCAAGTACCCTCTCCTCCCCCAGAGACTGCTGAAAAAGTGTCAAATCGAGGGAAATTAGTTATCCACAGGAAAGTTGTGGATGATTGAAGCAGGTTTTCCTGCCAAACGGGCATGAAAAAT
>OMWS01000003.1 GCA_900314825.1 uncultured Veillonellaceae bacterium | reverse complement strand
TCGCGCTACGCGCGCCAGCTCTCCCAGAGGGAGAGCCTGCTGTAAGCGTTACGAACGGCAGTCTTATGAAACCGTTCCAGTAAATGCAACAGCCCCTTCGTTTTGTGTTGCCCCTATGTTCTCTTGAATGGTGTCATCACCTTTAACGCAATCATTCAAGGCGCCGTGCTGTGTTTCGGCACGAAGAACGTTTCCTGATATCCGCCCTCGAGCTTCAGGAGATACGTCTTCTTGTCAATGCCGCCGGCATAGCCCGTGAGGCTGCCATTTTTGCCGACGACGCGATGGCAGGGAATAATGATCGAGATTTCATTGTGCCCGACAGCACCGCCGACGGCTTGCGCTGACATGCGCATAAGGCCGCGCTGCTTTGCAAGCTGCTGCGCGATTGCGCCATACGTCGTCGTCTTGCCATACGGAATGGCCAGCAGAATGTTCCAGACATCGCGCTGGAACGCGGAACCGATCATATGGATGGGCGGAAAGAAATCCGGCTGCTTGCCCGAGAAATACACGTCGAGCCATCGCTTTGTTTCCTTGATGGCCGACGTTTCCTTCGGCTCGTGCTCTGGCGCGAGATTCAGCGCGTAATATTTTTCCTTGTCGAACCAGAGGCCCGTCAGCCCTTCGTCATCGGCCGCGAGCAAGATTCTGCCGAGCGGCGACTCGTACGTGCTCGTGTACTGCATCTTATCGCTTCTCCTTTTTCTTCGCAGGCGCATAATCTTTCATGCCAGGGATCGCGCCGCCCGCGACGGCCCAAAAATACAGGCTCGCGACGCTGCCGTACGGGCTCAAGCGGCGGCGGTACATTTCAAACTTTTTCTTGTCAATCTTCCGATGATGATACACCATGCGCATGCCGCGCAGGATCGCGAGGTCGCCGTAGCTCAAGATGTCCGGCCGCTGGAGGCAGAAGAGCAGCAGCATCTCCGCCGTCCAGACGCCGATGCCCGGCAGCGCGATGAGCGCGGCGATTGCTTCTTCGTCCGTCATGCGTTCAACGGCAGCAATATCAAAGGAACCGTCGTGCACTTTTTGTGCGAACGCAAGAATGTAATCCGCTTTCTTGAACGTCGTGCCGAATGATTGAATCTTTTCACGCCCCGCCGCGAGCAGCGTCTCCGCCGTCACCGTGCCGAGCCCGGCCTGCATCCTCTGCCACAGCGTCTGCTGCGCCTTCGTCGAAATCTGCTGGCCGATGATATGATGCACGACGGCCGCGAACAAGTCCGTATCGACGGCGCGGTCGATGTGGCCAAGCGTGTCGATGACCGCGCCGAGCTTCTTGTCTTTGCGCTTCAGATAGTCTGTTGCCGTCTCGTCATATTGGAAATACACGTGTTCCTCACCTTCTCGCGAACGCGTTCACAAAACAAAGAACTTATGCGTGAAACCCGCTCAAGCGGCGCGCGTGACGGACAGTCGGGATGACAGACAATCCGCGTGCTCTTGACAGCGAGGAAAAATACGTCATGATAGCGCTTGTCCCGCGTCTGGCAAATCTTTCACCATTTCGTCTCGTGTCATGGCGATTCCCCTCCGATGCAATCACGCCGTCGCGATGCACGCGCTTTGTTTCTTCAAGGATTGTTGCGTATACCGGCAGACAGCGAAGCATTTGCCGCAAAGGTCTTTGTCGATTCCGGTATGCGCGAGCATGATCTGTTTCTGCGTCTCGTAGCATGATTTCACGCATCGAATACCGCCTCGAACAAGCCGCGCTGCTCCTGCGCCAGACGAATGAACCGATTTCAAGCATCGCCGAGGCCGTCGGCTTTCATCATTTCAGCCTGTTCGGCAAATCCTTCCAGGCGAAAACGGGCGAGACGCCAAAACAGTACCGCCTGAATCATCTGTAATCCCTGTCCGATTCACATGTTGCAAAGGAAGCGCACGAGCTTCACGGCAGCGTCAATGTCATTGATGTCGTAAACAGGAACGGGCGGATGTTCCGCGTCCGGCTCGCTCGTGAACTGCGCGACAGCAATGTCCGGCGGCGTCTTGTCGCCGAGGCCGCGCCAGATTGCGAGCGCCGGGAACGTGCCGTGCGCGCGGCTCTCGATGAGGACGAGATCGACACCGTCGAATTTCGCCGCAACATCGAGCAGGTCGCGTCGCGCAGCCGTCCGCTGTTCGATGAAATAGCCGTCCGGCGAGACGACGGCGACGGCCTCCGCGCCAGAAGCCAGGAAGCGCGCGCTGTCCTTGCCCTCGGGATCGAATTGATAGCCATGCGCGTCCCCCTTCACGACGCCGGCGCGGATGCCATCGTCCGAGAGGCGTTGCAAAATCCGCTCCAAAAACGTCGTCTTGCCCGTGTTCGACGCAGGCGCGGTAATCGTCACGACAGGGACGTTACGTCCTTCGTTTGCAACGCGTCCCTGCGCCAGAAGAAAATCGGCGGGCGTGTTGACATTGAAGAACAACGCGTCCGGATGCGTAGATGGCGGGAATGAAATAAATTGCGTGTGCTCTTCTGGAATCAACGTGTGCAGGCGGCGTTCGCCGTTTGTGATACCGCGCGTTAACTCAGGAAGCAACGACTTGTGATAGAGCCCCGCCAGATATTGACGGCGCTGCGTCTCTGGCACGATGGCTACAACGTCTTGCGTCGCAGGACATAATTGCGCAAGCAACACGCTCAAATCAAGAAACGGTTGATCGGCGCTGACAAAAAGAATCCATTGCGTTGTTGCAACGCACAAGGCACGGCGCAAAGATTCAGCAGGGCCGCAGTCCGCAAATTCATCGGACACGAGTTGATAATGGAAGCGTTCTGCCAACTCACAAATGCGCCCATCTTGTTCGGCAACAGATAACACTCGCCGAGCAAACGGCAGCTCTCTGCCCTTCTTCATCATGCGTTCGAGCAACGTCTCTCCGTCGAGCTCCAAAAAGCGCTTATCCTTCCCCATCCGCGAGGACTTCCCGCCCGCCGCGATGACGAGCGTGAGCTCCTGCGGCTTCATGAGCCCAGCCCGTGGCGATGGTCGTGGCCGCACTCGCCCGTCTCCCCGCGCAGGAGAGAAATCCCGTGCGCGAGCGTCGGCAGCACAAAGCCGAGGCATTCTTTCGCGCCGCGCTCGCTGCCCGGGAGATTCACGATGAGCGTATGGCGTGCGAGCCCGGCCGTGGCGCGGCTCAGCATCGCGCGATCCGTGACGGCGAGCGACTTCATGCGCATGGCCTCGGCGATACCGGGCGCGAGGCGCTCGCTGACGGCGATGGTCGCCTCGGGCGTGACGTCGCGCGGCGCGAAGCCCGTGCCGCCCGTCGTGCAGACGAGCCCGATGCCGCGCTCGATGTATGCCGTCAACTGCGCTTCCATCGCTTCTTGGTCGTCGGCAAGAAGATCTTGTGCTCGAACGGTGTAGCCTGCTTCCTCCAGCATCGCAGCCACCGCCGGCCCGCTCGTGTCCTTTCGCTCGCCGCGTGCGCCTTTGTCGCTGAGCGTCAGCACGGCCGCATCGCGTTCCATCGTTCCCTCAAGCAACGTAAGCTCGTCGCCGACATGGATTTCGCCGCCATGCAGCACGCGGGCGAACACGCCTTCGCGCGGCATGATGCAGTCGCCGACCTGCTTGTAGATTTCACAATGCGAATGACATTTTTTGCCGATCTGCGTGATCTCGAGCACGACCTCGCCGCAGACGAGCCGCGTGCCGACCGGAAGCGTGCGGAATGTGAAGCCATCCGCGACGATGTTCTCGCCGAACGCACCGAATGCCACATTTGCGCCTTTCGCGCGGAATGCTTCAATCTCCGCCAGCCCTAAGAGACTGACCTGTCGATGCCAGTTGCCCGCATGCGCGTCGCCGTCGATGCCCCACTCCGTGATGAAGCACGCTGTGTCGTGCGCCGTCTTGAGTGTCCCGCGCTTCTCGCTCATGCAAAGCGCCATGACTTTTCCCATATTCATCCTCCCACTTGATACATATAACGTGCATCCGCCGCCGCGTCCGCATGACCGAAATGATGCTCCTGCGGCTTGTGCCCGATGGCATCCGCGATTGCTGCCCGCAATTCTGCATTACTCGCGCCGCCACGCAAGAGCGCTCGCACGTCAAGGCCGTCGCGCGCTTGCAGGCAAAGTTTCAAAAAGCCTTCCGCCGTTAGCCGCACGCGATTGCAGCCGGTACAAAACGGGTGGTCGAGCGCATCGATGAAGCCGATGCGACTGCCGTCCGGCAGGGCAAAATAACGGGCCGGGCCCGTCGGAACATCGCCTTCGCCGTCTTCCTCTGCCTCGTTTGGAAGTTCTTCCAACGCGCCAAAGACCGCCGCCAATTGTTGCCGCACTGCGTCTTCCGACATGCCAATCAGCCCCGAAGCTGCTGCGCAGCCGATGGGCATCAAGGAAATGAAGCGAAGCGGAATCTTCCGCTTGGCAGCGAATCGTACAAGCGTCGACAACTCCTCTTCATTCACACCGACCATCGGCACACAGTTCAGCTTGACCGCGAGTCCTGCCACCTGTGCCGCCTCGATGCCTGCCAGCGCCTTTTCCAACAGATGGCCATCCCGCCGCGTGATACGTTCAAACACATGTTCTGATAACGTGTCAAGACTGACGTTCACGCCAGAAAGCCCTGCCGCTTTCAATTCCCTGGCATGTTCCGTCAGCGCGACGCCATTCGTCGTCAGCACGAGGCGCGGACGTTCGGGAAGTTCAGCGAGCATCGCCACGAGCGCGGACACATTTTTCCGCACGAGCGGCTCGCCGCCTGTCAGCCGGATTTTCCGCACGCCGAGCGACGTCAGCGCCCCCGCCGCCCGCACGATCTCGTCATACGTCAGGATGTCGTCATGCGAAAGGCTCGGCACGCCCGTTTCCGGCATGCAATAGCGGCAGCGAAGGCTGCACCGATCCGTGACGGAGATGCGCAGATATTCGATCGTGCGAGCAAAGCCGTCGCGCATAAAATCACCTGTTTCTCTCTTTCCAAATCCGGACAACGGCCCCCACCGTGAGCGGCCCGCTGCCAGCAGGAATATCAACGAACACGTTGCAGCCAAGCGCGCTCGACAGCACGCCAGACGCATGCATCGCGGGCAGATGGACACGGCCATCGTTCTCTAAACGTGCGCGCAAGAATCTGCGGCCGGGCGACGCTTTCGGAAAAGCATCCGCGAGTTTCGCTGTCCCTTGCTCCAACGCAAGCGCAGGCCGTGCCGCAAGCTTTGCGAGCACGGGACGCGCCAAAAGCTCGAACGTCGCGCAGGCGGCGAACGGATTGCCGGAGAGCGCAAGGCCGAGCGTGCCGTTCTTTTCATAGGCGAGCACGGGAGCGCCCGGCTTCATGGCGACGCGCCAGAAAATTTCCTCCGCGTCGAGTACCTGCCGTGCGCCATGCATGACGTCCCGCGGCCCGACAGAGACGCCGCCTGTCGTGATCACAAGATCTGCGCGCGTTTCCGACGCAACGTCAAAACACGGCGCGAGCTGCGCAGCCGCTTCGCTCGGCTCGTCGCTGAGCCGTCCGAGCACTCGGGGTTCGAACCCCAACTCTTTAAGCCGCGCCGCGAGATAATAGAGATTGCTGTCGTAAATGCGGCCGGGCTGCAAGGGTTCGCCCGGCGTCAAGAGCTCGTCGCCCGTCGCGGCAATGGCGATGCGCGGTGCACGATAAACCGTGACGTCGGCAAATCCGAGCGACGCGAGCACGGCGGCTTCCATCGCGCCGAGCTCTGTGCCAGCTGCCAGAATCCTTTCGCCTGCGCGCACATCTTCGCCTTGCGGGCAGACATTTTCGCCTGCGTGGAACGCTCTTGGAACAAGCAACGTCTCCCCTTCGACCGTCACGTCCTCCATGCGGATCACGCAATCCGCGCCCGCAGGGATCGGCGCGCCTGTCGCGATGGCGAGCGCTTCCCCCGCGCCGAGCGTGCCCTTCCAGGCCTCGCCTGCGTATTCCTTGCCGACGATACGAAGGCGGGCTGGTTGTTCTGGTGTTGCACCGATGGAACCTGCGGCGTTGAATGTGTAGCCATCGAGCGGCGACCGCGCGAAGGGAGGCTGATCGAATGGGGCTGTGATGTCTACTGCGAGGACGCGTGTTAATGCAGATAGAATGGGGATCCGTTCTGCCTGCATCGGCGAAGGAACGACCGCGCAAAGTTTTTTGATTGCATCTTCTACTTCGAGCGGCGTTTCCTGCAATGCGCGTTCTGCCTGCCGCGTCAGCGGCTTTCTTCCTTCTTCCATCTCAACTTCTCCCGAACGTGCAACGCGGATAGTGGCAGACCTTGCAATTCATGCAGAGGCCGCCGACGCCTTTCTTGCGGATGTCACTGCGCTCGATGCGCTCGCCTGCGACGAGGCGCGGCAGATACATGTCGAGCACGGTCGCGGGCGCGTACATCACGCAACCGGGCAGGCCGAGGACAGGGACGGTGCGGCTATCGACATTTTTGTAAGCCACCAAAAACATCGCGCCCGGCAGGATCGGCGCGCCATACGTCACAATCTCGTCCGTCGCCCTGCGGATCGCCGCCGGCGTGCGATCATCGGGATCGACGCTCATGCCGCCCGTGCAGAGGATGAGGTCCATGCCCGCGTCCAGCAACGAACGGATTTCCGTCGCGATGTGCTCCTTGTCATCATCGGCCTTGCGATGTTCCGTGATCGTCAGGCCGAATGCTTTGAGCTTCGCCTCGAGCACGGGCGTGAACGTATCTTCGATACGGCCGAGGAACACTTCCGTGCCCGTCGTCACGACGCCGACGCGCAAATCCTTTCGATACGGCAGGACCTTCACGATGGGCTCGCCCGCCGCACGTTTTTTCGCCTCTTCCAAAACCGACTTCTTGCAGACGAGCGGGATGACGCGCATACCCGCGAGCTTCTGCCCCGCGTTCACAGGGAACTGCTGCGGCACGGTCGCGATGGAGATGTCGTCGAGATCATTGAGCGCATCGATGCGCGCAGCATCGACCGAAAACACGCCGTCCACGGTCGCGATGAGCTCGATCTTCCCTTCCTTCGGTCCTTTCGCCTCCATGTGTGGCATATTCTCGCGCGGCGCGCCCGTCAGAAGCTCGCGCAGCACTTCCGCCGCCTCGTCTTCATGCACGACCGCCTCATCCGCTTCCCAGACAAACACGTGATCCTTGCCCATCGACAGCAGCACGTCGATGTCCTCCGGCGCAATCACATGCCCTTTGCGAAACCGCGCGTCCTTCGTCACGCCGCGGATGATCTGCGTCAAATCGTGGCAGAGCACCTGCCCGACCGCGTCCACGGTCCGGATTTCTTTCACGCAAAGCACCTCCTGATTTTTACGAGCAAACAAAAAACTGCGCCCAGCCGAAAAACAGGCAGGCGCAGACCAAGTCAGACCGAGTCCGTGTGTCGCCGGCCTCCTTTTCAAAAACGAGAAGCATACGCTCCTCTGGCGGAAGGCGGTCGCATTTCTACACCCGCCCTGTGAGCAAACCAACAATTGCTCAGGCGCAACGCCATGGAAACCTCTTTAGGCGCTTTTGCTCGGAGTCCTTGTTTCGATTTTATACGAACCGATGGAAAATTTCTGTAACTTTTGCTTCATTTGCTCTCATTCGCACGCATTTCATCCAAAATTTTGCCAAAAAGTGTGCGATTTCTCACAGATTTTCTTGAAAAAATGTTTTTACAATGAGCGTAAACGCGTTCACAATCGCATGAAAGGAGTCGCAGGATGAACGAAACCGAACGGAATCTCCGCGCCGATGGCCTCACGCATTTCGACGCGCAGGGACGTGCCATCATGGTCGATGTCAGCGAAAAAGCGAAAACCGTGCGCGAAGCGACGGCGAGCGGCCGCATCCGCGTCAGCAAAGAGGTACGAGCCGCCATCGAAAACGGCACAGCGAAAAAAGGCAACGTGCTCGGCGTCGCACGCATCGCTGGCATTATGGCCGCGAAAGAGACGAGCCACCTCATCCCGCTCTGCCATCCGCTGCCGCTCGCGAAATGCGCTGTGGAGTTCGACATCACCGATATGGAAGACAAAACAACGGATGCGTACGTCATCGCCCGCGCCACCGTGCGCACGACGGCGGAAACGGGCGTCGAGATGGAAGCGCTGACCGCTGTCTCCGTCGCGCTGCTCACGGTCTACGACATGTGCAAAGCCATCGACAAACGCATGGAGATCGGCGCCGTCCACCTCGACCGCAAGACGGGCGGCAAGAGTGGCGATTTCGTCCGTTGAATCAGAAAGGAGCGTATCCACATGAAGCGTTATTTCCTTTTGTTGTTCACGCTTCTCTTGGCATTCACAACCTTTGGCTGCGGCGGCCAGCAAGCGGCAACGTCATCCTCTTCTTCCGCGAGCTCCTCTGCCGCGCCGCAGGAGCTCCACGTCTCCGCCGCCGCGAGCCTGACGGATGCGATCAATGAACTCGGCGAGCTCTACAAGAAAGACCATCCGAACGTCACGATCACGCCGAGCTATGGCAGCAGCGGCGCGCTTGAGAAAGCCATCGAAAACGGCGCACCGGCCGACGTCTTCCTTTCTGCTGGCAAAAAACAGATGGACGATCTCGAAAAAGCCGGCGAAGCCCTCGGCGGCACGCGCCTCGACCTCCTCAAAAACGACCTCGTCCTCATCGCGCCGTCGAACTCCGACGCGGCAAAGGCCGTGAAAGATCCCGACAAGGTCACGGAAAGCGTGTCGCCTTTCCAAGCGTTGACGAATGCGGACGTCCGCAAGATCGCGATCGGCGGCGATGGCGTGCCCGTCGGCTCCTACAGCAAGGAAGCACTCGACTACCTCCAGCTCACAGACGCCGTGCAGCCGAAAGTCGTCTACGCGACGGACGTGCGCCAGGTGCTCGCCTGGGTCGCGAGCGGCGACTGCGACCGCGGCCTCGTCTATGCGACGGACGCGAAGACGACAAAAGATGTCACCGTCCTCGCCGCCGCGCCGGCTGCGTCCCATCGCCCCGTCGTCTACCCCGCTGCCGTCGTGAAATCCGCGAAAGAGGCGGACCTTGCGAAAGACTTCCTGACGTTCCTCCAGAGCGATGCAGCGCAGGCCGTCTTCGCGAAATATGGATTTGCAAAACCATGAATACAGCTTCGATCGATTCCCCATTCCTTCTTTCCATGGAGAGTGCCGTCCTCGCGACGGTTCTCTCCTTTGCTTTTGGCACGGCGCTCGCCTACTTCGTCACGCGCCTTTCGCGCGGGCGCGGCGCGCTCGATGCCGTGCTGACGTTGCCGCTCGTACTGCCGCCGACCGTCGTCGGCTTCTTTCTGCTGCTCGTCTTCGGCAAGCGCAGCCCGATTGGCGAATTTCTACTGTCTGTCGGCCATCCGCTCGTCTTCACGTTTGAAGCCGCCGTGATCGCCGCGTTCGTCGTCTCCATGCCGCTCATGTACCGCACGGCGCGCGGCGCGTTCGAGCAGGAGGACGCGACGTACTGCGCCGCCGCCCGCACGCTCGGCATCCCGGAGCACACGATCTTCTTCCGCGTGCTGCTTCCAAATGCGAAGAGCGGCCTGCTCGCCGGCCTCGTGCTGACGTTTGCGCGCGCGCTTGGCGAATTCGGCGCGACGATCCTCTTCGCCGGCAACATCCCGGGCGAGACGCAGACGATGAGCCTTGCCATCTACACCGCCGTGCAGTCCGGCAATGACGAGACGGCGCTCCTCTGGGCGCTCGCGCTCTGCCTGCTCTCGTTCATTTTCCTCGGCGCGCTGAATCTCTGCCTGCACGCGGAAAGGAGAACCGCATGAGCCTCGAAGTCACGATGACCAAACGGCTGAACACCTTCACGCTCGACGTCGCCTTCACGGTGGAGCAAGGCCCTCTTGCGCTCCTCGGCGCCTCAGGCTCGGGCAAGAGCATGACGCTCAAATGCATCGCAGGGCTCGAACGCCCGGACAAAGGGCGCATCGTCTTAGGTAACCGCGTGCTGTTTGATAGTGAGCGCGGCATCGACCTTCCGCCGCAAGCGCGCCGCGTCGGCTATCTCTTCCAGCAGGGCGCGCTGTTCCCGAACATGACGGTCGCGGAAAATCTCACGATCGCCATGCGCTGCCCCGCCAAAGAAAAGCTGGCACGTCTTGCCAGCCTCGTGCAACGCTTCCAGATCGCGGGCCTCGAACACAGCCGCCCGCAGGCGCTCTCCGGCGGCCAGCAGCAGCGCGCCGCGCTCGCGCGCCTCATCGCGAGCGAGCCGGATCTGCTGCTCCTCGACGAGCCGTTCTCCGCGCTCGACGACTACCTTGCGTGGCAGCTCGAAGAAGAACTGCGTGCCGTCCTAAAAAACGCGGACGGCCGCGCGATCCTCGTCACGCACGACCGCGGCGAGGCGTACCGTCTCGCCCGCCGCATCGCCGTCATCGAGCGCGGCCAGCTTGATGCTGTTGCCGATCGTGAAGCACTGTTCGCCGCCCCTGGCACGCGCGCGAGCACGCTGCTCACGGGCTGCAAAAACGTCTCAGCGGCAAAAAAAATCGGCGCGCAGAAACTGCACGCCGTTGATTGGAATCTCGATCTTGAGACAAAAGATATCGTTCCAGATGACATCCGATACGTCGCCATCCGCGCCCATTACTTGAAGCCAGCATGGAACGAGGACACCGCGCCAAACACCTTCACGTTTCCCGTGCGCGAGCGCATCGAAAATGTCTTTTCCACCATCCTCATGCTCGGTGGTGACCACGCGCTGCGCTATGAGACGGACGCGCCGCCCGATGGCCTCGCCGCCGGCTCCACGATCCGCGTCACACTGCCGCCGGAACGTTTGATGCTGCTGACGCGATGACAGCGCGCATATTTACGACTCCTTTTCAACGCGGTTCCGTCCGCCCTCTTTCGCCCGGTACAGTGCGCCATCGACGCGTTCGAAGAGTTTTTCTTTCGTATCGCCTGCCCCGTGCCACGTTGCGACGCCGATGCTCGTCGTGACCTGACGGGCGTGGAGGCTGATCGTGGCGATGCGGCTCCGCAGATGCTCGGCGAACTGCGTAGCCGAGGCCAGGGAGCAGTCGGGCAGCAGCACGATGAATTCCTCGCCGCCCCAGCGAAGGAACGCCTGGTTTTCCTTGAGCTCGCGACGGATGGCGGCCGCGAAGCCCGCGAGAACTTCATCGCCGGCCTCGTGGCCATACGTGTCGTTGAATGTTTTGAAATGGTCGATGTCGAACATCAGCACGGAAAATGGCTGCCGTTTCACGCGCGCGTCGCGGATCGTGCCGGAGAGCAGCGGCGCGTACATCGTGCGGGAGAGGCAATGCGTCAGCGTGTCATATTCCTCGCGCGCATGCGCGGCCGCGATATCATCGGCAAAGCTGTCCGCTTGCGCGTCGAGCTGTTCCTCGCGCACGACAAAATCACGCATCACCGCCAGGAGGAATGCCGCGAGCGCAAAGATGCCGAACGGCGAGAGATAGATGCTCGTCGGCAAAAAATGCCAGAACGTATTGATGCCGTCGATGACGCCGAGCCCGGTGAACGCGGCGATTGGCGCGAGCGCCGCCTTCGAGTAGCGGCTGCCCTCGCGCGCCGCGCGGAGCGTCCAGTAAAATACGACGGGCTCGTAAATCACGAGGAACACATAGTAGAGCGGCATGAGGTTCTTCATGCCATGCCAGCCGAGGAATTCCGCGACGATGGCGGAAGCCATGAGCAGAAGATACCCGCGGATGATCCAGAGCACGCCCGTCTTGCGGCTGCCGTCCAGGATTTCATAGATGATGTAGTTCGCTGCGACGGGCAGGAGGTATGCCATGAGCGTCAGCACATACCACCAGAATTCCGCGTCGTGGACGAGAAGGAATTTCGACTGGAGCGCTGAGAACGTCCAGCAGATGAACACGCCGAGGAACACCAGGAGCGCACGGTAGAGATGGCGTCCCATGCGCTCGCGCACATAGAAAAACAGCACGACAATGAACATCGCGACAGCGACCGGGAGTGCCAAGATGAAGGACGTATCGAGCAGGAAGACGTTCGCCGCATTCACAGTAGCCGTGTCAATGCTCAGATTGTACAGCCGTCCGAGCTCGCGCGGGAACGGGCTGTAGCACGCGATTGTCAACTGATGTTCGTGTCCGTCGCCCGGCAGCTGGATGAAATGCCAGCGCCAGCCGCTCGCTGCATACGTCGGTGCGAACGCGCCGGCTTCCTCGACGATCTGGTCGTCGAGATAAACGCGCACGCTCTCGCCCGTCGTCGTGAAAAACAGCGTATCTTTTTCGGGCGCCTCTGCCGAAAGCCGCGTCGTGAGCCAGACGGTACGCGATTCCTCATGCGTCGGCGGGCGCTTCGGAAAATCGAAAATGCCCCAATGCTCATCCTGCGCCATCGCCGACCACGCCCAGACGACCGACTGCTCCTCGGACACCGGCTCCGCACTCTCGCGGTAAAGCCAGAGGTCGGCTGTCGCTGCCTCGGCTGCCACCGGTGACAAGAAAAACGTCACAAGCAAAACGAGTGACGGCCATAACTTTTTCATGGAGTGTACCTCCAGATTGCAAAACGTCACTTATATAGCAGCCTCTCCCTCTGGGAGAGGTGCCGAGCGTCAGCGAGGCGGAGAGGGTACAAGGGTGCGAATGCCAAACAATACGTAATATGTTTCGAAGCATATCCTAGTATGAAATGCTTCGGAATTACGAGAATCTCGCTTGGCTATCGCACCCAAGTACCCTTTCCACCGCTTCGCGGTCCCCCTTCCCCTGAGGGGAAGGCTGCTGTATTCGTCACGATTGCAATCGATAGAATCAAATCAAGTATTCATGGCGACGGCTGCCGGCACTTCGACCCGCAGGCAGTTGCGCCCGTCGCCTTTTGCCGTGTAGAGCGCGGCGTCGGCGCGCTGGAAGAACTGCTCCGCCGTGTCGAAGCTGCCGTGCCACGTGCTCGCTCCGATGCTGACTGTCACGTGCTGGCCGCGGACGACGACGTTCTTGCCGACGCTTTGACGGATCGCATTGCCGAGCACGGCGGCCTCATCGAGATCGCAGCCGCCGCAGATCACGATGAACTCCTCGCCGCCCCAGCGGAAAAATGGCTTCGCCTTGTCGAGCATCTGCCGCACGACGCCGGAGAATTTGCGCAGCACTTCGTCGCCGGCCTCGTGGCCGTACGTATCATTGTAGTTTTTGAAATGATCGATATCGAACATGAGGAACGACAGCGGCCGGCCACTCTGCCGCGCCGCGGCGATGGCCTCGCGGATCGTCATCTCATAGCTCAAGCGGTTGCGGCACCCCGTCAGCACGTCGATCTCCGCACGCTCCTGGGCGATGGCCGCCTGATACGCGAGATGCGCCGTCTGGTTCTCGAGCTTGTGCTCGCGCAAGAGCTGATCTTGCAAAAACTGCAGCACGACGATGAAGAAGCTGAACACGCCGAACGGCATGAAATGCATCGGCTGTGACGTGAAATGCACGGCCGTATTCACGCCGTCAATGACGCCGAGCACCGTCACGAGCACAAACGGGATCAGCATCGACCAGCTCTGCCGGTTGCCGCGCCGCGCCGACTGCCAGAGCTCATAAAACACATAGCCTTCGAAAAACGGCAGCGTGCCGTAGAGAAGCGGCATGGCCGCCGCATAGCCGCCGAGCCCGAGCGCTTCGCTGACCGTCGCAAAGAGGAACGTCAGCACATTGATCGCGAGGATCCAGCGCACGCCGCTCCGCCTTGGCGGCTCGAGCGCCACATAGCCGACGTAATTGCCCGAGACCGGGATGAGGAAGAGCATCGCGAGCGACGCATGATGCCAGAACGCCGCATTCGTGTACCACTCGTGCATGATATTCGAGTCCGCCGTCGTCCACGCCATGAACACGACGAGATATTGCAGCAGCGCGACATACAGCCGCCGCGCCTCCGACGCGCGGCTCACATAGACGAGCAGGATCGCGAGCAGCATGAAAGCGACGGGGAGCGCGATCACGAACGGCAGATCCGAGACAAACGTCGCCACGACCTGCTGCGCGGCAGGAATGTTCATCATCATCGTTCCCATGCATTTCGCCTCCTAGCTTCAAAGACAACTGGGTGTATTTTCCCAGATACGGCCGGCCATGTCAATAGTTTTTCTCATGAAAACTTGAAAAATAACAAAAAGCTCCCCCACAAGTGAGGAGGAGCTTTCGAATTTGCTTCTTATGCCAGCACGCGTGCGAGGCGGGCGAGTTCCGGGTCGAGTGTCTTCGTGTTGTTGACCGAGTCAAAGAGGTTGATCGAGACGACCTTGCCCTGCTCGAAGCCGAACACGACATCCGACGCGCCCGAAATGATTGCGAGCGCTGCTTTTTCGCCGAGCATGGACGCCTTCATGCGGTCTTCGACCGTCGGCGAGCCGCCGCGCTGGATATGTCCGAGCACGGAGACGCGCGTGTCGATGCCCGTGCGCTCTTCGATGATCTTGCCGAGGCCCATGCCGTCACCCGCGCCTTCGGCGATGACGATGAGGCAATAGCGCTTGCCGCCCTGGTACTGCGCCTTGATGTCTTCGCACATCTGCTCGAGGTCATACTTGACCTCCGGCACGAGCACGTACTCCGCGCCGCCCGCGATGCCCGACATCATGGCGAGCCAGCCGGACGTGTGGCCCATGACTTCGACGACCATGATGCGGCGATGCGCCGAGGCCGTGTCACGCAGCTTGTTCAGCGCGTCGACAATCGTATTCGCCGCCGTGTCGCAGCCGATCGTGTAGTCCGTGCCCCAGACATCATTGTCGATCGTGCCGGGGAGGCCGACAATGGGGATGCCCGTCTCTTTCGACAGCATCGAGCCGCCCGTGAGGCTGCCGTCGCCGCCGATGATGACGAGGCCCTCGATGCCGTGCTTCTTGAGGTTTTCATAGCCCTTGTGGCGGCCTTCCGGCGTCTTGAATTCCGGGCAGCGCGCCGTGCCGAGGAACGTGCCGCCGCGCTGCACGATGTCGCTGACGCTGCGGCCCGTGAGCTCGACGATGTCGTCCTTCAGCATGCCGTCATAGCCGTCATGGATGCCGAAGACCTTGATGCCCTCATAAATGGCCGTGCGCACGACAGCGCGCGCTGCCGCGTTCATGCCCGGGCTGTCTCCGCCAGACGTCATGATGGCAATTGCATTCTTGATCATGTTCGCATCTCCCCTGCTGTATCGAGTCGGGTTGCCCCTCCAATTATCTGCACATAGCTCATCTTTATTGTAATGAATTTTCGAGAGGTTGTAAAGGGAAAATCGTGCACTTTGTTCCTGCTTTGGACACGAAAACGGCCGCCCATAGGCGGCCATTTTCATAGAGGTATGGAAAGCTTTTTGTTTGGTATCCTGGCTTATTTCACATTCATGATGCCGAGGCCATAGCAGACGATGCCGAGCGCGAAGAGGCCGAAGATGATCCAGATCGCGTTGACCTTGCGCTTCATGAGCGACATGCAGGCGAACGTCATCAGGAGAGGGACGAGGCCAGGCATGAGCTGGTCGAGGATCGTCTGCACCGTCGTGACGACGACTTCGCCTTTGGCGTTCGTGATGGTCGAGACGACGACCGGGATGTTGACGCTCGTCCATTTGTTGACGAGGGCGCCCATGACGAACAGGCCGAGGATGGAAGCACCTTCCGTGATCTTCTGAAGCTTGTTGCCGGCGACATCCTGCACGATGTCCGTGCCTTTCGTATAGCCGTACTTGATGCCGTAGTAGCGGACCCAGAGGCGGATCGCGTTAAACAGCACGAAGAAGATGATCGGGCCGAGGATACTGCCGGAGATGGCGAACGATGCGCCGAGAGCAGCCGTGATCGGACGGAGCGTGCCCCAGAAAATCGGGTCGCCGACGCCGGCCAGAGGGCCCATCATGCCGACCTTGATGCCGTTGATGACGCCGTCCGGGATGTCCGCGCCATTCGCGCGCTTCTCTTCCATGGCCGCCGTGATGCCGATGATCGGAGCCGTGACGAACGGCTGCGTGTTGTAGAACTCGAGATGGCGCTTCATGGCCTTCTTGAGTTCCTCGCCTTCATAGAGACGGCGCAGGATCGGCACCATGCCGAATGCATATCCGAGGGCCTGCATACGTTCCATGTTCCAGGAGCCCTGCAGGAAGTTCGAGCGGACGAACGCCCAGAAAAAATCGCTTGACGTCAGTTTCTTTTCCATGATGTTATACCTCCTGCCCTATCAGTCGAGTTCGTCGTCGAGATCGTCGTCAGCATCCGAGGAGCCGCCTGCCGCTGCTGCCGGAGCTGCCGCGACTGCTGCATATTTCGAAGAACGGCATGAGGTATTTCGCGCCCATCATGTTGATGACCATCGCATAACCTACGACGACGATGAAGCCGCCAGCGACCTGGAGGCCGCCCGTGACGACCTGCGGAATCGCGTCGAGCATGGACTGGACAGCACCCGTGCCGATGTACATCGCGACGAGCGTGGACGGAACGGAAACGCGGAGTGCCTGGATCCCCAGAGCGCCGAGGTGGCAGAGGTCGATGCCGCGGAGCTCGCCTTTTTCAGCGAAACCGTCCGCCCAATGCTGGAACACGACCGTCAGCGTACGGCAGAGGATCGTGAGCACCTGGCCGGCAGCGGCGAGCGGCATCGCGATGGCGATACCAGCGGCGATGTCCTGATGGCCGGCGATGACGAGGATGGTGGAGATGACGGACGCAAGCGCTGCGTCAGGCGCCATGGCAGCGCCGATGTTCATCCAGCCGAGCGCGATCATTTCGAGCGTGCCGCCGATGATGATGCCCGTCGTCATATCGCCAAGAATAAGACCGGTGACCGTGCAAGCGATGAGCGGGCGATGCGTCTGCAGCTCGTCAAGCACGGAGCCCATGCCGGCGACGGCCGACACGATAAAGATGAGGATGATTTGGATACCGCTAAGTTCCATGATTTTTTCCCTCCAAAAAAGTATCTGGTAAGATTCCCCCTGCGGACGCCCGGGGCCCTCCGGGCCGCCCGCATATCCATAAGGGCTGCTTCTTTATGCTTTCTTGAGCAGCTCCATCATATCCTGCTTCTTGTCCGTATCGACTTTGCGGACTTCGAGCTCGATGCCTTTTTCATGCAGCTTGTTGAAAGCTTCGATGTCTTCCGCGTCGACGGAGACAGCGGAGGAGACCTGCGTCTTGCCCTCATGGAAGCTCATGCCGCCGATGTTGACGCTCTTGATGTCCACGCCGTGCTCGACGAGATACAGGACGCTCGCCGGCTTCGTGAAGAGGAGCAGGCAGCGCTCGTTCTCGTACTTCGGGTTGTTGTAAACGCGGATCGCCTTGTCGAGCGTGACGACATGGCTCTTCATGCCGGCCGGTGCGACCTGCTTCAGGAGCGTTGCGCGGATCTTGTCATTCGCGACATCGTCATCGCAGACGATGATGCGCTGGCAATTCGTTGCTTTCGACCAGACCGTGGCGACCTGGCCATGGATGAGACGGTCATCGATACGTGCCAATACAATGTTCATTAGAGATCCTCCTCTTCATCATCCGAGATCTGGCTGGAATGGAACGTCTGCGTGCCATTCTTGCCAGCTTCCACTGCCTTTTCCATGAGCGTCTTGATATCCGAGCCATCATCGATGAGCTGTGCGCTCGTCATCTCGATGAGCATCGGCAGGTTCACGCCCGTCACGATGCCGTACTTCTCGTTCGTCATGACAAGACGGCACGCGGCGTTGTACGGGCTGCCGCCGAACAGGTCGTTCAGGAACAGCACGCCGCCATCGCAATCGAGCTCCTTGATCGCAGCCTCATACTTCTTCACGACGTCATCGGGACCCTCGCCCGGGACGAGCGTGACCGCACGGACGTTCTTCTGCTCGCCGCAGATCATCTCGCAGGACTTCACGAGCTCCTTTGCGAAGATGCCATGCGTGCCAACAATGATACCAAACATCTTGTTACCTCCTTTGAGTTCTTCGACTCTTTTTGATGACACCCTTATATATTGCAAGCAGCGTGCCAACTTTGTGTATCAAGCATACATTATTCCTGAAACAAATGTGGAACCGCGGAAACTCATGCCATTTTCGGAACATTTTTTCGCAAAAAATTTTCCAGAAAGTTTTCATGATACTGTTTTCACAAATATTGATACACTAACGACGTAAAATGATACTGAATTTTCCTTGAAGGCGAAAACGATAGAAAATAAAAATACACTTTCGCGTCGGCAGTACGAGAAAGTGTATTTTTATTTGGGCTCAATTCTGTTTTTCGTGTTCTTATTTCAAATCATTTTTGCCATAAAATAGAGCTCGTCGGCCTCAAATTGCAGTTTGAGCGTATTTTCAAACACCTGGGCAGCTTTTTGTATCGCCGCAAGTTTTTGTGTATCAACCGTGGATTTATCGTCTTCATAACGCAACGGCGTTCTTGTTACGGCGCGTTCAAGCGCACATCCACAGTGGACAATGATACGGATGCGGATGGGCTTCGAGAATTCCTTGCCGAGCTCCTGCTCGAGCGTGCGGTCGAACGTCATGAGGCTGTCCATGATTTTCGCGGGATTGAGATATGTCAGGAACTTCGTCAGCGATTCTTCGCAGAGCTTGCGCACGACGACGCTCTTCTGGTTTTCTTCGACGCGCAGCGCGGGCGCGCTCGCCTTGCCGCGCACGAGCTCGATGAGGCGGTCTTCGCCGGCACCGCCGACAAATTCCTCGATGGGAATGAATGGGATGGGGAGGTCCGGCTTCTTCATGCCGACCGTCGCGCGGATGGCGTACTCGGCCTCGATGTCTTTGAGATGCGTCTCGAGGTTCATGACGCCAACGGGAATCACGGCGATGTTCTTGCCGATTTCCTTGAGCACGGATTCGACGAGCGACTTGAGCTTCACCGCCGCGCCTCTGCCCGTCGAGCAGATCGTCACGACGGCCTCCTGTCGTCCGTCCGCCGCACGGCTCTCGGCGACGTCGATCGTCTCGTAGCCGCGGAAGCTCGACAGCGACTCGTAGATGCTCTCGAGGTCCATGCCCGCGATATCGGCCTTGCGCATCGCCTCGAGGATCAGCGGCGTCGAGACCATGTCGAGCGTGCGCACGGGGATGTGCAGCTGCTCGTGGATGGCGGCTCCGAGGTTCACGAGCGAGCCCATGTCCGCGAGGATCAGCACGCCCTGGCGGCAGTTCATGCCCCTGAGCATCATGAGCACATTGTTCGCGATTTCCTGCGGGTCCTTGTCGAGTGGCATGTCGATGGGGATGAGGTTCGTATCCTGCGTGTTGAAAAGTTTTTGCGCGACTTCGACCATGGAGCTCGCCGTCGACGCGCCATGCATGGCAACGAGGATGATGACTTTTTCTTCGAGGTCGTCGTCTTCGGCGGATTCGAGGAGCAACGCAATGTACTCGACCTCCGTCGGCGGCACGGTCACGCGGTAATGACGCTCGATGCGCGCTTTGATCTCGAGCGCGACCTGGTAGTAAAGCGAATCCTGCTCGATGGCGCCGGCGATCTCGGAGTACGGGATGACTTCCTTGTCCTTGATGCGCTTGAGGAACGCGGAAAGATGCAGGCTGAACGCGTAGAGGAAGCGGTCGCGGTAGCTGCGGTTCAGTCGCTTCTGCACGTAGAGCGAAATCTGCTCGGAAAAATCGACGAGCGGCTCGTCGACGATCTTGAGCAGGCGGTCACGCGTCGAGAGCGCGACGCTGTCACGCTTGTCGTAGAGCTGGCGGATGTAGACGTTGACATCCGTCGCGACGATCTGCTTGATGAGGTCGTCGCTGATGCCCTCGCCTTTTAATAATTCCACCTTGTCCTCGACGACGCGGTACAGGTTGAACGCCTGCTGATCCTGCGCGCTGTCACCCGTCTGCGTGCGGCGCCGGCCAGGCGGCTCGACGACCATGGGCTCCGCGAGATATTTCGTGAGTTCCGTCAAAGCCTGGCGGTTTGCGGAGAGCGTCAAGAGGCCGTTTTTCACGGACTGCGGCAGCATGCGGAAATCGACCTCGATGTAGTCGGGGTTGTCGATGCCATTGAGGAACGCCTGCGCACACAAGAGCTTGATGTTGCTCTTCAGCTGGCCGACATTGCCCGTGCCGATGCTGCCGATGAGGCTCTTGACAGCTTCGACGCTGATGCGGATTGGTTTTTTCACGCGCTGCGCCTCATCCGTGAACAGCATGCGGATGATGTCCATCTTCTCGCCAAGCGAGCGCGACTCGAGCGTCGGGATGGCGATGATGTTCGGGATGCGGCGCACGAACGTCTTCGTCAGCGCCGACTTCGGGTCTTCCGTCGTCGCGCCGATGATGAGCACTTTCGCCTTGCGCGCGCGCGTCGTCTCGCCGAGGCGGTTGTACGTGCCCGTGTCCATGAAATAAAAGATCATTTCCTGGCCTTCGGGCGGCAAGCGATGAATCTCATCGAGGAACAGCACGCCGCCGTCCGCTTCCTCGACAAGGCCGGCCTTCGCCTGATCCGCGCCCGTGAACGCGCCTTTGATATGGCCGAAAATGTGAGACAAAAGGAGTTGCGGATTGTTGTAATAATCCGCGCAGTTGAACGTCACGAACGGCGCGTCGTCCGCGAAGCGTCCCATCGTCTTGCCGTAGGCGAACATGAGATGCGCGAACAGCGTCTTGCCGACGCCCGTCTGGCCGACGATGAGCGTGTGCAGGCCGTCCGGCGGATAGAGGATGGCCGCCTTCGCCTGCTCGACCTGCCGCTTCAGACTGCGGTGCGCGCCGATGAGCGCGTCAAACGGCTCGACCGTCTTCTTCTCCGGCGTCAGCGCCGCGTCGCATGCCGCGAAGCTCTCATAGACGAGCGGCCCCGGCGGCAGCGCGACATCATACAGTTTTTCGAGTGCTGCCCGATCGACATAATGCACCGGCCGCCCGCCGAACTTCGCGATATGCTCCTGCCGCACGAGCTCGTTGAGCTCCTTCGACACGTTGTTGCGCAAGATATTCAGCGCATCTGCAATTTCCTGCGCATCCAGCCCTTCTTTTTGAGCGAGCGTTTCTTTCGTAAACTTTGCCGACTCCTCGCGGATAAATTCCATGATCCGATCAATCCGCTTCATGCAAGTTCCCCCTCACACACGTTGTTTCACTCTATTATATCAGCGCTTCCACAAAAAAGCGACAAACGCGCGCACAGAAAAAGCGCTTGCCACGATGCTGCGGCAAGCGCCTTCCCATTCTCGGATGACACAATCTGCAGACTTGTGCTCCGAAATCAATATTTCCGGTTGAAAATGTTGCCGACCGGGTCAATCGCCCGGAGGTCATACGCATGGACGGCGGCGTTCTGGCGGCGGCTCTTGTTGAGCCACGACCGCGCCTTGTAGATGAGCTGCATATCGATGGGACGGATCTCATTGATGAGCGCTTGGCATTCCGGCGTCTTCCGATAGTCTTCGACGGCCGGATTCGCTTTCATGCGGTCGACGAGCTTCTGCCGCTGCTCCGTGAGCGAGAGGAATTCATCGATGTCTTCCTGCCCGATGAATTTCAAGAGCTCGTGCGCCAGCGTGCCGTAAAGCTCGAAATCGCGCTTTGCTGCCGCGAGGTCGCCTGCCGGCGCCGCAGCTTCCTCAGCCGACATAGCTGCCTCCCTGCACGCCCTGCGTGCCTTTTTCCGTGCGCGCTTTCTTCATGGCCTGCGCCCAGGCGTCGCGCAGTTCCTTGATGATGCCCTTCGCCTCTTCGAGCATGGCGACATCGCTCTTGATGTTGCCCTCGACGAGGCGGTCGTACGTGTAGTTGTAGAGCGGCATGAGCTGCTTCGAGATGTCGTAGTCCATGTCGAGCGTGATGCGGAACTCGGAGATGATGTTCTGCGCTTTCTGGAGCGACGTGTTCGCCGCTTCCCATTTCTTGTCCTTCACACCCTGGATGCCCTCGTCGATGAATTTCAGGCAGCCGTTGTAGAGCATGAGCGTGAGCGCCTCCGGCGTCGCTGTCATGATCTGCTGGCGCTTGTAGGCCTCTGCCGCGTTGTTTACCATGTAGGTTCCTCCTTGCTTGTCCGCATCCTGCGTATCTGCCGCTCCCTGCACGCCGGCTGATGGAACGCATCAGCCCGTGATGTAGCCCATCTGGACGGAGAGCTGCTGGATGGCCGTCTCCATCGCGTCGTATTTGTCGTAGAGCGTGGACTCGAACGCGTCCATCTGCGTCTTGAAGTCGCTCATCTTCGTCTTCAGCTGCTCGATGAGCGTACCGAGCGTCGAGCCGTCGCTCGTCTCGGACGAGTCGCCGGCGTAGCTCTTCAGCGTCTTGAGGTTCGAAAACAGCGCATCGCTGATGCGGTTCATGACGCCTTCCTTGTTGTAGTCCGTCGTCGTGGTCGTGACGCCGTCGACGGTCTTCGTCGTGTCGCCGCTTGCGGCGAAGACGTTGCGCACGGCGTTCGGATCGGCGGCGAGCGCTTTCTTGAGCTTGTCCTCGTCGAGCTTGATGTGGCCCTGATCCGTCGAAGAGCTGATGCCGAGCGACATCATCGTGTTGTAGCTGCTGTCCGTGCCCTCGACCGGCGTGTAGAGCGCCTCGCGCATGGAGCTGATGATCTTGCCGAGCTGCTGGTCATGGTAGAGGAGGCCGGATTTCGCCTTCTCGTTCCACTTCTTGACCTGCTCTTCCGTCATCTGGTTTTCCTGCGACTTCGTCAGGACGCCGTAATCGCTGTACTGCTTCTCGTAATACTTCGTGTTCAGCGCGTCGATGATCTTGTTGTAGTCCGTGACGAACTGCTTGACGTTCTCGACGAGCTTGTCCGTGTCCTGCGAGACGGAGACCGTCGTCGAGCCGACGCCGCCGAGCGTGTACGAGACATTGCCGACCGTGAGCTTCGAGCTCGTCGTCGTGTATTTCTTGCCGTCGATGACGGCCTCGCCGTCCGTGCCGGACGCGCCGATGGTCTCGGGCGTCAGGTACGTGGTGTTGAACTGCGCGAGATCCGTCAGCGACTGCTCGCCCGTCGTCTGATCCGTCGTGACGGAGGCGAGGTTCAGGCTGTTGAGCAGCTGCCGCGACCGCACGTTTGTCTCCGTCGTCCCGCTCGTCCCCACCGAGAGGTTGATCTGGTTCGCCGAGCCGCCCGTCTTCTGGTACAGCGAGAAGCTGTCGTTCACGCTGTCGTACGACGCTTGGATGTTCACGCCGGAATTCTTGATCTTCGTCGCGAGGTCGTTGAGCGTCTGGCTGCTGCCGAAGAGCTCGTCGTACGAGATCGAGATCGTCTTCGTGACCGTGTTGCCGTCATCGCTCTTGCCGTCGCTGATCGTGAACGAGATCGCCGCTTTCTGCGACTCGTCCGCCGACATCGCATTGTATTTTTCCTCTTGCTCTTTCAGCTCGTCTGCATCATACAAGAGGTCTTTGAGGTTGATGCTCGACTCGTTCGTGCTCTTGCGCGTGATGCCCGTGTCATTCGTCTGGAGATAGGCGTTCGTCGAGAGCGACGTGACTTTCACCGTATGGGACATCTGGGCCGCATCGGCGTTCGCCGTCGCCGTCACGATGCCTTCGCTCGCGCTCTTCGCGAGCATCGGGCTCGTGGTCGCGCTCATTTTGTAGTTCGAGAGCGTCGACTGGTTGAACGTGTTGAGGCTGCTGTAGAGGTCGGAATAGGCCTCTTTCTTCCATTCGTTCTTGACCTCTTCCTTGTACATCTTGTCGTACTGGTTCTGCTTCGACAGCATGCCGACTTTGACCATGGAGTCAACGTCGATGCCGGAGCCCGAGAGGCCGTAAATGCCGGTGGTGGACATGAGAAATTCCTCCTTTGGTCAGGTCAGATGGTCTTGTCGAGGAAGGCGCCGAGCCAGTCCTTCGCCTTGATCATGTGCTTGATGAGATCTTCGGGCGGCACTTCCTTCAGCACGTCGCCCGTCTTCTTGTCCAGCATCTTGACGGACATCGTGTTGACTTCCTTGTGATACTTGAATTCGAGGTCGCAGTTGATGCGGCTCATGAGCTCGTTAAGTTCTTTCGTGATGTAGCTCACGGACTTCTCATCGAGCTTCTTGTCCTCATCGTCCTTCTGGTTCTTGTCCAGCTGGTTTTGCGCCTTGTCCGTCTCATTCGCCGCGTTCTTCACTTGGTTCAGGATGTCGACGGATGCGGCAGGCGTCTCCTGCGTGCTCGCACCCTGCTGCTTTGGCTGCTGCTGGCTTCCAGCTTGCGCGGCTCCTACGCCGCCCTGTGTCGCGTCTCCGACGCTCGCGGATGCTTCGGTCGCGCCGATGACGACGGCCGCCGAGACAAGATCTTGAATCTGTCCAATCATTTCGTATCCCTCCGTAGATAAATTCTCTCAGTCCATTAAATGCCTGGCTGTCACTTCGGCAGGGCGCCGCTGAGGTCGAGATCCTTCGGCACGGGCTGCGCGGCCTGCTTGTTTTCTTCTTGGATAGCGCGGTAGATTTCGCCGCGGTAAATCTTGATGGCGCGCGGCGCGTCAATGGCGATGCGGACGTTGTCGCCCTGCACCTCGACGATGTTGATGACGATATCGTCGCCGATCATGATCTGCTGTTTCGGTTTTCGCGTAAGGACGAGCATCAGCGCGCCCCCTTTCCAGCGGCTTCCTCAAACAGGCGATGCTTCGTCGTGTAATGGCTCTTTTCGAGCACGAGCTGCTTCGCCGCCATGGTCCGCTGGTTGATGACGACAGGCGCCATGAGGTTCGCCGTCATGCCTGCGACATCGCCTTGCGGGATCGTCAGGAGCACGTAGACGAGCACGTCGTCCGGGCTCGCAAGGGCGAGCGCTTTCTCTGTCGCGTCGTCAATCTCGAATTCGTAGTCTTTGAAAAAGATGTACGGGATCGTCATGAGAAACGCGAGATCCGGCGTCTGAAGGCTCTGCAGGAATACGTAAGGGCTTTTCTCGTCGTAAGGAATGATGACGAATTCGTGTTCGTCCTCAAACGCAGGAATGCCCTGCGCAAAATGCACGATTTTGTCTTCCTCGACTTCGATGGCGCCAAACCGCACGGTATCGACTTTTTTCATCAAAATGCCTCCATTTTGTGTGCGCCCGTCGCGCTTGCGTCAGGCGTACGTGTCATAATGGTCTTCCGTGACCCATTGGCGTACATTCGCTTCCTGTTGCATATACGTCTGTACCTGTCCTGGCGTGAAATGCGTCTGCGCGAACGCATCCGTGTCGATGTTCACCGTGACGTCGCCGGGATCCGGCGTGCCTTTGAGCTCGGCAGGATGGACGGTGATCGTGGGATCGGGGATGAGTTCCGTGACGATATGGCGGTTCTTCCCCTTGCTGATGAAGTTTGAGATCTCGCCTTTCGCAAGGTTCTGCATCATGTTCGCATTTTTCTTCGCTGCGCCGTCGATGATCTGCCAAGCTTTCTGCGTGTGGCCGGATGTCGTGGACTTCAAGTCGGAAAATCCCTGCTGCCCGTATTGCTTCGCGAAATCGGCATGATTCGTATAGCCGTAGCTGTGGCGGCTCGGATACGAATCGATGTCGATTGTGACCTGCGTCGCGCCCGCATTCGAGCGTGCCTGCCGGTTCTCCGTCGAAAGGCGCGCGGGCGTCGAATGCGCTTCGAGCTGCCCGAGCTGCGTGTGGATGCCGATCATCGGCTGCGTCATGCGGATATTCAGGTACAACATAGATATTTCACCTTCTCCCCGACAGATTCCTGCCATCCTTGCAGAGTTTCATAAAAAATTTAACTAGCCGCGCTTTCATCCAACATCAGAGGTAGTCGGCAAGCGAGCTCGGCAGGATGCGCGCACCGAGCGCGAGGCTCATGTTGTAGACGGTCTGCTGCTCCATGAGCTTCGTCGCGAGCTGCGCGACGTCGGCGGACATGACGTCCGTGATATCGCCCTGGATGAGCGTCTGCTGGTTGCCAAGCATCGTCTTGACGGAATCGTAAAGCTGCTGGCGCGCGCCGAGCTTCGTCTCCGTGTTGACCGTCGTAGAATGCGCTTCGTCCGCGAGCGTCTGCGCATCGTCCTTGAGGTAAAGGACGTCCTCGCCGACGACTTTCGCGTGGACGGTCAGCATACTATTTAGCATGGCCGTGCCGGACGCCGTGTTGCCGGAGTCCGCATTGTCGAAGATGTCCGTGCCCCAGATGTCCTGGCCATTGACGTTGACCGTATCGGACGTCGGCTCTGTCGTGCCGTTTTTCTTCGTCATCGAGATGTATTTCGCATCGCCCTGATACGTGACGATCTTCTGTTCCAGCGTCTTGAACTCGAACGTGAGACTCGATGCGTTCACGCCTTCCGTATTGCCCGCCGTGTTCGTCGCGCCGGACAACGTTGCCGACGCATTGATGATCTCGCCTGTGTTCTTGAAATAATTCGAAACTTTTTCTGTCGGCGTGCTGCCGCCCCAGCCGGAGAGCTGGCCAACGGAATCCACGCTTGGATCGACAACGGCATTCGCATTCTCGGCGACTTTGTCCTTGTAGCCCTTTTCTACAAAATTCTGCGTGTAGATGTAGCCGTCCTTCGTATTGAGATAATAGGTGTTGCCGTCGCTGCCCTTCAGCGTGAGCATCTGCTTGATGGAGCCGGCGCTCGTCGCGGCGCCCGTGCCGCTGAAGTAGGCGCTGGCCTTGTCGTCGAGCGTCTTGGCCTGCCCGCGGGTGACCGGGATTTCAGACATGGAGAACGGCATCGTCGTGTCTTTCTGTCCGGCAAAGAGGTAGCGGTCGCCCTGCATCGTGTTGCCGAGCGAGACGAGTTCCTGGATTTCCGCCATCATTTCCTTGCCGATGGCGGCGCGGTCGCTCGTGTTGTTCGTGTCGTTCGCCGCCGCGACCGTCTTTTCTTTGAACGTCGTCTGGATGTTCGTCATGGAGACGAGCGCCGAATCCGACGCTTTCATCCATGAAACGCCCGTGCTGACGTTTTCCTGATACTGCGTGTTCTCCTGGCTCGACGTATCGTAGCGCAGATATTTCGTATAGGCGACGGAGTCGTCGGACGGACGGTGCAGCTTGTTGCCGTCGCCCTGTTCCAAGAGCTTGTCCTTCTCGCTGTTCGCCTCGTTGAGCTGCTTCTTGTAGTTGTACATCATCTGGTTGCTGCTGACGCGGATGGACATATGGTTTCCTCCCTTGATTACATCATAATGTTACCGCGATCAGCGGCCGACCATGCCGGTGTTGTTGATGAGGCGGTCGAGCATCTCGTCCATCGTCGTGAGGCAGCGCGAGCAAGCTGTGTAGCCTTTCTGGAACATGATCATGTTCGAGAGCTCTTCGTTCCAGTCGACGCCCGACGTCGACGAGCGCCAGTTCGTGATCTGCGTGATGAGGTCATCCTGCGCGTCGGACTTGTCGTCGACGGACTCGGAGTCGCTGCCGAGCTTCGAGACGGCGGCAGAATAGTAGGCGTTGAGCGAATCGACATCGAGCGCGCGCGCCGTCATGTTGTTCGTCGTGATGGCAGCATTGCTCGTGTCCATGAGCGTTGTGGTCGTAACCGCACCTGCTACGGTCGTGTTCGCCTTGTAGACAATATCCGAGGTCGAATGGACGTTCGCTTGATCCATGTTGATGAGCGTCGCGATGTTCGTCGCGTTCGTGCCATCGCCCGAACCATTCACCTTGACGCTGCGCGTGCCGAGCTTCGCGCCCGAGCTGGAGACATCCTCCTCGACGGTGAGCTTGCGCGCCGCGATGAGGTTCTGGCCCCCCGTTTCCTTGATGGCGCTATTGACAGCGAGCGCGTTGATGATGTTCATGCCGTCAAGCGTATCTTGTTTCGTCTGCGTGCCCGTGAGCGTCACGCGTGGCGTATAGGTCGTGATACCATTCGCGTTCGTCGCCTGCGTATAGTCGAGCGTGCGCTGGATGCCCGAGAGCGATGTCGCGACGACCGTCTCGTTTGTCGCATCCCATGTGTAGACCGTATCGTTGTCGCCCCAATAATTGAGGCCATACGACGGGCCCGCATACGTGCCGGACGCCGGCGGATTGTCGCCGAACGAGCTGTCCGTGCCGTCGATGCCCGCGCCCTGCTGGTGCATCGTGTTGAACGTCGTCAGGAGGAAGCCGGACATGTTCGCGAGCTTGTCAATGTAGCCTTTGTCCTCGGCGATCGTGTCCATCTGCGCCTTCAGGCTGCCATTCGTCGGCACGAAGGCGATGCCGGACTCCTTGATGTTGACCGTGTAGTCGCTGATGCCGTATTTCTTGTTGTTGATGGCATCCGACATCTCGAGCGTCAGGCGGTTCACGCCGTTGACCATCGTGATGCCGTTCGACACGACGGAGTACATGCCGTGTTCATCCTCGTAGACGTTGAGGTTCATGTATTTCGAGAGGTTGTCGACGATGAGGTCGCGCTGATCGCGGAGATCGTTCGCGCTCGCGCCCGACGCCTCGCTCTGCATGATGTTCTGGTTGAGTTTCGTGAGCTCGGCCGTGTAGTCGTTGATCTGTTTGACATTGGCCGTCATGTCTTCGTACTGCGCGTTGATCTGCGACTGGAGCTGCTGCGCCGTCGTCTTGACGCGGTCGGCGAGCACGTTCGACTTCTCGATGACAGCGACGCGGTTGCTGGCCGTCGACGCATTCGTCGAGAGATCCGTCCACGCATTGTAGAACTCGGTGAGCGCGTTCTTGATGCCGGTGTTGCTCGAATCGTCGAAGATGGCCTCGACCTTGTCGTAATTCGTCTGCTGCGTGGAATAATATTCTTTTTGCGACGTCTCCTGCCAGTATTGCTTGTCCGCATAGACGTTACGCGCGCGCAGGATCGACGTTGAGTCGACGCCCGTGCCGACCATGACGTCGCCGTAAAGCGACGAGACGGCCTGGCCGCGCGTCGCCGCGAGGTTCACGCCCTGGCGGGAATATCCTTCCGTCCAAGCATTCGTGATGTTGTGGCCGGTCGTATCGAGGGACAGCTGGTTCGAGAAGATGCCTCGCACCATCGTATTGAGTCCGGAAAATGTAGAACGCATAGGATCACCTTATCTCTATCTTTGATCGTTTTCTTCCAGGTTCAGACGTTTGCATCAAACATCCGGCGGCCGCGCCGCAATTCTGCTTCCGTGCCGCCCGGCGGCGTGTAGGTATCGCTCGCTGCCGTCTGCGTCAGGAGGTTCACATGAAAATCGATGAAGCCGCGGCTCTTTTCCAAGAGCTCCTTGGCTGATGCGACGGCGACCTGGAGCGCGCGCTGCTGCTGCGCGGCGCGGACGGCGAGACGGTTCACGCCTTCCGCGAGCGGAGAAGGCGGAAGCGCCTTCACGGCATCGATGAGCGTTTTTGCGCCTGCGGCTGCGAGGAATGCGTCCGTGCGCCGATCGAGAGCTCCGAGTTTCTGGAGCGCCGCCTCGAGCGCCTGCACGTCCGCGCCAACGCCTTTGCCCGAAGGATTCTGCTGGAGCGTCCCGCGCAGCTGCGCGACGGCTTTTGCCGCTTCCGTGCCACAGAGCAGCTGCTCTTTGAGGAGCGCCGCGATCGCCTGCAAGCGCTCTTCTTCAGGCATCAAATTCGAGCTTGCTGGCATGGCTCACGACCTCCTGTCCGCCCTTGCCATAGGCATTTTCGACGTGCAAGCCGCCGAGGCGGTTCAGATGGTACGTCACGGCCGAGAGCGCGCCCTCGATGAGCACGCGGTTGTTGTCGCGGAGCTCCACGGCTTTCTTCGTCGAGGCGTCGAGCGCCTGGTGGAGTTTTTCGAGGAGCATGCGTAGCTCTCGCGTCGGAGCCTTTTCTGCAAGATCCGCCATGTTCGTATCCTTCTTGATCGCCCGGTTTTCCACGGCCAGGCGGATCAAGAGTTTCTGCCGCGTTTCTTCGAGCTTTCGGATCTTTTGCGTGAGCTGTGCCTCTTCCCCGTTCATGGCCTCGATGGACTTGAGGTCGATGACGATGAGCGCCTTGTGCTTCTTACGGCTCAGCTCACAGACGTCACGATACGTCTTGTTGAGCTCGTTGAGCGTCTGGACGAGCTCCGTCCAGCTGGAAAGCCCGGCTTGCGTCATGGATTTCTGCTCCTCTCAAAACATGTGCCTGCTCAGATACGTCCGAGCATGGCGGCCGCGAGGTTCTCCGAGGACACCTGGTACGTGCCGTCCGCGATGGCCTGGCTGTAAAAATCGACTTTGTCCTGGCGGACGTCCGGCGTCTCGCGGAGCTTCTGGAGCATTTCGCTGAAATTCTGGCCGTCTGCCGAGATCTCGACCTCGTCGCGGATGCCCTCGTCCGCTGCCTGCTTCGCGCGGTATGCGCGGGACGGCTGGGCCGCGCCGTAGAGCGACGTGACGGACTGGATGCTGTTATTGATGATCATGGTCTTCACCACCTTGGAATACGTTCTTCTCTATGCGTCCTTGTTTCTGTTTCTACATCGTCCTTGACTTCTGTTTTTCCTATCGAAAAAAAAAGCAAGAGACTTAACTCTTGCTTTTTCGCCGTTATCAGAGATTATCTTCAATTTTCTTTGGATTGCTCGCAAATGGAGCGTTTTCTGCCTTTTTTATTCTTTCGCGGACGACAAGAACGTTTTTAGCGTTCACCGCAGGCCGCGATAGCGGTGCGACAGCCCGTCGCCGGCATATTTTTTCGGCTTCGACGCCGTCGGGCTGGCGGTCTTCGCGCCACTTCCTCCGCCCTGCGTGGTGCGCTCGGAGCGGAACGACGACGGGCGCTCTGCAAGCTTCCTTTCGCGGTTCTCCGCGATCTTCTGCGCCGCGCCCGCGAGATCTTTCTTGAGCGCGCCCGCGCATTTCGGGCAGAGCTTGCCCGTCGTGATCGGCGCGCCGCACTTCTCGCACGGATACGTCATCTCGACGCCCGTCTGGACGAAGCGACCTTCGCGGATCATGCGCTTGATCATGTTCTCCGACGCGCCTGTCGCCTCGATGAGCTCCGCGATCTTGACTTTCGGATGGTCGCGCACGTACTCGACGACCTCGTGCTCCTTCTCGCGAAGCTTGTCCATGCAATCGGGGCAAAGCTTCTGCGTCGCGTTCATCGGGACGAAGATGCGCCCGCACGACGGGCAATTTTTCATTTTTGCTGCCATAAAAGACACTCCTTCAATCTCATGTCCTCATGTCTCGGAATCTCTGTTATCTTTTATGGTATTCGACGCGTTTTGCGAAATTCCTTGTTAGGGATTGCTGAAATTCCATTTCATCTGCGGCGCACGGAAAACATGCCGGGCTGCGCCGTCTTCAGGATGCGGCAGCTGTTCAGCACGACGGCGAGCGTCGCCGTATTGTGGATGACGGCGGCGTAGAGCGGGCTGATGCGGCCGAGCGCGCCGAGGAGCATCGCCGCGCTGTTGACGAGGATCGTCGCCATGAAATTCTGGTGCACGAGGCGCATCGTGCGGCGGCCGAGCGCGAGCGCCTCCATGAGGCGCGCCGGGTCTTCGCCATGGATCGTGACAGCCGACGACTCCGCCGCGATGTCCGTCTGGCGGCCACCGAGGGAGACGCCGACGTCGGCAAACGCGAGCGCCGGCGCATCGTTGATGCCGTCGCCGACCATCATGACCGTGCCGCGCTGCTTCAGCTTGTTCACGTAGTCGGATTTGTCCTCCGGCAGGATCTCCGCGTGGTAGGCGTCGATGTCCATGTCCTGCGCGACGCGCTCGGCGACGGCCTTGCTGTCGCCCGTCAGCATGACGATCTCGTCGATGCCGTAGCGGCGCATCTGGTTCAGCGTCTTCTTCATCGCCGGGCGGATCGGATCCTCGATGCCGATGACACCAAGGAGTTCGTTGTCACGCGCGACGTAGAGGAGATTTTTCCCGTCGAGGCTGCTGTCGACGATGCCTCCTGTGTCCTGTACGCCGTTTTCGGCGAGGAATTTCTTGCTGCCGACGCGGATCGTGCCGCCTTTATAGACGTCAAAATCCGGCACTTCCGCGAGCATGCCGCGCGCGATGATCGTCTTGCTGTCGATGTGCTGCGGCGTCGTCCACTCGTGTTCTTTCACATATTTTTGGATGGCGACGGCGAGCGGATGGACGGAATGCTGCTCCGCGGAGGCCGCGAGCAAGATCATTTCTTTCTCATCAACGCCTTTCGCCATGCGCGTGAACGAGATCTGCGGGATGCCGACGGTCAGCGTGCCCGTCTTGTCGAGCACGACGGTATCCGTCTCGGCAAGCGCTTCGATGTAGTTGCCGCCTTTGACGAGGATGCCGCGCTTCGCGGCCGCGCTGATGGCCGCCGAGATGGCCGTAGCCGTCGAAAGCTTCAGGCCGCAGGAGAAATCAATGAAGAGAAGATTCAGCACGCGCTGCCAATCGCGCGTCGCGCCGTAGACGATGGCCGCGCCGAGGAACGACACGGGCACGAGGAAGTTCGCCATCTGGTCGGCGAAATTCTGCACGGGCGCCTTGCGGTTCTGCGCTTCCTCGACGAGATGGACGATGTGCGCGAGGCTCGTGTCCTTGCCGACTTTTTCGACCTCGATGACGAGCTCGCCGGCCTCGACGACCGAGCCCGCGTAGACGGGCGAATCCTTGTGCTTCATGGCAGGATTCGACTCGCCCGTGATCGACGCCTGGTTCACGGCGGCCGAGCCTGCGAGCACGCGTCCGTCGATGACGATCTTTTCGCCCGTATGCGCTGCGATCGTGTCGCCCGCATGCACCTCTTCCACCGGGATCTTCCGCTCGACGCCGTTCTCGACGCGCCAGACATAGCGTTGGTCGAGCGACAAGAGGCCGGAGATCTGCGTGCGCGCGCGCTCGGCGGCGTAGCTCGTCAGCATCTCCGCACCATTCGAGAGCGTGAGGAGCGTGAGGCTCGACTCGGGCTTGCCCGCGAGCACGGACGCGATGACCGCCGTCGCTGTCAGCGTATCGGCGTTGAGCTGTCGGTCATTCAAAGGCCCCTTGATGCCGTTCACAATGAATTTGCGCGCGAGGAAGACGGTCAGGAGGCTCCGCGCGATCTTCGTCGCGGCAAAGAGTTCCGGCGATGTCTTGCGCAGGATCTGCACGGCGGCAAAGCCCGCGAGCGACACGAGCGCGTCGCGGCGATACTCGGCGAGGCGCTCGGCCGGCGTGATGGCCGCCTCTTTCGCCTCGCGCACAGCTGCAATCGCGAGCTGCTGGATTTCCTGGGCCGGCAGCGTGCCGACATACCAGAGGCGGATCTGCTTTTCATCGACGAGCACGGCCTTGACGGAAGGATACCGGCGGATGACCGCCGCGAGCTCTGCGCGCTTCTCCCGGGGAAGCGCGACGGGAAGGAGGTAATTCAAACGCCCGTACATCATACAGTCCGCCATCCTCTCATGAGCGAAACGGCCCACCAGAGCATCTGCGAGCCGGACGGATACTGCTTCATCAAGATCATCTTTCGGAGGCCGCGCAGCAGGAAGATGAGGAACGCGGCCGAGCTGATGTCGAGCCAGCCATTCGTCGCGTGGCGCACCCACTTGGAAAAATCGCGCACCGTGCCGCGCACGCTCTTCGTCAGCGCGCCGGCATGCGCCTCAAGGGGTTCTGCCACATCCGCGACCTTTTGCCGCCACTCCCGGCGGAAGATGCTGTCTTCCAGGAAGTCCGCGAGCACGTCCATTTTCGCCTCGTCGGCAGGATTGTATGTGAAGAGCATACTGCCTGTCACGGAACTGACCTCGACGCCCGTGAGAAACGCGAGCTGCGAGAGCTTGCTTTCCAGCAACGCCGCGAGCTCCCGGGACATCGCCGCCCGATAGCGGCGGCGCCCCGGCAATTTGCTCGCGCAGGTGAAGCCTGCCGTGAGGTGCAGTGCCGCCGCAGCTTGCGTACCGAATTGTTGCACGCGTGCGCCAGCGGTACGAATCCCTGCCGTTGCATGCGGCACAGGATTCTGGAAGCGCGGCACCGCCTGCTTTGCGCCTCTGCCGAACATCATCTGGTGGATGCTCTTGCCGATGGCCGCACCCATCATGAAACCAGATACGTAGGACATCTCGTCATCTCCTCTTTGCATGTGTCATGATATATTCTTCGACCTTGCGGAGCTCTGCGTTTTTGCGCAAGACCTCCGGCGCGTATTTGATGAGGATGGAACCTGTGACCGTGCTCGTCTCGACGCTCGTGATCTCGGGGAACGCGCCGAGCTGCGCCTGCACCTCGACTTCGAGCGCGGGGTTTCCCACGAGCTGTTTCGTATAGAGCCTCACGCGTCCCGGGAGGTAGGACGAGATCTCGACGGAACGGATGAAGAGGTCGAGCTTCGTCGTCGGGATCTGTAAAGTGCTCATAATATTCATTATCAATTCACCTCGAAAAAAGAGAGGGCTCGACACCCTCTCTTCCGTCTACAGACAGGTGTCACGAATTATTTCTTCGCTTCCTGTGCTGCGATCAGGTCCTCGAGCTCTTCCTTCTGGCGCTGGAGTTCAGCGAGCGGAAGCTCGGCCGTCGGGGCTGCCGGCTGCAGGGCGGCGAGCTGCTGCTCGCGTTCCTGCATGAAGCGGTAGCCGAAGATGCCGGCGACGGCGCCAACGGCGAGGCCGATCCAAAAATCGGTTTTCTGGAACATATGGATTCCCTCCTCTGACCATCATAATGACAGGAAGCCCAGCCCACAAAGGGACCGGGCTTCCCGACACAAAAGTGCGGAACGATAGTTACTATCATTCCGTTTCATATTATAACAAACGCGCATGGGACTGTCAATGAGAATGTACCTTCTTTCTATGCGCATACGATTCTCAAAACGGCCTGGAGAACGCCTGCGTCACATCGCCTTGACCGGCACGGGGCCGCGCGAGATGGCGATGGCGCCCGTGCGCGCGATCTCGATGATGCCGTATTCTTTCAGCACCTCGCAGAGCGCGTCGATCTTGCTCTCGCCGCCCGTGAGCTCGATGACGATGTCGTCGGGGTTCACATCGACGATGTTCGCGCGGAAGATGTTCACGACGTTGATGATGTCGGCACGCGATTCCTTCGACGCTTGCACTTTGATCAGCACGAGCTCGCGCTCGATGGAGTCCTCGAGCGTGAGGTTCACGATCTTGATGACGTCGATGAGCTTGCCGAGCTGGTTCACGACCTGCGAGAGCTCCTGCTTGTCCTCGACGGAGACGACGATGTTGATGCGCGTGACGTCAGGCTCTTCCGTGTAGCCGGCGGAAATGCTCTCGATGTTGAAGGCGCGGCGGCTGATGAGGCCGGCGACGTGCGTGAGGACGCCCGGCTTGTTGTCGACGAGGACGGCCAGCAGATATTTTTTCATTTCCGAACTCCTTTCCCGAGCACCATCTGGTCGAGGCGCTTGCCGCCCGGCACCATCGGCAGGACGTCTTCTTCTTCCGGCACATAGACGTCGATGAGCGTCGTGCCTTTTTCCTTGAGGATCTCCGGCAGCTTCGTCTCAAGCTCGCCCGCCTTCGTCAGGCGGTAGCCCTTGCAGCCCATGGACTCCGCGAGCTTCACGAAATCCGTCTTGCCCTTGAGCTCCGACTGCGCGTAGTGGTGGTTGTAAAAGAGACGCTGCCACTGGCCGACCATGCCGAGGATGAAATTGTGCACAACGATGACTTTGACGTCAATGTCATTGTCCGCGAGCGTCGCAAATTCCTGGCAGTTCATCATGATGCTGCCGTCGCCCGTGAAAAGGATGACGGGCTGCTCGGGCTTCCCGACTTTCGCGCCGAGCGCGGCCGGCAGGCCAAAGCCCATCGTGCCGAGGCCGCCCGACGTGAGGAAATGGCGCGGTTTCTTCGCTTCATAAAATTGTGCCGCCCACATCTGGTGCTGGCCGACGTCCGTGACGGCGATCGTGTCGTCCGGCGCGAGCTCGCTGACCTTCGCAATCAGCGCTTCGGGACGGATGACATCCTCCGCACTTTTTGGCGGCTCGTACGAGAATGGATGCGCGTCGGCAAGCGCCGTGACATGGCGCAGCCACGACTGGAACTGCTCGCGGTAGTCCGTCGGCGACGCTTCGAGCTTTTGCAAAAGGAGCGGCAGCGACGCACGCAAGTCGCCCGGCACGCAGAGGTCGGCCGGCACGTTCTTGTTGACTTCCGCCGCATCGATTTCGAAATGGACGATTTTCGCGTGCGGCGCAAACTCCGCGACCTTGCCCGTCACGCGGTCGCTGAAGCGCATGCCGAGGCAGAGGAGCAGGTCGCACTGCTGGATCGCCATGTTCGACGCATACGCGCCATGCATGCCAGCAAAGCCCAAGTAGCCTTCCGTGCCGGCCGCGAGGCAGCCGAGGCCCATGAGCGTCGAGACGGCTGGTGCGCCGAGGCCGGACTGGAGCTTCCGCACGAGCTCCGCCGTATCGGACAGCGTCACGCCGCCGCCGACGAAGATCAGCGGCTGTTCCGCCGCATCGAGGAGGCGCACGACCTCATCGACCTTCTTCTCATCGGTCGGATAATCGCCCGTGTAGCCTTTCAGCGTGACGTCTTCCGGATATTTGTAGTCGAATTTCGTATCGAACACGTCTTTCGCCACGTCGATGACGACCGGGCCGGGGCGGCCCGTGCGCGCGATGAAGAACGCTTCTTTGAGAATGCGCGGCAGGTCGTTCACGTCTTTCACGAGGTAATTGTGCTTCGTGATCGGCGTCGTGATGCCGACGATGTCCGCCTCCTGGAACGAATCCTTTCCGATATAAGGATTTGCGACCTGTCCCGTGATGCAGACGAGCGGGATGGAATCGATATTCGCCGTCGCGATGCCCGTGATGAGGTTCCCCGCGCCTGGGCCCGACGTAGCGAACACGACGCCGACTTTGCCTGTCGCGCGCGCATAGCCGTCCGCCGCATGCACGGCGCCCTGCTCATGCCGCGTCAGGACATGCGGGAAATTCATCTGGTATACTGCATCGTAAAGCGTGAGCACCGCGCCGCCCGGATATCCGAACACGACATCGACGCCCTCCTTCTTCAGGCTCTCCAAGACCGCCTGCGCGCCATTCATCAACAAAATAAAATCCCCCTTGTTCCTCTGGGTTTGAATACTGATAAACACATTTCTTCTATTATATCGGATTGTATACAGAGTTACAAGCAAAGATTTTGAAAGAGGAGAGGCTAAAAACCAAACACAGCAACGCCCCCGCAGATTCCTGCAGGGGCGTTACGTCGTGACTATCAACATATAGTCGGATACCTCGTATTCTCTTGTCTGTCCCGAAGCCTCTCGAGCAGCGCCGGAACGTGGCGACGTGGTTCTAGAAACCATAGATGGTGAAAAACGGCTGGACATTCTTCGTTTCTTTGAGCTCGATGCGTCTTACGTAACCTGCCAGATAGCTTCGAGTACGACCGGCGATAGCCCTGAGCCATCATCGTATCATCTCACTGTGCCTCGCTGGCTTGTGTTTTTCTTCACCGCTGCATCTAGGTCTCAAAGGGACGCGAAAGAATGGTGAAGTGTTTCTGCAGAACAATCCACATCCTTTCCGATAGATTTGAAGAGAGCCTGTTTCGGCAGGCACCTTCCAGAATCATCGCCCTCCAGGACTCCGAGCCTCTGGTGGTTTGCTCTTCCCTTCTTTGGTTTACATTTTAACACCTGCGACGTGTTTGTGCAAGTCTTTTTTATTGGATACCGAAAATTTTTTCGCGTTGTTGTATAATGAAAAAAAGAAGGTGATCGCGTGAGCTTGCGAAGGATCTATGAAGCGCTGATGTTGTTCCTCTACCCGCCCCATTGCCCGGCGTGCGGGAACTATTTGGAAAGGCACGGCGCGTGGTGCGCGGATTGCCTCGCCCGGGCGAATGCCGTGCGGCGGCTGCGCATGACACTGGAAGAGCGCGAGGTCGTCACAGAAGCTTGGGCGCTCGGCATTTATGATGGCGCGCTCAAGATGCTCGTGCAGCGACTCAAATATCAGAAGCGCATGGCGACGCTGCCATACGTACAGACATTCCTGCGCTCCGTCGAGCACGACTTCTTCCAAAAAAGTTTGCTCGCCGCGCAAAAAACGAATAGCAACGCAACGCTCCTCGCCGTCCCCGTGCCACTCTACCACAAAAAAGAACAGCAGCGCGGCTTCAATCAAACCGAACTGCTGTTCCGCGACTGGCTCGCCGCGCATGGCATCGCGATGGAGCGCCTGCTCATCCGCACGCGCGCAACGCGGCCGCAGTACGGGCTGTCGAAAGACGAGCGCAAAGAAAATATGCGTGGCGCATTCCTCGTGCCGGAAGAAAAACGACGTGACGTGCAAGGCCGCGACATTCTCTTGCTTGACGACATCTACACGACAGGCGTGACGTGTGCAGAATGTGCGCGGGCGCTGAAAACGGCAGGAGCGCGACGTGTTATTGTATTGGCATTAACAAGCGGACAAAAATAAATGACTTCCGTGGATGCGTGGCCGCACCCGCGGAAGTCATTTTCTGCTTTACCAAATAAAGATACCAGCGATGCCGGCAGAGAGCAGCGAGACGAGGATGCCGGAGAGGAGCATGTAGCCGACGTTGCGGCTGATGAGCTCGTTCTTGCTTTCGTCGACCGTGCCCTTGAAGAAGCCGATGATCATGCCGAGCGTGCCGAAGTTCGCGAACGACGTGACGAAGACGGTCAGGACGCCCTGGAGATGGCGGCTGAACGTACTGAACGTGTCCTGCACGCCGAGCATGACGACGAATTCGTTCGTGACGAGCTTCGTGCCCATGTTCTGTGCGAGCGTGAACGCTTCCGTGGCATCGAGACCCATGAGCCAGGCAAATGGGAACATGATGACGCCGAGGATGGACTCGAGCGAGACGGCCGGGTGGATGAAGCCCAAGAGGAGATCAATGAATTTCGCGAGCGCGACGAACGCGATGACGTTCGCGCAGATGATCAGCACGAGGCGGCCGGCGCCGAGGATGGACGAGCCGAGGAACGAGAAGAACGGCTCGCGTTCTTTGCCGCCATCTTTCAGCGTGGCGACGGTGTCTTCTTCCGGCGAAATTTTCACAGGATGGAGGATGTTCGTGACGATGAGCGCGTTCACGACGTTCAGCGGCACGGCGGTCAGGATGAACTCCGCCGGCATCATCGTCGTGTAGACGCCGATCAGGCCTGCCGTGACGCAGCTCATGGACATCATGGCGAGCGTCAGGCAGCGGTCCGCCTTCATGCGCTTCAGCTGGAGGTTCGAGACGGCGAGCGCTTCCGTATTGCCGAGGAACATCATTTCGATGGCGAAGAACGATTCGAACTTCGGCTCGTGCGTGAGGAACGCGAGCGCCTTGCCGATGTACTTGATGACGAATGGCAAAAGGCCGATGTACGTCAGGATGTCGAAGAGCGGCACGACGAAGAGGATCGGCAGCAGCGCGGACGTGAAGAAATTCATCTGCTTCACGTGGACCCAGTCGGGGAACGCGAACGCGATGCCTTCGTACGCGACATTGACGAGGCCGACGAACGCCGCCGCCGCGCCCTGCACGATGTCGCGCCCGATCGGGAACGTCGTGAGGAACCAGGCGAGGATGATGTTCATGACGAGCAGCGTGCCGACGCCGCGCCATTGGATTTCCTTGCGCCGCTTCGAGAGCAGCACGCCGAGGGCGAGGAAGACGATGACGCCCAGGATGTTGATGACGAGATACATGAAAAACTCCTATCTACCATAAATAATAACAGGATAGGTTGCAAGCCACGAACTTGTGCCTCCCCCTCTGGGGGAGGTGCCGAGTGAATGCGAGGCGGATAAGCAGACGCACGGCGCTTTAGCGCCTAGAGGTCGCTTATGCCGCTTGCGGCGGAGGGTAGCGTATAAACGCATTCTGTATCCTTATCGAAAGAATTGCGAATCGACCTACTGCGCTACCCTCTCCGAACCCTGCGGGGCCACCTCCCCCAGAGGGGGAGGCTTTGAGTTCGTGCGCTCACCAACCTTAATTTCTTGATTATAACTCACATATCGCTGTCCGTAAAGGCAAACGGCAGGAGTTCTTCGAGCGTCACGGTCTTGCGGGCGCCATGCATGTTCGCCATGATGATCTTCGGAATCTTGAACTCGCCGATGAACTGGCGGCACATGCCGCACGGGCTGCACGAGCCCGGCGTGTCGCCGACGACGGCGAGAGCGACGATGTCGCGCTCCCCCTCGGACACGGCCTTCACGATGGCCGTGCGCTCGGCGCAGATGCCGACAGGATAGCTGGCGTTCTCGATATTGCAGCCGCCGTAGACCTTGCCGGATTTCGTCAGCACGGCGGCGCCGACAGCGAAATGGGAATACGGGCTATAGGAGTGCTCGCGGTATTTGATGGCTTCCTGCACGAGTTCTTCGTCTGTCATGTTCGCAAATCCTCCTGCTCAGTATTTCTCGACTTTGTCTTTTTCGACACGCGCGTAAACGAGCGGCTCTTTCTTCGGCGCAACAGTACCGATGCGCGTCGCATCGCGGTACATTTTTTCTGCTTCTTTCAACGCAGCTTCTTTCGACGTGTAGAGCGTCGCGAGGCTGTCGCCCTTCTCAACCTTGTCGCCGAATTTTTTGTGCAGGATGATGCCCGCCGAGAAATCGATGTCGCTTTCTTTCGTCTCGCGGCCGGCGCCGAGCACGACGGAGACTTCGCCGATCTCTTCGGCGTTCTGATGCTCGATGTAGCCGGATTCCGTCGCGACGATATCGTACGTGTACGGCGCTTTCGGGAACTTCGCGTAGTCGCGCAGCACGCTGTCGTCGCCGCCCTGGGCGCGCACCATCGTGCAGAATGTCTCAAAGGCAGAACCATCTGCAATGGATGCTTCCGCCATCTTGCGGCATTCCTCCGGCGTGCCAAGGCCTACGAGATACAGCATATTCGCCGCGAGCTGGAGCGAGACCTCCGTGAGATCCGCGGGGCCGTGGCCCTTCAGCACATCCATGGACTCCATGACTTCGATGCTGTTGCCGATGCCGTAGCCGAGCGGCGTGTCCATGTCCGTGATCAGCGCGACCGTGCGGCGGCCGGCGCCCTCGCCGATGTTCACCATCGTCTGCGCGAGCTTGATGGAGTCGTCGAGCGTCTTCATGAACGCGCCCGAGCCCGTCTTGACATCCAAGAGAATGCAGTCGGAGCCCGCTGCAAGTTTTTTGCTCATGATGGACGAAGCAATCAGAGGAATGCAATCAACCGTCGCCGTGACATCACGCAGCGCGTAGAGCTTTTTATCGGCTGGCGCGAGGTTGCCGGACTGTCCGATGAGGGACACGCCACATTTGTTGACCGTATCGAAGAATTCCTTGCGGTCGAGCACCGTGCGATACCCCGGAATGGACTCGAGCTTGTCGACCGTGCCGCCCGTGTGGCCGAGGCCGCGGCCGGACATCTTCGCGACCTTGCCGCCGCACGCCGCGACGATCGGCGCGACGATCAGCGTCGTCTTGTCGCCGACGCCGCCCGTCGAATGCTTGTCCACCTTCTTGCCCGCGATGGCCGAGAGGTCGATCATGTCGCCGGACTTCGCCATGACTTTCGTGAGCTCAGTGATTTCATGGTCGTTCATGCCATTGAACCAAATGGCCATGAGCATCGAGGACATCTGATAGTCCGGGATGTCGCCTTTGACATAGCCACCCACCATGAACTGGATTTCTTCGTCCGTCAGGGCTTCTTTGTGCTTCTTCTTGGTAATAAGATCGTACATACGCATGGGAAAACAATTCCTCCTAGAAATGCTTCAATCTATCAATTTATTTCGTTCTATTGCAAAACGTAACTCCATGAGCAGCCTCTCCCTCTGGGAGAGGTGGCGCGCGTAGCGCGACGGAGCGGGTACTAGGGTGCGAGTGCCGAACAACGAGTAATATTTTTCGAAGCAAATCGTAGTATGTACTGCTTCGAAATTATGATAATCTCGCTCAGCTTTCGCACCGAAGTACCCTTTCCACCGCTTCGCGGTCCCCCTTCCCCTGAGGGGAAGGCTGCTGTATGTGCTACGTTCGCAACAGATGTTACTTCTTTTTTATTTCAATAGTCTTGGCAGCAGGCTTTCGCCTTTTGTCGTGAGGTCTGCATCGAACATATCCGCGACCGTCGCGCCGATCATGGCGAACGTCGGATACGTGCCGAGGTTGTTGTTTGCCTTGATGCGATTACCATAGACGAGCAGCGGGACGTATTCGCGGGTGTGATCCGTGCCGGGCGCACCGGGGTCGCAGCCGTGGTCGGCCGTGATCATGAGGACATCGTCGTCCTTCATTTTCGCCATGAATTCGCCGAGCTGCTTGTCAAAGTCCGTGGCCGCCTGCGCGTAGCCCGGGATGTCGCGGCGATGGCCGTACTGCATATCGAAGTCGACGAGATTCACAAAGCAGAGGCCCGTGAAATCTTCGTCCATGACCTTCAGCGTCTTTTCCATGCCGTCGTTGTTGTCTTTATTGACACCGAGCGTGCGGCTAATGCTGCGGCCGGCGAAGATGTCCGAGATCTTGCCGACGCCAATCGTCGCGAGACCCTTGCGCGCGAGCGCATCCATCATCGTATCGCCCGTCGGATCGAGCGAAAAATCATGACGGCGCGGCGTGCGCGTGTAGTTCGGATATTCGCCGACGTACGGGCGCGCGATGATGCGGCCGACGCCATGCTCGCCCTGCATGATCTTGCGCGCCGTGCGGCAATAATCGTACAGCTGCTCGACCGGCACGTCATCTTCGTGCGCGGCGATCTGCAGCACGCTGTCCGCCGACGTGTAGACGATGAGGCCGCCCGTCTCCTTCTGCTCGCGGCCATAATCGTGGATGACCGCCGTGCCGGAGTACGGCTTGTTGCAAAGGATTTTCTTGCCGAACGCCTTTTCAAGTTCGGCAATCACTTCGGGCGGGAAACCGTCCGGGTACGTCGGCATCGGATGCTCGCTGACGATGCCCGCAATCTCCCAATGGCCCGTCGTCGTATCCTTGCCGCGCGACAGCTCGCGCAGTCTTGCAAACGAACCGAGTGGCTGGAGGGCCGGCGTGCCGCAGCCGACGCCGTCGATGTTGAACATACCGAGCTTTGCAAGATTCGGCGTGTCATACTCTTTCGCGCCCGCGATGGAACGCAACGTGTTGCACGCGCCGTCGCCGAACTCCGCTGCGTCCGGCTCCTGCCCGATGCCGAAGCTGTCGAGCACGATGATAAAGGCTCTCTTGATGCCTGTGTCTTTCATCTCAATTCTCCTCCTTCGCAAACGCGTCTTTCAAAACCTTGACCGCTGCGCTCGCGCCGAGGCGGTCGCAGCCCGCCGCGAGGAATGCTTCCATCTCTTCGCGCGTATGGATGCCGCCGGCGGCTTTCATTTTGACGTTCGGGCCGATGTGCTGCTGGAAAAGCTCGATGTCCGCGAGCGTTGCGCCCGCCGTGCCAAAGCCCGTCGACGTCTTGATGTAGTCGGCGCCGCCCTCCGTCACGCATTTGCAAGCCGCGATCTTTTCCTCTTCCGTCAGGAAGCACGTCTCGACGATGACCTTGAGCACGCGCTCGCCGCAGAGGGATTTCAGCGCACGAATCTCATCCGTCACGGCCTGCGTCTCGCCGGCTTTGAGATCACCGATGTTGATCACCATGTCGATCTCTTCCGCGCCATCCGCGAGCGCTTGCGCCGTCTCAGCGAGCTTGGCTGCCGTATTCGCGTTGCCGTTCGGGAAGCCGACGACCGTCGCGACTTTCAGCGCTGCACCATATTTTTCATGAATGCGCCGCACATAGCACGACGGCACCATGATCGTCGCCGTATGATACGCCACGGCCTCGTCGCAGACGCGCACGATGTCCTGCCACGTCGCCGTCTGCTTGAGGAGCGTGTGGTCGACATGCGAGAGGATGTCCTTTGCTTTCATGTTCGTCCCTCTTTCTCGAGTTCTATCCGATTGCTGAACTGACGATTCTTTTGGGAATTGTCTGACGGATTTCAGTATTTGTTCCGATTACGAATTTATTGTATCGATTTGCGGACAAAAAATAAAGGACACGTGTCTTAACGTGTCCAAAATTTGATTCATTTCTATAGTTCTTATCGAATTACTACAAGCAAAGCCTCCCCCTCTGGGGGAGGTGCCGAGCGAATGCGAGGCGGATAAGCAGACGTACGGCGCTTTAGCGCCGATGCGGTCGCTTATGCCGCTTGCGGCGGAGGGTCACGCAGTTACGAGATTCTCGATTCTATCGAAAGTATAGGAAATCAACGTCAGCCGCTACCCTCTCCGACCCCTTCGGGGCCACCCCCCCAGAGGTAATGTCATTAAGTTAAGCGGCTCGCACCTCAGCCTCCCTCCTTGGAGGGAGGACAGGCGCGGAGCGAAGCGCAGCGCCAGGAGGGAGCGGCCTGTAGGTCATACCAATGCGTACAACAAAGCTCAGGCCCCGTGGCCGCACGTCGTAACATATTGTGGTGGCGTGCGCGCACGGGCGCTGAGTGACGGCGAGCGTTTTGTTTTGCCCTACAAGCCCCTCCTCCCTGGGCCTACCGGCCCTGTCCCTCCTCCAAGGAGGAGGGCTGTCTCCTAACTTAATGACATTGCCCCCAGAGGGGGCGGCATATGGTGACTAATCCCACCCGAGCACTTTCGAGACGGCCGCCTGCCAGCCGTCGTAGAGCTGTGTGCGCATCGCTTCGCTCATCTGCGGTTCGTAGCGGACGCCTTCACGCCAGAGCGAGCGGAGCTCGTCGATGTCTTTCCAGATGCCGAGCGCGAGGCCGGCGAGGTACGCGGCACCCAGGCCCGTCGTCTCCGTCGTGTAAGCGCGGATGACGGGCATGTTCAGGATGTCAGCTTGGAACTGCATCAGGAGATTATTTTGCGCTGCGCCGCCGTCGACTTTCAGCGCCGGAATCGTGCGTTTGACATCGGACGCAATGGCCTCGTAGACGTCGCGCACCTGATACGCGAGCGCCGCGAGCGCCGCGCGGATGATGTGCGCGCGCTGCGTGTCCTCTTTGAGCCCAATGATCATGCCGCTCGTCTTCGTGTCCCAATACGGCGCGGACAGCCCGCGGAACGACGGCACGAAATAGACGCCGCCCGCGTCCGGCACGAGCTTTGACACCCACTCGGAATCCGGCATCGACTTCAAGATGCCAAGGCCGTGCTTCAGCCATTCGAGGCTCGAGCCCGAGACGAGCATCGAGCCTTCGAGCGCATACGTCACCTCGTCGCCGATGCCCCAGGCGATCGTCGTGATGAGGCCGTTCTGCGACTGCACGCGCTCGCTCCCCGTATTCATGAGGAAGAACGAGCCCTCGCCATAGGAATTTTTCGCATCGCCCGGCGCGAAGCACGCCTGACCGAAGAGGTCCGCCTGCTGGTTGCCGATGCACGCGGCGATTGGAATGGCTGCGCCGAAGCGCGTCGCGTCCGTGTAGCCGAAGAGGTGGCTCGACGGATAGACATCCGGCAGCATCGCCTTCGGGATGCGCAGGTGCTTGAGGATTTCGTCATCCCAGCAGAGATGCTTGAGATGAAACAGCATCGTGCGCGACGCATTCGAATAGTCCGTCGCAAAAATCGTGCCGCCCGACAGCTTCCACATGAGCCACGTGTCGATCGTGCCGAAGCAGAGCTCGCCTTTCTCCGCCATTTCCCGCGCGCCGAGCACGTTGTCGAGCAGCCAGACGATCTTCGTGCCCGAGAAATACGGGTTGAGCACGAGCGACGTCTTCTGCCGGATTTCTTCCTGGTAGCCCTGCTGCTTCAAGTATTCGCAAATCGGCTCCGTCTGGCGTGACTGCCAGCTGATCGCCGGATAAATCGGCCGCCCCGTCGAGCGGTTCCACATGACCGTCGTCTCGCGCTGGTTCGTCACGGCGACGGCCGCGATCTCGCGGAAATCCACGGCTGCCAGGCGGATCGCCTCGCGCGCCGTCCAGAGCTGCGTGCTCCAGATTTCTTCCGCGTCCTGCTCGATCCAATCCTCGTGCGGCTTGAACGTGCTGATCTTCTTCTCCGCATACGAGATCATCTCGCCGCTGCGGTTGAAGATGACGGAGCGGTTCTTCACCGTGCCCGAGTCGAGCGCCAAAATATATTTTTTCTGCATACCCCTTGCCTGCTCCCTAAAAAATTCAGAATCCGCAAGCCCCATGGATTCTGTATGCATCCCATAACTCTACGTATTATAGCATGAATAGAACTCACTTTCAAAGAAAACAAAAAAATAGGGCGTTCCGATAACAATCGGAACGCCCGGAGGAATGTTCTACCTCAAAACAACAAGGGATAAAAGAGGGGTAATCAAGCCTTGAGAATGCTCAGCGAACGAGCATCCTCAGGAGAATGGAAACTATAGCAGACCCAAGAGAGTCAAGCTAACAAGAGATTACGCGAATGCGCCGAGCGCCGAGGCGACGACATACGCAAAGCCTGCGCCGCAGAGCGGAGCAAGGATAGGAACCCAAGCGTACTCCCAGTCGGAGCCGCCTTTGCCAGCGATCGGGAGGATCGCATGCGCGATACGAGGACCGAGGTCACGGGCGGGGTTCATAGCATAACCCGTCGGGCCGCCGAGCGAAAGGCCGAGCGCCCAGATGAGGACACCGACGATGTACGGGCCAAGGCCGTCAGCAGCACCGTTGAGGCCCGGGAAGCCATATGCGAACTTCGAGGAGAAGATCATCCAGATGACGAACACGAGGAAGAACGTAGCGATGAACTCGCAGAGGAACGCCGGGCCCATCTTGCGGATGGCCGGAGCCGTGCAGAAGATGCCGAGCTTCGCTGCCGGATCTTTCGTGACTTCCCAATGCGGGAGATAGGCCAGCCAGACGATGGCTGCGCCGACGATGCCGCCGAGGATCTGCACGACGGACGTCATGAGGAACTGCGGGAACGTGTAGATGCCGACGAGCATCTTCGCGAACGTGACGGACGGATTCAGGTCGCCCTGCGGAGCGCCGAGCGTCGTCGCCGTGAAGACGCCGAGCGTGACGGCGAAACCCCATCCGATGGCAATGTTGACCCAGCCAGAACCCTGGCCTTTCGATTTTTCCAGCGTCAGGTTTGCGCAGACGCCGCAGCCGAAGACGAGCAGCACCATCGTGCCGACGAACTCGCCCAGCAGGTTTTCGGTACCGTTGACCATTTGAATTTCCTCCTTCGGAATTCATACAAAAACTTAGAACGCTAAATAGGAACGTAACGTATGATATCTGAAACAACCGGCCCGGCCGACCTTGCGGCCGAGCGATTGTTCCTGACATGTTTGTGAAAAGCTGTGTCTATGCGGGAGGAATTACTCCTCTTCGCCAGCCTCCAGCCAGTTCATGGAGTGCTTGACGGCCTTCGTCCAGCCCTTGTAGAGCTTCTTGGCCTTCGCGTCTTCCATCGTCGGCTCGAAGCGCGTGTCGAGCTTCCAAGCGGACTTGACTTCGTCCTTGCTGCTCCAGACGCCGACCGCGAGGCCTGCGAGGTATGCAGCGCCGAGAGCCGTCGTCTCGATGATCTGCGGACGATCGACCGGGCAGCCGAGGATGTCCGCCTGGAACTGCATGAGGAGGTTGTTGGCGCAAGCGCCGCCATCGACCTTCAGAGCCTGCAGTTTCGCGCCGGAGTCTTTCTCCATCGCATCGAGGACGTCTTTCGTCTGATAAGCGAGCGACTCGAGCGTTGCACGGACGATGTGTGCTTTCGTCGTGCCGCGCGTGATGCCGATGATCGTGCCGCGGGCATTCATATCCCAGTACGGAGCGCCGAGGCCGACGAAGGCCGGGACGACATAGACGCCAGCGGAATCTTTGACCTTCTTCGCGACCCACTCGGAATCCGGAGCGCTGTCGACGAGGCGGACGCCATCACGCAGCCACTGGATCGCGGAACCAGCGACGAAGATCGAGCCTTCGAGGGCGTACTCGACTTTGCCGTCGAGGCCCCAAGCGATCGTCGTGACGAGGCCGTTCTTGGAGTGCTTGCGCTCCGTGCCCGTGTTCATGAGCATGAAGCAGCCCGTGCCGTACGTGTTCTTCGCCATGCCCGGCTCGAAGCAGTTCTGGCCGAAGAGTGCGCACTGCTGGTCGCCGGCAGCACCGGAGACTGGGACGGAAGCGCCGAGGACGCTCGGGATGCTCTCGCCATAGACGCAGGACGACGGCTTGACTTCCGGCAGCATAGCCTCCGGCACATTGAGGTAGCCGAGGAGGTCTTTATCCCAATGGAGCTCGTTGATGTTGAAGAGCATCGTGCGGGAAGCGTTCGAATAATCCGTGACATGCGCTTTGCCGCCCGTGAGTTTCCAGATCAGCCACGTATCGATCGTGCCGAACAGCAGCTCGCCCTTCTCTGCGCGCTCCTGGGCCCCCTCGACATGGTCGAGGATCCAGCGAATCTTCGTGCCAGAGAAGTACGCGTCGATCGTGAGACCCGTCTTCTCGCGGACCTCTTCCACGAGGCCTTTCGCTTTCAGTGCTTCGGCAATCGGAGCCGTCTGACGGCTCTGCCAGACAATCGCATTGTAAATCGGCCGACCGGTCTTCTTGTCCCAGACGACAGCCGTCTCGCGCTGGTTCGTGATGCCGATGCCGGCGATATCGCTTGCGACGAGGCCCGACTGCTCGAGGGCTTCTTTCATGACCGTGACCATCGAGCTCCAGATCTCTTCGGCGTCATGCTCGACCCAGCCCGGTTTCGGGAAGTACTGCGTGAACTCCTTCTGGGAGACGCCCATGATCTTGGAGTTGCGGTCGAAGATGATGGCGCGGTTCGACGTCGTGCCTGCATCCAGAGCCATTACATACTGCTTTGCCATGATGAATACCTCTTTCTACTGTGTGTAGTGTGAAATATGTTTCTTCGGAATCTTTACCGAGGCCCCCACCTCTGGATTCCGTAAAAACCCCTGTGAGATTGTGGAAACGTTTGATGCGGTGATCAGTAGTCGCCCGAAATCTTCTGCGCGAGGTCGAGGATCTTGTCCGCGTCAATCGTCGCATAGAGATCTTTCGGGATGACCGCCGACTTCACATTCGGGTACTTGACCTGAATCTCCGGCAAGTTCGACGCCGCCTGCGGCGCGAGGAGCATGACATCAGCGAAATTCGCCGCCTCACGCACTTCATTGACGGGGTAGAAGCTCACCGAGCACGGATAGCCGAGCCGGGCAGCTTCTGCTTCCATCTTGCGCACCAAGAGATTCGTGGAAACACCGGCGGAGCAGAGGAGGACGATCCTCCGCACCTTTTTTTCTTCCATCGTAGCACCCCCTTTCTCTGTGAAATGATGATGCTTGTAGGTTTATTTGTAAGCTTTCGCCAAAACCTCGATGGGATGCACGGGCTTCTTCGGCGTGCCGTGGGCGATCTGCATGCGGCAGGTTGGGCAGTCGCAGATCACGTCGTCCGGCGCTGCCGCCTTGATGCGCGTGAAGAGCTTTTCGCCGATCTTCATGGAAATCTCGTATTTTTCCTTCTTGAAGCCGTAGTTGCCGCTGATGCCGCAGCAGCCGGCATCCGCCAGCTCCACTTTCGCGCCCGGCAGATGACGGAAGATCGAGACGGCCGGCGTGCCGATGCCCTGCGTCTTCAGATGGCACGGGACATGGTACATGAAGCGCTCGTTGACGGCGTTGAAATTCGTGTTGAACTTGCCTTCCGCATCGAGCATTTCGAGGAACTCGAACGCATCGTAGACGTTCTCGCCCGCTTCCTTCATCGCCGCTTCGCCGAAGAGCTCTTCATATTCCTTGCGGAGCATGAGCGAGCAGCTTGTGCAGCAGACGACGACGGGGATGCCCTGCTGTTTCCAGTAGAGGATACGCTCCGTGTTGTTCTCCGCGTGCTCGTGCGCTTCGTCGAGGTAGCCCGTGACGACGAGCGGCGAGCCGCAGCAGTTGAACTTCTCGTCGAGCAGCACTTCGTAGCCGTTCTTGTTCATGACTTTCACGAACGCGACGCCGATGTGCGGCTCATTGTAATTGATGGAGCAGCCGGGATAAAACACGACTTTTTTGTCGGATTTCGGCTGGTTGATCTTTTTGAATTCCTGTGCAAACGTCGAGGATGCGTATTTCGGCATTTCGCGCTCGCCGGCGATGCCCATGGAGCTGAACATGCCGATGGCCTTGCCGATCGTCATGCCGAGGTTCGCGAACGTCGTGCCGAGCGGCAGGGACGTCACGAGCTTCGCTGTCTTTTCCGCATGGGCGAGCATATCGTCGCGCTGCGTATGCGGATGGTGGCGGTAGTACTCGCCGCGCTGCAGCATATTCAGCGTCGAAACAGCGACGCCGGACGGGCAGGCACGATCGCACGTCTTGCAGTTCGAGCAAAAGTCGAGCGAGAGCTCCGTATCATCTTCAGCAAAGTGCATGCGGCCATGCGCCGGCGCTACGAGTTTCGGCCCGCGATATTCTTTCGTGGCCGCCATGACGGGGCAGTTCGACATGCACGAGGTGCAGGAGAGGCAGTGGTCGCCCGTGTAAATGGCGCGTTCCTCTTCTTCCAGCATTTTCTTATCGCTCATCGTACTCCCCTCTCTCACACCATCGCGGCTTTGTAAGCCGATGCCAGGGCAACGCCGTTGCCGGAGTGCTCAAAGCAGAAATCATAGCCGCCGAGGTTGCGTCCGACGACGTGGACATTTTCGAGGACGACCGTGCCGCTCTCATCGACGGGGCGCAGGCTTTCGTCTGTGAGGATGCCCGTCTTCGCAAAGCCTTGCGGCGCGTCGCTGAAGAGTTCTTTGTTCGTCCAGTTGTCCTCGCCTTTGACGAAGAACACTGGCAGATCGAAGATCGGCTCTTTCGGCTGCTCGAAATCGCGCATCGTGAGGCCGCCGCTGTAGAAGCCGCCCGTTGCGAGGATGAATTTCTTCGCGTAGTATTTGCGTTCGTTCGACGCGGCTTTCGCGATGACGGCGGTCACCTGCTTGTCCTTCTTTTCGCAGCCGATGACTTCCGTATTTTCAACGATGTCCACATTGCACTCGCGCAGGCTGTCGATCAGCACGTGCTGGAGGCGCAAGCCATTGACGGAAGGCGGCAGGCACGTCGTCTCGAGGACGTCCGCGCCGAGGCGGCTCGCAATCGTCTGGTAGCAGGCATGGCCTTTCGTGCCGAGCACCTGCGGGACGATGAAGAGCACGTCCGTCGCACCGCCATACGATTTCAGTTGTTTCGTGAACGAGCTCGTGCCAGCATCCGTATCCATCCAGCGCGCGACATCCTGTGTCGTGATGTCGCGGCCGCCCGTGAGGCCCGTATCGACTTCGACGACCTGGTATTCTTTGTCTGCACCGAGCGCTTTTTTCAGGTTCTCGACCATGATGTCGCCGTAGAAGTCCTTGAGCCCCTTGATGCCGACGACAATGATCTTGTGCTTGCCCGGCAGGACTTCCGACCCTGACAGCGAATGCGGCGTCAGGCAGGTCGGCTTCAGCGTGCCGATGGCCGTTGGCACGAGCATCTGACGGTCGAGCGAACCATGATACGGGATGTGGTTCTTGCGCGCCACGCCGCAGAAGAAATCGACGGCTTCTTTCAGCGCTTTCGTGCCGATTTTTTTATAAGGATGATCTTTCGGCAGGTTTTCGATGGCTGCCAGCGGATTCTCTACGAATTTATGGTTTTCGTCATAGCCGAGCACGTCGATCACGCCGCTGTTGAGCGGCAGCGTGCCTTCGCCATACGTCAGGAGCGTGACGCTCTGGCCGCGTTTTGCGGCTGCGAGCGCTGCCGTGAGGCCTGCGAAACCGCCGCCGATGACGACAACATCTGAACGAATCATTTCGCTGCTCCTTCCTTTTCCTCAAACTTCAAATCGCCCGTGACGTTGAAATTCAGTTCGTACAGGCCGCGCGTCATTTCTGCCTCGCGGAGCGTCCGGCCCATCAGCACGGGGCGGATGCCCTTCCAGCGGCCTTGCAGGAACTCGCGCATCTGCTCGAGCGAGTTCTTTGCGATGTCGGCGCGGCCGCACTTCGCGAAGACGGACGCGCTGCGGAGCGCGCAGAAGTTTGCCTGGCACGTGCCCATGCCGAGGCGCGTGCGACGGCGGACATCGTTGATCTTGTAGCTCGAAAGCTCGCGGGCGATTTCTTCGACCTCGGCGCGCGTGACGTTCTCGCATTCGCAGACGACCTCGCGCTTCTCCGGCTCACGCTTCAGCACGTCGACGACGCGCGCGAAGCGCTCGGGGCCGAGACGCGTCGCCGCGAGGTTCGTGCCGTAGGACGGGAAGTATTTGCGGGCTTGCTCTTTCTCTTGTTCAGACACTTGCGGCACGAGCGGCTCTTCCGCCGTGCGGCATTTCTCGTGATTGCCGAGCTTCTCGCAGACCTTGTCAGCCATGCGCTCCGCCATGAGGCGGTACGTCGTGAACTTGCCGCCGACGATGGTCAGCATACCTTTGAGGCCGTCCTGCTCCGCGTGATCGACAATCGCGAATCCGCGCGACGCGCCGCGACCTTTGACGCCTCCGGGCGGGATGTAGAGCGGACGCGAGCCGGCGAAGCAACGGAGCAAGCGGTAATCGCGCAGATGCTCGAACGTCTGCTCGCCGATGGACAAGAGCTTTTCAACTTCTTCGCGCGACGTGCTCGTGTCTTCCGCATCGGGGATGCTCATCGACGTCGTGCCGAGGATCGTGATGGAGCCATGCGGCACGAAAATGTCGCCGTCCGACGATTTGTGCAGGCGGTTGACGACGTGGTTCGCGATGCGCTGGTTGAACGCGAGGAGCGTGCCCTTGTCCGGCTGGACGCCGACTTCGAGGCCGGCCATCTCAGCAATCTTGCCTGCCCAGCCGCCGCCGGCATTGATGAGGATATCGCAGCCGATCTCGTATTCCTCGCCTGTGAACGCGTCGCGAACTTTGATGCCGTGAACTTCGTCGCCATCCTTGAGGATGCCGATGACTTCCGTGTACGTCTTCAGGCGGCCGCCGTAGCGCTTCGCGCTGTCGACATTCTGCCAGCTCATGCGGAAGCCGTCGATCGCAGCGTCTGGCACGAGGTACGCGGAGACGACGTGTTTCGACAGGCGCGGCTCCAGGCGGAACGCCTCGTCGAGGTCGATGTGCTTCGCCTCGATGCCGCTGACCTTGCAGCCCTCGACCCAGGCCTGCTCATAGTCCGGGTCATCGCTGTCGAGGCGGACGAACATGCCGCCTGATGCCTCGACGCAGCTCTTGCCGATCTTGCGGAGGATCGTATTTTCTTCAATACACTCCTTCGCGGCTTCCTGATCTTTCACGGCGTAGCGTCCGCCGCTGTGCAGCAGGCCATGGTAACGCGAGCTGGCGCCGTTGATGAGGTCGCACTTCTCGACGAGCATGACATCCACGCCACGCATCGCGAGGTCGCGCAGGATGCCAACGCCCGTCGCGCCGCCGCCGATGACAACGACTGTTGCTTTTTCCATCGTGAAACTCCCCTTTTCCCGTCCTGTTCTCTATGATGTCTGAAATCGTCTGTCGATTCGTGTAATTCGATGAATACTTATGATTGCAAATCGCGTTTTCTTTTTCACGGGATTTCCAGAACGTTATTTCGTTTACATGGACTATGATACACGATATGAAACGCTCCGTCAATACGAAATTTGATTTTTTAATCATGATTTTTCGTGTTCAAAGATTTTGTCAGAAAACTTGCGCTGTTTTCTCTATATGAAATATCCTTTCTGCAAAACGAAACTCCATCACTGTAATTCTGTTAACCAACTTCTTTTTCCATGTTTTCTATTATTGCAGACAAATTTTCTTGTGTTTGTCAACGATTTTTCATTGCATTCCCGTGAAATGGTGTGTATAATGAAATTCGAAATATCATTCTCGTTTTGTCAGGGAGCACGAAATCTCGCGACACGAAATTTTATGATTTTCGAGTGGATTCGAACTCATAGTACCATCGTCGCACGCCCTGCAAAGCCAGACCAGCAAAGGAGGGACGAAGGTGACACGCGAAGACTACATCAAATCGCTCATCAAGTCCCATGGATACACGCTCAAGGCATTCGCGCAACAAATCTCCATGCCGTACACGACGCTGCTTTCCATTTTGAATGGTTCCATCGGCGGCGCCGCCATGGACAATGTGCTCAAAATCTGCAACGCCCTCTCCATCCGCATCGAAGACCTCGAACAGATCTCGGAGACCGGCTCGATCTCGGGAAAGCGATGGAAAGACGAGTCCGAAGAAATCGACGAGCATCTTGCAAAGCTCGTCCACGACCTGCCACCCGACAAAAAAATCGCACTAAAAATCCTGCTCACGAACCTGTGAGCAGGATTTTTTGTTGCAGGATGTCTTGCGAACGCATATAATGGAAGCAAGAAAAAACCACCCTCTCTCCAAGGAAAAGGAGGCATCTAACATGGAATCTACAGAACTATTGACAAGAGATACAATGACAGACGAAGCGTTCCATCAGATGATGCAAACGGGTCTCGCACAAGCAAAAGCCGATGATTCGACGGATGCAGATGCTTTCTTTGATCAATTGGCACAGAGGTTGTGTTTCATCGATGACGCCATGCGAAGGAGAGCCTGATGCAGACGTATCGCGTGAAAATCACCAAGCAAGCGCAGAAACATCTAATCGGCATCAGCAACTACATCCAAGATGTTCTTCTGGCTCCGCAGGCTGCCATCGACACGATTGATGCTTTGCGCGGTGCCATCGGCAGCCTCTCCACGATGCCGGAGCGCATTCGCCGCACAGACGAAGAACCGTGGCGTTCCGAAGGCGTGCGCCGCATGGTCGTACACAATTTTTATGTTTATTTCTGGATTGACGAAGATCGCAAGATTGTCCAAGTAATCGCTGTCGTGTACGCACGCCGCGACCAGCTGGACTTTTTGCAATCGCTACCAACGGATGATAATGCGTAAAAGATCCTGCTCACGAACCTGTGAGCAGGATCTTTTCGTTTTCATCGTTTCATGCCGTACTTTTGCCTGCACGTTCTATCTCACACGAAACGAAATCATGTCATCCAAGCGAATATTCCTCAAGTCGCACGGTATCCCGCCTTTGAGGTACGGCTGGATTTGGTACGCTTCCATGCAGACCTGCAGGTGATCCATCAGCTGCGGGCTGCGGCGGCGGTAGCCGTAGCGCGCGAGGAGCGTCCGCAGCTTGATGCGGACGAAGTCTTGCGCATCGAGATACAAGATGCGCAGGCGCACGTTCAAGAAGAAGAGTTCGACATCATAGTCGTCTTGCCAGACTTGATTGGAGGACGCCCCAACGTGTTCCAAATCTTTTCGGACAGCTGGAAATTCGCGGTCGAACTGCACTTTGTCCACGAGGTAATCTGTCCAATACAGCACGGCAGAAAAGAATGCCCTCTTGTCATTCTTGTACTCTGGTTCGAGCAACAGCCGATCCGTTTCATAGATGCGCCCCAAGACATCCATCATCGTGCGGATGCCGAGGCCGTGGCTCAGGAGGACGGTCGCGATGCCGAGGTCATCGTAAAAGTATGACCGCTTCATCGGTCGCCTTTCCTGCCATTGCACGAGCGGCAGAGAATCTGGAGGTTTTCGGGCACGCTTTTGCCGCCGCGGTTCATTGGCACGATATGGTCGACCTGGAACGGGATGCGCGATTTGTCGCGCCTACCACAGGCCGCACACGTATAATACCCTTCCTCGTCCTTGGCAGCTGCAAACGCTCCATCGCGAAGTTCTTTTTCATACGCGGGATTGTAACGTGCGATTTCGCTGAGAGCCATCTCTCCCAACTTCTTCTTCCCGTACGTTACGTTTGTCTCTCCACCACCAATACCGACCCCCGACAACTTCATGAGTTCAATATCCAGTTGTTTCCAAAAATACTGTTTCCTTCCGAAGAACAACCGAAGCATATTGTCGTCTGAACGATCCCAGAGGTCATTTACATACTCTGCTTTCTTTCTCGGCCCCATGTCCTCGTCAAAAATCTGCCTTGCAATCGCGGCAACATCGAGCTTCCCGCGATTGATCGCATCGAACGTGTAAAACTCCGGTGCGGATTCTTTCTGCGCGTAATACTGCAAGACATGGATGATGTCCTGCTCATCATACGACGGAATCATTTCGCCGAGGAAGAACGTATCGCGGCACTGCGTCGCCATATCGTGCAGCACCTCATCCGAAAGATATTCGTCATCGCTGCCGAACGTCTCAAAAAGTTTCGGCAACGCGTCCATCATCTCGGCATAAGCCGCCTGCGTACTGTCATAGACCATAACCTGGTACGAATGATCCATGCCGTTTTCCTCCAGCCATGTGAACGCGTACATGCCGAGCGGGATGCGCTTCTCGAACGGCACGGCTTCGAGCGCTGTCGTATCGATGGAGGCATCCACGATGGAGGCAAATTCCTCGATCTTCGAAATGGCAATCAGCCGGATTTCGTGTTGCTGACGTGTCAAGGGATTGTCAACAAAATCATTCCCGTCGCCTGTGAAGATGCTCTCCGGATTGACCCACGCGATGTGCTCATTCCAATCATCGACGAACGAAACGATGTACGCCTCGGACGTGCCGCCCGCCGCGGTGCCGCGCAGGGCACGGCCGATCATCTGCGTCATGAGGATGGTCGAAACAGTCGGGCGCGCCAAAAACACGGTCTTCGTCTGCGGCAAGTCCACGCCTTCCGTCAAGATGTTGACATTCACGAGAACTTTGAGCTTCCCTTCACGGAACTCCTTTATCCTCTGTTTGATGATTTCGCGGCTGATGCGGACGCCTGTCACCATATCTCGGACATCGGACACGATGAAATTCGCTGAGATGCCCGCATGGTTGAAGAGTTTCGCGAGCGTGATGGCATGGACGACATTGACAGCAAAGACGATTGTCTGTCCGTAGGTTTTCGCTTTCTTCTTGTAGGTCTCGACAATCAGTCGGTTGCGTGGGGCGCTGTCGGCGATTTGCGACGCCAAGTCATCGGGGAGCGTGTCGAGCTGCATGATGCGTTCCCAATCGTCCTTGCCGAGTGCTGCGCCATAATCCTCTTCCGTATAGCAGCTTTCAAAAATCGGCTGGGAAAGAATCTGGCGGTTGATCAGATCCTTCAGCCCGATCTGGTACGTGATGCCGATGTCGCCCGCAACGCGCCGCCCGCCCCGCACGCCGTCGCGGAAAATCCGTGCGAGCAGCCCGCGCTCCTGCTCCGCCGTGCGGAACGGCGTCGCGGTCAGGCCGATGAGCTTTGTGTGCTTCACGCGCGCTTCCACGTAGTCGATGATCTTGCGATATGTTTTCGCTGTCGCATGATGCGCCTCGTCAACCACGAGATACACTTCATCCGTCCCCGCAAGCCATGCATCAAGCGCGCCGAGATTGCGACCGATGCTGTCTTTGCTCGCAATCACGAGGTCATCCGTCGGGACGATGTCGATGCTGCGGTCATGCGAGGGTGCGCCAGAAACGATGCGATAGCGAAACGCCGTGATGTTCGGAAGGGATTCTGCATAGGCGTACTCCTGGAACGACACCGCTGCTTGGTCGAGGAGCATCTGCCGGTGCGCGATCCAGAGGATTTTCTTACGACGATTCAGTGCATGCTTCAAGAGCCACAGGGATGCCGTATACGTCTTCCCGCCGCCCGTCGGCAAGACGACGAGCGTGCTATAAGCATCTGCCTTATCCATCAAATCCAGATTCGCCATGGCGTTTTTCTGATGCTGGTACGGCTGTCGCACATTCATCCCGTTCTTTGGGGTCACTGTGCCGTGCGAAAGCACTTCGATTTCCGTCTCCGCAACGCTCGACATAGCCATTCATCCTTTCTACGTTAAAAATCACTGATACAAAATGATTATACCCTATTCCAGCGAGCTTTAACAGTACGCAAAAATTTTTTCTGGCAAAGGAAAACGCCTCTCGCTTGTAGAAATTATCCATCATGAGAATTATTCTATTGATTGGAGGCATCCCATGATGATGTACAAACCACAGCTCGTCAAAAAACCGACGAACTTCAAAACCCTCCCGCTCGGCCTGCCGCTCGCGGCCGCTGCTGTCGGGACGGTCACGGCGCTCGCGTTCGGCAAGCGCTACCACGTGATCTTCGGCATCGCCTGGCTCGCGCTCTCCGTGCTGCACGGCATCCAGCACGCGGGAAAAATGAAGCGGGACACCGCTGCGCTTCTTCCTGCACAGCAGCGTCCCGCGTTGCCGAGGTACCATGTCCGATAACGATTTCATGCGTCCAGCATCCATGCAATCCCCGCCGCCATCCGTTCTTCGGGATGATGGAAGTGATTGCCCGGATGGAGCACGAACGTCGTATCGATTCCGTTTTCCTTCATATGTCGGACGATCTGTTCCGTATGTTCCTGCACAGCCGCGAGCGTCTGGTTACGCGCGCGGCTTTCTTTGTCTCCGAGGGAAAAATAGATGTGCGAAACACCGCTTTTGAGTTCGTGCGTCCGGGCGTATTCCAAGAACTTCGGAAACCAGAACGAGCCCGAGGCGCTGGCGATTCTGGAAAACGCATCCGTCTGATATGCAGCGTACACGGCGAACAGTCCGGCCAAAGAATATCCTGCGAGCGCGCGGAAGGTCGGCGCGCCGATTGCGCCTTCAACGGTCGGGATGATCTGTTCCGTCAAGGCTTTAAGATAATCGTCCGCGCCGCCCGTGAATGCGTCATCTCCGCGCATGACGGCTGGTGCTGCCCACGGCGACATCTCGCGGTTCCAGTCAATGCCATCGATTGCCACGAGCGTGAACGGCGGTGCGCCTGCAGCCTGGCAGGCCGCCCAAACGGACGCGCCCTCGCCCTGCACCGTGTTGAGGTACACGGTCGGCACGTCGTTCCGGCCGCTGTCAAACAACGTGATGGTTTTCCCGCAAACGTTCAAGGTCATCATAATTCCTGTCCTGCCGCTTTCCGTGCGGCGTACTCGCGGTCGAGGATCGCGAGCACGACGAGGTTTTCATAGACGCCATTCGTGATGATCGTCTCGCGGAACAGGCCTTCGCGCAGCATGCCTTCGCTCTCGTAGAGGTGCAGCGCACGGTCATTGTAGTCTTTGCAATCCAGCCAAGCGCGATGGAATTTCTTGACATCGAAGCAGTATTTTTTGAGAAGCTTCATCGCTTCATGGCCGTAGCCCATGCCCTTTTTCTGGATGACGACGTGCGTCCACTCCATTTCGTGCGCGTCCGTCTTGAGTCCATTGATGAGGAAATAGCCGACGCGCTCGCCTGTCTCTTTTTCCTCGGCGAGCACGTCCATGGATTCTTCCACGGCGCCTTCGAGGATCTTCGTGTGAAAATCCTTGTCGAACGGCACGATAAACTTCACGTTTTCCGGCTCATATTCGAGCTTCAGGATGTAATCGAGGTCGCTTTTGTCCGCACGGCGCAGGCGCAGGCGCGGGCCTTCGGCGAGAATTTCTTGCATGACAGGTTCTCCTTTGCATTTTTCATTGTTCCAACGCTTTGCCTATAGTATAATGGGCGGGCAGGTTCTCTGCAAGCGACCGGATCACTGAAGGAATCACGAACCAAGGAGGAATCCCAACTTGCCGAATTTTGACTGGACGAGCCTCGCGGATTGGAAATTTTTCGTCGAGCCGCTCTTTGTGCCGCTGTGCATCCTCATCGGCGCGTTCGCCGTCGGCATCGCGCTGAACAAGCTCATCAACCGCCGCATCGAGACGCATGTCGATATCGAGGAAGGCACGTGGCATTACGTCTTCATCCACGCGCTGAAGGGCGTGCCGATCTCTCTGACGCTCGTCGTCGGCCTGTACTGGATCGTCGGCACGATCGACATCCCGCCGCAGCTCACGAAGCTTTTTTCCTACGTGCTCTTCACCGTCATCGTCTTTTCCATCACGCGCGTCATCGCGCGCACGGTGAACGGCGTCGTCGAGATGCGCATCGAGCGCTCGGAGGAAAAGCTGCCGAAGACGACGCTCCTGTCGACGATCCTCATGGTCGTCATCTACGCCATGGGCGTGCTCGTCGTGCTGCAATACTACGGCATCTCCATCGCGCCGATCCTCACCGCCATGGGCGTCGGTGGTATGGCCGTCGCCCTCGCGCTCCAGGAAACGCTCGCGAACATCTTCTCCGGCCTGCACCTCATCCTCTCGCGCCAGCTGCGCATCGACGACTACATCAAGCTCAGCACCGGCGAGCAAGGCCGCGTCACGGACATCACGTGGCGCTTCACGACGATCGTGCCGGCCGGCGAAAGCAACATGGTCGTCATCCCGAACCAGAAGATCGCGTCGTCCATCATCACGAATTTCAGCCTGCCGCGCCGCGATATGGCGATCAGCATCCCCGTCGGCGTCGCGTACGACAGCGACCTCGAGTTCGTCGAAAAGGTCACGCTCGAGGTCGCGAACGAAGTCCTCGCCCGCGTCGACGAAAACGTCGAGCAGTCACCGCTCGTGCGCTACACGGAGTTCGCGGACTCCAGCATCAACTTCAACGTCATCCTGCACAGCAGCGCGTTCGACTCGCAGTTCCTCCTGAAGCACGAGTTCATCAAAGCCCTCACGCGCCGCTACCGCGAAGAAGGCATCGACATCCCGTATCCGATCCGCACGGTGATGCACGGAGATGTACCGACAGAAAAATAACGCATGAAAAAGCACTTGCCCGCCCGCAAGTGCTTTCGTATTAAATACCACATCCATGTCCGCCGTCTTTCTGCAAGATCCAGGCATACGCCGTCGTTTCCTCCCGGATCGCGAGATCCTGCCAAGGCTCCCCTTCATAGAGCGTACGGAAGGCGGGCAGGTGCGCCTTCCAGCAGGCGGCATATTCCCCGATGCTGCGATAGATCGCGCTGTAGTCGCTCGCGAGCTCTTCGGAATAGATGCCGTCCAGCGTCAGACGTGTGGTCCGGGCGACAGATTCTTTGAGGTAGAGCATGCCGCCCGGCGCCAGCAGCTGATCGACCTGTGACAAGCAGGCGGGGAGATCGTCATCATTGAGGTACACGAAGACACCATTGACAAAGATGCGATCAAAGCGCGTGGGAATGCCGGCGGACTGCAAGGCGCTCCCGATTTGCCGGAAGTCGGCGCAGACCCATGCGCAATGCGGGCCGGCCGGCTGCGCTTCTGCCGCAAGATCGAGGAAGCTCTGCGTATAGTCCGCCCCGACGTAATCCGCGCCTGCTGCGAGGACCGTCCTGCTCCAGCGGCCGACGCCGCAACCGATGTCGAGCACACGCATCCCCGGCCGCAAGGCGAGGAGCGGCAGGATGTTTTCCTTTTCTGCCGCATCCCGCGCCAAAGCCAGTTCCGGATGCGCATCTTGGTAATTCGTATAATTCAGCCGGTATGGCAGCTTCTTTTCGTGGCGATGCGCGAAAAACGATTTCACAGCTGCTTCATCAATCGCGACGCGCCGGCTTTTGACGCGCGCGCCCTGTTCCTCTCTCTTGGCCATCCTTCATCCCTCCGTAGAAAATGACGCGACGAACGCGAGCGCGCGACGATAATCCTCGATCGTGTCGATATCGCAGGCCCGCACATGGATGCCCCGCATCGGCAGCAGGGGCTCGAGTTGATTGTACACGTTTTCTGATGTATACCGCACATGATCGCGCCGGAGGCAGCACGGCCCCGTCCATTCATAGTCGCCTTCGCGCCGCGAAAAGGCCAGCACCTGCCCCGCTTCGTCCGTCTTCACATAGACGCCATCCTCGGACATCTTGTCCGCATAGGCGATCCACTCGCCCGGCGTCCTCAGGAGCCTCTGCATATCCGCAGGATGGATCAGCAGGTCGCCGTCGTACTCGATGGCGTAGTCGCCGCCATGACGCGCGCCATAATAATAGCTGGCTCCCGTCTTCGTCTCAAAATAATTATGGTTATACACAAAGATGGCGTCCGGACGATATTTGCGCACTTCCTCAATGACATCATGCGCCTGGAAGCCGACGACGATGCGGACATCTGGAACGTCACGGAAAAGTTCGAGTTGCCAATGGATCAGCGTCTTGCCGCCGATATCGATGAGGGCCTTGGTCTTGCCGAGCCCGAGGCGCGAGCCGATGCCCGCACAGCTCAGGACAATTGATGGAGTTGCCTGCATAGTGCCGCCTCCTGTAATACGAGATAATCTGCGACCGTCAGCACGCCCGGCACGGGGTCGTGCGTCAGCGCCGAGGCGATCGCGATGTCTGCCGTGCGCATGGCCTCGACGTCATTGTTGCCGTCACCGATGAAGACGACGCGCTGTCCGAGGCTCTGATAGCGGCGCACGACGTCCTCCTTGCGGAGGATGTGCGCGAGCTTCGCCACGCGGCCGTCTTCGATCACGGCTTCCGAGGCGTCACAGGCGCAGCCGATGCGCGCCACGAGTTTCTCGATCCATGGGGAAAGGTTGCCCGTCGCGATGCTGCACGCCTCCGCGTGTTCCCGGATGAACTGCAGGACGCCTTCATGCAGCGGCACGCTGCTGAGCAGCTGCGCGACCTCGCGGACGGGGAGCTTCCCGAGGATATAGATGCGCCGGATGAAGGATTCGATGAACGGGATATTGCCCTGCACCGTCTTTTGCGTCAATGCTTCGATTTCCGCCGTCACGCCGAAATGCTGTGCGATGATGGGCAGCGTCTCTTCCCGTGTGATCGTCCCATCGAGATCGAAGATGAAGTGCGTGCGTTCCTGTTTCATTTGCCGCCTCGCCGTTCCTTTCGTTCTGTCTTCGCAAACCAGTCCGGACGCGCCGCCCGCATCGACGGCCAGGCGTCACCGCCGCGATCGATGCGCGCCGTATGCGCGCGCAGGACGCGGAGGAATTCCTCCTGGATCGCTGCATCCTCGATGCGCTCGTGACCGTTCCTCCGGTAGAGCTCGTATTCCAGCCCCTGCAGATCCACCGTCCCGTCCTCATCGACAAATTCCTGCGATCGCGCCTGGAATTCATGCGAAAGCGTGCGGATCGCGCAGCGGTAGACCTGTCCCGGATACAGCGTGTTGCTGATGGCATAACGGCGCGCCGTCCCGCCGAGCGCCGCAGGAAGATTCGCATCCGCCGTCTCCGGCACGTCGAAGCCCGCTTCCTTCGCGAGGATGGCATAGAGATCGATACTGCTCGTGACCTCATCGCGCACGATGCCAAGCTGTGGGATGCCCGCGCCGCGCGCCATGAGCGCCGCGCCGACATGATGGTCGCTCAAGAGATACGGCGCATCGTCGAAGATCGACGCCCCATGATCCGAATAAAGATTCACGACGTAATCCCCGGGCGCGTAATGCGACTCCAGGTACGAAAAGAGCACACCGAGACTGCGGTCCGCCGCATGGATGCCTGCGAGATTCGCCGCACGGTAGACGTCATAACCGGCGATATAGACGCTTGCATCCGCGCAGTTGCCGCCCCGGAGCCGCTCCGCAAGCGGCTGCTTCGTCTGCACGGGAAGCGGCAGGTGGTACGCCCGCGCGGACCAGACGTGCACATCCATCGTGTGCAGGAACAGATATTGGTCACATTCGTCAAACGCTTCCAGCTGGCGGATGGCACGCTCCACGCCGAGGTACGTCGGTGTATTGTACCCATTGCCGATGATGCGGTCAAAGCCACGCGCGGCCCCCGTATAGATGCCGTCATTCATGCCGACCACATTCGTACAATAATAGCCGAGCTTCTTCATCTGCTCCGACGCCGTCAGGATGTCCGGCGCCAACTCGTAACCCGCATATTCATTGAAAATCTGGTTATGATGCGGATACATCCCGGTCATGATGGCAACGAGCGACGGAAATGTGTACTCGCTCGTCGAAAAATTCTGGTCAAAAACGACGCCCTGCCCGAAGAAGCGCAAGATGTTCGGCACATCCCGGTAGCCGCGATCCCGCACGACGCTCCAACTGAGCGCATCCACGAGGATGTCGATGACGACGGGATGACGGCGCGGGCTGTGGCGGAGCTCGACCGGCGCGCCGAGCACAAACGGACGCTCCGACCGGATGCGTGTCGGCGCCTCGAGCCGATAAAAGTCAAAGCTCCACTTGCCCAGCCGGCTCGTCGCATCTTCACCGACACCGAGATCGCTGCCATCTGCATGGGAAAACCGGACAGACGCGCCGGCTTCTTTTCCCGCCAGCGGCACGAGGACCGGTGCGCCGTCCGGCTCGATCGTCACGTCCTGCACTTCCTGCGCCTTCATCGTGTCAAAGACGAACTCCGCGCCGCAACGATCGATGAATCCGGGATCTCCCTTGCCGCGTTCCGCGAGCCAGCCCTTCGCCTCCAGATCCTCGCGCTCTTCATAGCAGCCGACCCAGAACCAGAACGCCGGCCGCTCATAGAAGCGCGGCCAGAACTCGCCCGCATAGAGCCCGCGCTGCGTCTGGAGTTTCCCATCCCGGAGCTGCACGCGCGCTTTGGCGAACGGTGCATAATTTCCGATGCCGAGGCCGAGTGTGAGCATCGCGAGCTGCGCATCGATCGTCTCCTGCTTCATCTCCAAGTGGAGCGGGACTTCATAAAATTTCTTGCAGAGCGCTTCGAAATACGCCAAGCGCCGCCCGTCGCCCAGCGCCTCATAGCAACGGACGAGCAGCTGCCAGACTTCGAAATTCAGCGGCCGCAAGGAAAATGCCTGCCTTGCCTGCGCCAGCGCCTCCTGCACATCGCCGTGCGCCAGCGCATACGCACCGCGAAAAACCGCCGGCGCCTCAGAATACGGATGCTCCGCTTCATATGTCTCGGCCAGCTGCAGATATTCGTCATCAAATGCTTCCCGCTCCCGCTTGGCGAGCAGGCGATCGAATGTTTCCGTCATCTTCTTCCCCGCTCCCTCTCCATCTTCGGTCGTTTTTGTTTATATTCGCGATGCCGGGCGGATTTTCCTTTTTTTCCCTGAGAAAACCGTGCTAATTGGCATTTATCCACAAATTTATCAACATCTTGTGCACATCTTGACGAATCGTTCCTAGATGTTGTATACTACAGAAACAGAAACACACCGACATCTTGGGGGCGGTTGCGCCCTTTGATACGAAAGGAACTGGTCATCATGGTCGTCAACGGAACGGAAGTCAGCGTCAAGGGCATCGCGGATATGTCCGAGCAGGAAATCACGAACTACATCTCGTACGTCAAGGAGCAGACGCACGAGCCGGTCGACAGCATCTCGATCGCCTGCCGCCCGGACGGCACGGTCGCGCTCGACTATCAGCTGCGCCCACAGAAGTTCGAGCGCATCCGCCGCATCACGGGCTACCTCGTCGGCACGATCGACCGTTGGAATGATGCGAAGCGCGCCGAGGAGCATGACCGCGTGAAGCACGGCCTGATGGCGGCGCACGCGTGAACCTGCGGATTGCGGGCATCCTCGATGAGAGCGTCGTCGACGGTGATGGCGTGCGGCTGACGGTCTTCACGCAAGGTTGCGCGCATCGCTGCCGCGGCTGCCAGAACCCCGAGACGCAGCCGATGGAGGGCGGACACGTCATCGACACAGAGAAAATCCTCGAGGAAGTCACGGAAAATCCGCTTCTCACGGGCGTGACGTTCTCCGGCGGCGAGCCGTTCCTCCAGCCCGCCCCGCTCGCAGACCTCGCGAAACAGCTCCACGCGCGCGGGCTCGACGTCTGGAGCTACAGCGGCTACACGCTCGAGGAGCTCCAAGCGCGCGCGCAGGCAGACCGGGCGACGCGGGCGCTGCTCGCAGAGGTCGACGTGCTTGTCGACGGGCCGTACGAGGAGGCGGAGCGCGACCTCACGCTCCATTTCCGCGGCTCGCGCAACCAGCGCGTCATCGACATGCAGAAGACGAGAAAAGCAGGACGCGTCGTCCTGCTGTATACGGACTGAATTTTTACGTGCGAAGGAAGCACCCGCTTCCCTCGCACGTTTTTTTGTTGTGCCTGCGCGCCGCACAACGATGCGTACAATTGGAACCATGACAGCATGACGACGGGCTATCAGAACCACTTCCACACGCCGAACCCGTTCACGGAGGAAGCGACGCCGACGACGGCCGGCCACGGCTATTTCTACACGTACGGCAACGCGCTCTTCATCATGATCAACGCGAACAACTACAACGCAGCCGACCACGAAGCGCTCATCAAGAAGGCCGTCTACGAAAGCCAGAACCTCTGCTACACGATCGCCGACATGAAGCAAGGCACGCTCCGCAACCCGAAAGGCGTGTTCTACATGTCGTCGAACTCCGCGACGGGCTCGAAGTTCTACGAGCTCATCCCGCAGCAGCAGGACTACATCGCGGCGCGCAACCAGGATTGGCGTCCGACGTACTCCGTCATCCGCATCACGAAGACGAGCTTCACGATCGACACGTACGATGTGGAAACCGGCAAGCCGATTGATGAATCGTACAGCATCATCAAGGACTGACGATATCATTCCATAACGGGGCTGCCTCCCTTTTCCGAGGGAGGCAGCTTTTTGTAAAACATTTTGCAGTTCCTGAACTCGAACGGCGTGGGCATCGTCCTCATGCAAGGCCTCTCCGGCGGCATCGGCGTCATCCTCACCGTCCCACTCGCGGCGTTTTGCTCATCGTGGCTGATAAAAAATACTTCATTGACAGCAAAAAAATGTTGATATACAATGTATATCAACAGAAGGGAGTTGATTCCTCATGGAGGCAACACTAACGAAATGGGGCAACAGCATCGGAGTCCGGATTCCCAGCCAAATGGCATCAGAGATTGGCTTTCATGCCGGCTCGAAAGTGGAACTCCGTTCGCATCGCAACCAGATCGTCATTCAGCCCAGGTATGACCTCAAAGAAATGTATGAAAGCTACTATCATAAACCTCTGTCGGAAATCACGGCGAACGATGTCGGAAATTCCAAAGAAATGGATTGGGGCGGAGATGTCGGCGCGGAGGTGATCGATTGAATGTTCCAGCAAGGCGATATTTGCAAAGTGAACTTGAATCCTGTTGCGGGACATGAACAAGGGAACTACCGCCCGGTCATGATTGTCAGCCGAGATGACGTGTCGCTTCCTGGCGGCTTGCAGATTGTAATTCCCATCACCAGCCACAAGCACGGCTTCGTTTTGGAATTTCCATTGCCGCAGGGCATGATGACTACCGGCTTTGCCCTGCCCTTCCAAGTGCGCTCCCTTGACCTGCGCCAACGCAATGCGAAATTCATCGAGCACGCACCCGAAGACTTCATCGAAAAATGCTGCAATATCACTGGCCAGCTTTTCGATGTTGCGCAAAAATAACACGCATGTATCCTTCTTTCTCCCAAATCCATATCCATTTTGGGAGAAAGGCAACGCATATTGGGAGAAAAACAGCGGCGGCCTGCAAAATCGCAGGCCGCCGCTTTCATGCACGCAATCAGATTTTTTCTTCTTCAAAATACACGCGGTAGTTGTTCTCCCCGTGCGCTTTCGCGGTCGCGAGCGCGGCCTCGGCGCGGTGGTAGAGCGTCGTGTAGAGGCTGCCTGCCGTGCCAGTCGCCGCGACGCCGACGCTGACGCGGATGTCTTCGAAGCCGTGCATGGAGACTTTCTGCACGAGCTCGATGACGCGCTGTGCGCGGCGCTCGATGATGTCGAGCGACGTGCGGCCGCAGATGAACAGCACGAAGACGTTCTCCGCGACCTGGCCGAGGATGTCCTCGCCGCGGAAGTCCGAGAGGATGCTCTCCGTCACGGCGCGCAGGAAGCCGCCGGCGTTCGCCATCGGATGGTTCTGCAGGAGGTCGTGGTAGTTCGGCAGCTCGATGAGGAAGACCGTGCCCTTCTCGCCCGTCTGGAGGCTGCGCAGGCGGCGGTTGATGTCCGTCTCGATCTCCGCGCCGCGCGGCGCGCGCGCGTTCGACGTGTACGACGGGCTCGCGGAGGCGAGCGTCGTCTCGCCATGGTGCTCGGCATCGACGACGCGGCTGAAGCCGACGATGCAGGCGACGATGCCGTCGGCCGCCGGCACGCTGCGGTACTCGACGCGGTTCCAATGCGGCCGGTCGTAAAACAGGCTGCCGTAGAACTCGACGGTGTCCTCCTTCGGCCCGCGGATGGCTTCGCGCATCGCCTCGGCCATGCGGCGGCCCTCCGGCTCCTTGCCGTGCGCCGCCATGTCGAGCACGGCGTGGAAGTTGCGGACTTTGCGCTCCTCGCGCGTGCGGTCGGACAGCACGCGCTGGAAGTACAGCGTGTCCTCCTCGATGTCGTACGTGAAGATCGTCACGGCCGTCTTCTCGAGCATCATCTCGAGCGCCTGCTCGCGCTCCTGCATGAGGCGGATGCCCGCCCCGCGCGTCAGCGACGCGTCGAGCGTCATGCCGACGCCGCTGAACAGCACTTTCGAGAATCCCTCGGACGGGATCTCCATCGTCATGCCCGTCGGCGTTTCCTTCTGCGCCTCCGCCGGCACGCCTGCCTGCGTTTCTGCTGCCGTTTCTGCCATATCCTTTCAGTTCTCCTTAGTATCTGCGTATGCGGGACGCCCCAAATCCCTGTGAAAACGTTATTTGACGACGAGCACCGGGCATTTCGACTGCTCGACGATGTACTGGCTGACGCTGCCGAGGAGCACGCCCTTGACGACGCCGAGGCCGCGGCTCCCCATGACAATCATGTCCATGGCGTTGTCCGCCGCGAAGTCGAGGATGACGACGGCGGGCGAGCCCGTCTCGGAGAACGCTTCCTTCTCCACGCCCGTCGGCACCATGTCCATGACGCGGTCGAGGATGACGTTGCCGGCTTTCGTCACGGCATCGAGGATCGCGTCCGACAGGCACGCGTTGATCGCGAGCTGGTTGATGTTCGCGACGTAGAGGAAATTCAGCTTCGCGTCGCACGCCTCCGCGAGCGCGATGGCCTGCGTGACCGCGCGGTCCGAGCCTTCCGATCCATCGACCGGGACGAGAATGTTCTTGATTTCCATGATGAAAACCTCCTATCATTTGACGATGAGCACCGTGCCCTTGGCTTTTTCCATGATCTCCTGGCTGACGCTCCCCAGGAAGAATCCTTCGACGCGGCTGAGCCCGCGCCCGCCGATGACGATGGGCGCGTCATGCTCCTCTGCAAAGCGCAGGATCTCGCGCGGCGGGTTGCCCGTCCGCTCGTGCAGCTCGTACGGCACGACGCCCTTGACGCGTTCCTCCGCCGTCCCGAGCGCATGGTGCACGGCCGGCGCGACGGGGCGCGTGAGGCGCTCCGGCAGCCAGCTGACGAGGTTCGCCGTGTCCGTCTCCGACGCGAAATACGAGACGTAGAGGATGTCGATCGTCGCGCCGCTCGACCGCGCGAGCAAGATGGCCGTGTCGAGCGCCTTGAGCGAGCCGGCGGAACCATCCACGGGCACGAGGATCCTCGTGACGCCTTCCCATGCTTCCATGGACACCCCTCCTCGTGTGCTCCTCTGATATTGTATCATTCGCTATGTTTTGCCAAAAACCCTTTTCAGAAAAACAAAATTCCAAAAAATTCTTGCGCGCGCCGCACATTTCTTGATTGACAGGATTCGCGCGCTTCGATAGACTGGAAGCAGACATCCTATTTATGTAGAAAGCTGAGGGATTTTTTCATGCCAGAAGAAAAAGTGAAATCCGTCGACGACATCGTCGCGTCGACGACGATCGCCGACGTCTACCGCGCCGCGAAGCAGCTCGAAGGCGTCGCGCGCAAGACGCGGCTCATCCACAGCGATTATTTTTCCGAGCTCTCGGGCAACGACGTGTACCTGAAGCCGGAGAACCTGCAGCACACGGGCGCGTTCAAGCTACGCGGCGCCTACAACAAGATCAGCCAGCTCACGGACGCGGAAAAAGCGAAAGGCGTCATCACGGCGTCGGCCGGCAACCACGCGCAGGGCGTCGCCTACGCGGCGAAGAAGCTCGGCGTCAAAGCCGTCATCTGCATGCCCGCGACGACGCCGATCCTCAAAGTCGAGGGCACGAAGGCGCTCGGCGCCGAGGTCGTGCTGCATGGCGACGGCTTTGATGACGCGTACGCGCACAGCTTGAAGCTCCAGAAGGAAAAAGGCTACGTCTATATCCATCCCTTCAACGACCGCGAAGTGCTGCTCGGCCAAGGCACGACGGCGCTCGAGATCATCGACGCGCAGAAAGACATCGACGCGATCCTCGTGCCGATCGGCGGCGGCGGCTTCGCGTCGGGCGTCGCGCTCGCGACGAAGCTCGTGAACCCGAACGTCAAAGTCTACGGTGTCGAGCCGGCGAACGCGGCCTGCATGAAAGCGGCGCTCAAAGCCGACAAGATCGTCACGCTCCCGTCGGCGGACACGGTGGCCGACGGCTGCGCCGTGAAGACGGCCGGCGACCTCACGTTTGCGTTCTGCAAAAAATACCTCGACGGCATCATCACGGTCTCCGAGATGGAAATCATGGGCGCGCTCCTCTCGCTCATCGAGAAGCACAAGCTCATCGCCGAAGGCGCGGGCGTGCTGTCGCTTGCGGCGCTCCAGAAGCTGCCGTTCAAGGGCAAGAAGGTCGCGGCCATCGTCTCGGGCGGCAACATCGACATCTCGACGATCTCCGCGCTCATCGACAAAGCGCTCATCGCCCGCAGCCGCGTGTTCTGCTTTGCCGTGCAGCTCCCGGACAAGCCCGGCCAGCTCGAACTCATCGCGCACATCCTCGCGACGGAAAACGCGAACGTCATCGAGCTCAATCACAACCAGGCGAAAGTCACGGACAGCTTCAAGAAGGTCGTGCTCGAGGTCACGTGCGAGACGCACAACGAAGAACACGTCCAGCGCATCATCCGTGCGCTCGGGAAACACGGGTATGAAGTCGAACGCATCTATTAAGCGTTGAAACACAGTAAATGGGAGTGTTGCACTTACTGGAACGGTTTCATAAGATTGCTAAGCGTAACGCTTACAGCAGGCGTAGCGCGACTGAGAGGGTACAAGGGTGCGATTTGTCCCAAATACAAAGAAGTCTTCAAAGCATATCGTTTGAACTCAAACAACTCGATGCTTTGAAGACTTCTTATTTTTTGTTCCGCTATCGCACCCTTGTACAGCCGACTTCGTCGGCATAAGCGAGCTCTAAGCGCTAAAGCGCTAAGAGCCTGCTTACCTTTCCACCGCTTCGCGGTCCCCCTTTCCCAGAGGGAAAGGCTGATGCAATCGTTATGCTCGGCAACAGATGCATATGGAATCGGTCTAGTAACTGCAACAGCGCCATTTTTGTTTCTCTGTCATTCGGAACGCATACTTCGTTTGAGCGCTTCAGTTCCACTCAGCCGCGCCGTCACCGCGTCTGGAAGCGTCCGACGTTTTCTTTGAGCGCATCGGAGTACGACGAGAGCTGGCTGCTCGAGGCCGCGCATTCTTCGGAGATCGCAGAGTTGTCCGTGACGACGGCGAGGATGTCATTGGCAAGGCGCTGGACTTCCTTCATCTTCTCGACTTCTTCGCGGCTTCCCTCACCGATGCGCGTGACGAGCTCTGCCGCGTGGTCGGCATGCTGCGTGATGTCCGAAAGCGCCGTGGAGGCATCGCGCACGACGGCCGTACCCTCTTCGATGGCATCGATGGCCTTGCCGATGAGCGTGCCGATTTCTTTCGACGACTGCGACGATTCCTCGGCGAGCTTGCGCACTTCGTCCGCGACGACGGCAAAGCCGCGACCCGCTTCGCCGGCACGCGCGGCTTCGATCGAGGCATTGAGCGCGAGGAGGCCGGTCTGATCCGTGATCGCATCGAGCGTGTCGAGGATGCCGCGCACGCTCGCGGCTGTCTCCTGAATGTTTTTCATCGCTTCAACGACGCGATCCATCTCGGCGCGGCTCGCGTCGACGCTCTTGCGCGTCGCTTCGCTGCCGGCAGCCGCGTCCGTGACGAATTGCTCCGAGCCTTCCATCTGCGTCATGGTCTGCTCGATGTGCGTGCCGAGATCCTGCACGCTCTCGTTCTGCGACATCGCGCCCTCGGCGAGGCTCTGCGAGACCTTCGAGACCTCGCCCGCGCTGACGGCGACTTCCTCCGCCATCTTCTCGACGGACTGGAACGCCTCTTTCATCGCGGCGCGGATGCGCTGGATATTGTCGCGGATGGGCTGGAAATCGCCCTGATACTCCGTCGTCGTCTCCGTGACGAAGTCGCCGCCCGCCATGCTGCCGAGGTTCGCATCGATGTCCTGCACGTAGCCCTGCAGGCGCACGCGCATCGCTTCGAGCACGTCATAGACGCGGCCGATCTCGTCATGACGTGGATATTCGAATTTTTTGCCGAGCGCGCCGCGCGCGAGCCGCGTGACGGCTTCCTCCAGCGTGTCGATCGGGGAGACGACGCGCTCGACGAAGATATTGTCCACGCCCTTCAGCACGGCCCCGACGATGGCGACGAGCGCGATGAGCAGAACGGCCAAAAGGCCCGCCATGAAGTTCACGAGGACTTCCGCGGCCTCGACCATCGCGTTCGTCTTCGCGAAGTATTCCTCGCTCGCCTCATAGAGCGGCTTTTCCTCGCCGCCCGCCTGATAAGCCGCGATGGCCGGCTTCACCGTGCCGTTCCAATATGCTTCGCACGCATCGCGCTTTTCCGGGAAGCTGCCGAGGTGCATGCGCTCGCCGATGGACGTGAGCTTGCCCTCGACGGCCGTGATCGTCTTCGTGGCTTCCTCGCCCGCGAAAACCTGCTTTACGACGCGCTGGCTGCCGCCGCGCACGACGCCCGCATCATTCACGACGCCGGCGTAGCTCACGAAAAGGTACAGGCTGAACGCAATAACGACGCACGCTCCGCCGACGAGGAATGAAATCGCCCGCAGCCGCGAATGGATGAACGTGCTCAGCATCCCGTCGTTTCCGCCCCCTTGCAAAAGTTCTCTCGGATTCATATCGATCGCCCCTTCCCCGTTCCGTCGGTTTCTCTGACGTTCTTTCTGTTTTTATGTTCAACAACGCAATAAAAAATTCCTGCCACCGGAATCGCTCGCAGAGAAAATTTTTCTCGATGAAATGCCCTCGATTGCATACAAAAACGGAGCCCTGTGATGACTCCGCTTGTAGGTTCCTCGGACCTTACTGCTTGTAAACGAACGACTTGAGGTTCGCGACGTTGTCTTTCGTGATCACGATGCAATCGACGAGCTGCCGCTCATCGAGGCCCGTCGTGCCTTCTTTGAGATATTTGTCCGCTTGCTCGACCGCCATCTCAGCCATGCGGGCGGCCTGCTGGAGCGCCGTGCCCGTCATGATGCCCTCCTCAATGGCGGCAGCTGCTTCGTCGGAGCCATCGACGCTGACGACGGCGATCTTGCCAGTGAGACCGGTGTCCTTGATGGCTGCGAGCGCACCCATGGCCATCGTGTCATTGCCGCAGACGAGGCCCTTGATATTCGGGTTCGACTGGAGGATCATCTCCGTCTTCTGGTTCGCTTCCGCCTGCTCCCAGTTTGCTGTCTGCTGCGCGACCATCTTCATGTCGGGATACTGGTCGATGACTTCATGGAACGCACTGGATCGGACGGTTGCGTTCGTGTCGGATCCCCTGCCGAGGAGCTCGGCATATTCGCCCTTCCCGCCCATGACTTCGACGAACTTCTCAGCGATGGCTTTCGCGCCCTGGTGATTGTTCGCGATGATCTGGGAAATGGCGATGCCGCTGCCATTGATCTCACGATCGATGAGGAACGTCGGAATGCCGGCATCGCGGGCTTTCTGGACGACCGCGACCGTAGCATCCGAGCCTGCATTGTCGCAGATGATGGCGGCCGCCCGATCGGAAATCGCCTGATCGAAAAGCTCGGCCTGCTTCATCGCATCATCATCATGCGAGCCCGTCTTCACCTCGTAGCCCAAGGCTTTCGCCTTCGCCGAAGCGACCTCTGTCTCCGTCTTGAAAAATGGATTACTGTGCGACGGCGTGATGATGTAGATGATATTCGCCCCGCCCCCTTTGAGCGCCAGCGAGGACGAGCTCGCGGACGAAGATGTCTTCGCGGCCTGCTCGCCGCCGCAACCTGAGAACATGCCAACGACAAGGCAAAGCGATGCTACCATCGCCAGAAACTTTTTCGGTTTCCACATCATAGTTTTTCCCCTTTCCCCCCAAGGGATGCGTCGTGTTGCTCTATCGGCAAAAAAATCACAACCTCCCAATACGATGATTGTATCATATCGGAAGGCCGTTTGGAACAAAAAAGAATATCCGCAATACGCCGAAGCCCCCCGCACTCGAAGAGCTCGCCGCAATTTCATCTTGTTCGGAAAATCGTTCACGACCCAAACCGGCCAACGCCAAAAGTCTATCGCACAGCAAACGCGTTTCCGCGTCGCAATCTGCACGGACGAACCGGCCGCGAGCATATCGATGACGGACGAGAACATCATGAACATCGGGAACACGAGGTTGAGGGCCGGCAGCGCGCAGCGCACAATGAGGCTACCGAGCGGCAGCCGGGCGAAATCACGACTGTCTTGCATAAGAAACTTTTCGAAGCTGTTCGGAAAGAATCTTGCCATATGTGATAGTTCACACTTTTTCAAGGGAAATTTCGGAGATTTTTACATTTTTTCAAGGGAAATTTCGATGCATCACAACACTTTTTCTGAAAAATGATATGATTTTTATATTTTAACATTTTCAGGCCGTTCCCGCAGCCAGCGCTTGAGCAAGAACGTCAGCGCATACGGAAACGTGTAGAACGTGCCGTCCCAGCCGATGTTTGCCGCGCCGAGCTTGATACCGTAGCGGATGTCGGGGTAGCGCGTGTCTTCTACGAGGCGGCGCAGGCTTTTTGCTGTGCCGTTTTCCGCTTTGACTTCGACGGGGACGAGCGAATCTTTGTCGCGCACGAAAAAATCCATTTCGAGCGTGCCATCCTTGTTGCGATAGAAATAGAGGCCGTAGCCTTGCGCGACGAGCATCTGCGCGACGATGTTCTCAAAGAGCGCGCCTTTGTAGACGCCGAAGTTTCGATTCGCGCGCAGGTCGTCTTGCGCTTCCTCGTCGAGCGCGGCGACGAGCAGGCCGGTGTCGCCGTAGTAGATGCGATAGTTCTCGGGATCGTAGTTGCCGCGGAGCGGCAGTTCCGGATGCTCCATCGCGTACGACAGCAGCACGATTCCAGCATCCGAGAGCCAATCCGTCACGCCAACGTACTCGCGCCGCCGCGCACCGTGCGCGACTTTTGAAATCTGGAATTTCTTGTTGTCCTTGCCGAGGAAGACCGGCACCTTGCGATAGACCGCGAGGATGCGTCCCTTGTCGAGGCCGCCCGCGTATTTCGTGATGTCTTCCTCGTAATCCGCAAGCAGCTGCCGTTGGAGCGCAAGGCTGCCGCTGTAATTCCCACGCTCGATGAAGCGCCAGACGACGGCCGGCATGCCGCCGAGCACGAGGTATTCGCGGAACGCCGCGCCGAGCGCCGTCATCTCCGCCGACGTCAGTGGCGTGAGCTCCGCCATGTGACGGTACAGCGCCTCGATCTGCTCGGCGCGGTAACCTTTCGCCCAGAGAAATTCTTCGAAATCGAGCGGGCGCATCGTATAATCTTCCTTGTACCCGACGCTGTTCGATTCGATTTCCTGGTAGCTGATGCCCATGAGCGAGCCGGAGCAGATGACATCATAACGCCCATCGAGCGCAAACGCCTTGAGGCTCGCAGCGCATTGCGGACAGGCTTGAAGCTCGTCGAAAAAAATCAACGTCTCATGCGGCACGAACACCAGGGCAGGGTCGTGGAACGAAATCGCCTGCACAATCGCATCGACCGTGAGCCCGCCGTCAAAAATATCGCGATACGCCTGCTGGAGCGCAAAATTGATCTCCACGACGTGCGCATACGAGCCCCGTGCAAAGTGCTCGACCGCCTCCGTCTTCCCGATCTGCCGCGCGCCCTTCACGATGAGCGGCAGGCGATGCGCGTCCGCTTTCCACGCCACGAGCTTCGTGTCCACCTTGCGGCGTAAACGTTCCATCACAAAAATCACCTCGTTTTTCTCTATCTTATCACATTTTTTCGACGAAAATTTCCCGTCTTATCACAAAATTTTTCACTTACGCAAAAAAAAATACAGTCTGCCATTTTCGGCAGGCTGCAAACTGCTGCAAATAGATGCGATTACACGAGGCCCTGGGCCATCATGACTTCCGCGACTTTTTCGAACGCCGTGATGTTCGCGCCCGAGACGAGGTCGTCAGGATCGGCGTATTTCTCGGCGTTTTTCTTCGCGCTCGTGTAGATGTTCTTCATGATGCCCTGGAGCTTCTGGTCGACTTCTTCGAACGTCCACTGCAAGCGCTCGGAGTTCTGCGCCATTTCGAGCGCGGAGACGGCGACGCCGCCCGCATTTGCGGCTTTCGCCGGGGCAAGGAGGATCTTGTGCTCCTGGAAGTAAGCGATGGCGTCGAGCGTCGACGGCATGTTCGCGCCTTCGCCGACAGCCGTCACGCCGTTTGCCACGAGTGCTTTCGCGCTCGTAAGGTCGATCTCGCCCTGCGTCGCGCACGGCAGCGCCACGTCGCACTTCACCGTCCAGACGCCTTTGCAGCCTTCGTGGTACTCGGCGTTCTTGTGCGTCTCGACGTATTCTTTGATGCGGCCGCGGCGGACCTGCTTGATCTCCTTGACCGCATCGAGGTCGATGCCGTCCGGATCGTAGACATAGCCGTTCGAGTCGGAGCACGTCACGACTTTCGCGCCGAACTGCTGCGCTTTCTCGATGGCGTACTGCGCGACGTTGCCCGCGCCGGAGACGACGAGCGTCTTGCCCTTGAGATCGATGCCTTTCGCGTCGAGCATATTTTTCACGAAATAGAGCAGGCCGTAGCCCGTCGCCTCGGTACGCGCGAGCGAGCCCCAGTAGTCGACGCGCTTGCCCGTCAGCACGCCCGCATCGTAGCTGTCGCGGATGCGCTTGTACTGCCCGAAGAGGTAGCCGATCTCGCGGCCGCCGACGCCGATGTCACCAGCCGGCACGTCGACGTCCGGGCCGATGTGGCGATAGAGCTCCGTCATGAAGCTCTGGCAGAAATGCATGACTTCATTGTCGGACTTGCCATGCGGATCGAAGTCCGAGCCGCCTTTCGCGCCGCCGATGGGGAGGCCCGTCAAAGCGTTCTTGAAGACCTGCTCGAACGCGAGGAATTTCAAGATGTCGAGGTTCACGCTCGGATGGAAGCGCAGACCACCTTTGTACGGGCCGATGGCGCTGCTCATCTGCACGCGGAAGCCACGGTTCACTTGCACGACGCCCTTGTCGTCCTGCCACGGCACGCGGAACTGCACGACGCGCTCCGGCTCCACCATGCGCTCGAGAAGCTTCTGCTGCTCGTACTCGGGGTGATGGTCGAGCACGGGCGCGACCGTCTTCAGCACTTCCGTGACGGTGTCATGGAACTGATGCTGATCCGGATCTTTCTGCGCGACGAGGTCGAGGACGGCTTGGATGTACGCTTTGCTGGTTGACAAGATGAAACACTCCCTTTCAATGCTCTATACAGTATACAGTATCTTAACGCCCTTGTAAATTCCAAAATCCTCTACCAAAGTACAGAAATCAAAATCCGTCCATTTGCAGGACTTCCCCGCCTCCATCGCAGAAATATGGTAAACCAACTTCAATCGCTTGAAGCTGATGTATACGACGAACGCCATCGAGAGCGTGAACTCCAGCTTCCGCAAGGTGACGAAGCAAGGTGCGTTCCCGAACGAGACTGCCGTGTTCAAGCTGCTTTACCTGCGCGTGCAGGAACTCTATGCGAAATGGAACAACCGAATGATTCCTGGATGGTCGAATGTGCGCAACCAGCTAGAAATGGACGAGCGTATGTCGGCCTTGATGCATAAGTACGACAAGGCTGATTGAAAAATTTACACAAAACTATTGACAATCCCTTTTTCCAGTTCAAGCCCCGGATGTTCCGTCAAAACCACTTCATCAAAACCGCCCACTAAAATTACCAAATCGGTAAGTGTTTTCATGATCAGATTATGCCAAATCCATTCCCTCATGTCAAATATGTCCTTGGATTCCGTTTTTTGATGTCCTTTTGTCGCAAAAACGTTTATAATTAGAACAGACTCATACGAAAGGAAGTGCCGCTATGGAAACGAGCAATCTCGCGTACAAAGACCCGCCGCGCGTCGAGCGCATTGAAGGAAAGACGTATCTGATGTCGCCGCGGCCGCGTGTCAGCCACAACCGCGTCGCGTTCCGCATCGCACACATTTTTGCAAACTACCTCGAAGGAAAGACCTGCGTGCCTTTCGCTGACGGCACGGACGTGCATCTCGACAATGAAAACACGTACATTCCCGACGCGATGATTGTCTGCGACCGCTCGATCATCCAGGACGACGGCATTTATGGCGCGCCTGATCTCGTCGTTGAGGTCTTGTCGCCTTCGGCGATGCAGAACGATCGCGGGCCGAAGATGCGGCATTACGCCGCTGCCGGCGTCAAGGAATATTGGATCGTGTCTCCCATCGGACAATCCGTTGAGGTTTACTACAATCACGACGGCTTTTTCATGCTCGATGCCGCTTATACGGTCTACTCAGATCGGGATCTCGAACGCATGGATGACGACGAGCGCAACGCCATCCGCTATGACATTCCCGTCTCGCTCTACAAAGACTTCCGCGTGAACGTCAAGAACGTGTTCAAAGATATCATCGTTTCGTGATTTCTCGTGCAAACGAATGAGGCTGCTACCGCCAGCAGATTGCTGACGGCGGCAGCCTCGTCTATTTGTGTACAGTTCAGCGTTTCTTGAGCGTCTCTTTCTCGATGCAATAACTGTTGTGCTGCGTGACTTTCGCGCAGTAGCCGGGCAGGACGACGATCGTCGTCGTCGGTTCTTCGATGATGGCCGGGCCGTGGACGGTGATGCCGTAGTAGAGGCGGTCGCCGTGGAAGACCGGCGTCATCTTGAGGTCGTCGTATTCCTTGAAGAAGACTTTGCGGAACGACGAGGAGAGCGCATCCTCGTACGCGAGGTCGCGGTTTTCGGGGAGCTCGGCGCTCGGCAGCACGGCTTCGCGCTCGTGCTTGCCGATGGCCTTGACGCGCCACGTCACGCACTCGATGAACGTGTTGTCGCGGATGGAGAACGTGCGCTCATGCTCTTTGTGGAATGCTTCCTCCATGGCCGCGACGCCGGCCGGCGTGATCGTGAAGTCATCATTCACGAACGGCGTGACGTTCACGGGGAGCTCGTAGACCTGGAACGGATAGTGCGCTTCCATGTAGACTTCGAGGCGCTGGCGCTCCGGCGCGATCTTGTTGCGCGCGAAGAATTTTTCCGCTTTCGCACGCAGTTTCTGCAGGACTTTCGCGACGCCTTCGTAGTCGAACTGTGCCGTCGTCGTATAGTGACTGGCGCTGTACTCGGAGACGATGTCGGAGAACAGGCCGCCGGCGGCGGAAAGGCCGCCCGCCGTGCGCGGGATCAGGAGGCGCTGCATCTCGAGGCCTTCGGCGAGCGCGATGGCGTGCAGGCCGCAGGCGCCGCCGCCCGCGACCATGGCGTACGAACGCGGGTCGATGCCCTGCCAGATCGTGATGTCCTTGATGGCCGCAATCATGTTGACATTGACCGTCGCCCAGATGGAGTACGCCGCCTCCATAACCGTGATGCCGAGCGGCTCGGCGACGTGCTTCTTGATGGCCTCGCGCGCAAGCTCCGGATAGAGCTTCATGCGGCCGTCGTTGAAGAAATCCGGATTCAGATAGCCGAGCACGCAGTTCGCGTCCGTGACGGTCGGCAGCGTGCCGCCGCGGTTGTAGCAGGCAGGGCCTGGCACGGAGCCGGCGCTCCTGGGGCCGACGCGGAGCATGCCGCCGTTGTCGACCCAGGCGATCGAGCCGCCGCCCGCGCCGATGCTGTGAACGTTGACGCGCGAGATGCCTGGGATTTCGTCGCCGATGATGGCTTCTTTCGACACGGAAATCTCGTCGTTGATGACGCAGCTGACGTCGAACGTCGTGCCGCCCATGTCGAGCACGACGGCGTTCTGCTCGCCGAGGTCGTCCTCCGCGTACTTGCGGCCGGCGATCGGCGCCATCGAGGGGCCGGAATCGACGGAATACAGCGGGCGGTTCACGATCTCATTCGTGCTCATGACGCCGCCGGCGGAATTCAGCATGCCGACCTTGCCGATGAAACCCGCGTCGTTCAGGCGTCCGTTCAGATCGTTCGCATAGCTCGAGATGAGCTTGCGGAGCGACGCGTCCATGGCGGCCGAGACCCAACGGCGATACTCGCGGTTGCTCGGATTGACTTCCGACGAGAGCACGACTGTGACCTCGGGCCAGACCTCGTGGATAAGCTCGGCGGCGCGCTGCTCGTGTGCGGGGTTCACCGTCGACCAGAGGAAGCAGACGGCGATGGCCTCGACGTTGTAGCCTTTCAGCTTCAATGTCTGCGCTTTCACGGCCTCCTCGTCAAGCGGTGTGTCGATGCCGCCTTCGGAATTGATGCGCTCCTTGACGGGCAGCGTCAGGTAGCGCGGCACGAACGGCTCCGGGTAGTCGAGGAACATATCAAACGGGTTCTTGTTCGGCCCCTCGCGGAACAGGAAGACGTCGCGGAAGCCCTCCGTACAAAGGATGCCGACCTTGCCGCATTTTTTCTCGACGACGGCATTCGTCGCGATCGTCGAGCCATGGGTGAAAAGGCCCGCATTCACGACGCTGATGTCTTTCAAAAAGTCGTCAAATGGCTCTTCGTAGTGCTCCGACGCGACGCGCAAGGCGCCTAAGATGCCCTCCGTCCAGTCCTGCGGCGTCGTCGGAGACTTGAAGACATTGACGTTTCCATTTTCATCGACGACAGCGGCATCCGTGAATGTCCCGCCGACATCGACACAAGCATATTTCGACATGATAGTCTCCTCCTCTCAGGCTTCCTTGGCAAGCGTTTCGTCGACGCCGCTCTTGGCCGCACGTACAGAACGTTCTGTGCGCATCTTCGCGCGGAGTTTTTTCGTCGCAGCCACATCGGGCACGAAGTGCTCATGGCTGTCGTCAACGACGACGCCATACGTCTTCGCGGCGAATTCCTTCGTGATCCATTCCTCGCGCACACGATGGCAGACGAGCTCGGGATCGCGCTCCAAGGGATCGCCGTAGCCGCCGCCCGACGAGCTTTCCGAGACAATGGCTTCTTTCTTCGTGATGACGGGCTCCGCGAACGGCGGCAGCTCCGTGCGCGACGCTTCCCCCTCGGCGAGCTGGTACTTCCACGCCGCCGACTTGTGACCATCGAGGCCGCCCGCCGCCCCTTTCGGCGGGTTCGCGATGCCGTCGCAGCTGTAGGCGCAGACGACGGGATCGTGGCGCGCCGTCATGACGAACTTGCACGACGGTGCAGAATCATACTGGCCTGCGCCGACGGAATCCGGCAGGATTTCCTCCGACACGACCTTGAACGGATACTGCTGCTCGAGCACTTCCGTCGAGTTCCAGTTCATCGCGCCGCCCGTGACGGGGTACTGGTACGTGATCCAGCCGTCGTAGCCGTTCACGGCCGGGCCGCCCGTCATGCCGCAGAAAATCTGGTTGACATACGGAGCGTCATGCTTGCGCCAATCCGTGCCCGAGACGACGGCGACGGCCGGGCACTGCGTCGCGCCGCCCTCCGCCATGCCTTTGTTCGACGTGATCTTGTTCATGAGCGCCTGCACGCCCGAAATGACGCGGTCGGCGAGGTTTGTCGTCGCCATGGAGGACGAGTACGGAGGCTTTGCCTTGCCGATGACGCAGCCCTCGCGCATCTTCACGCGGATCTGGCTCATCGCACCATCGTTGCACGGGATGTCGCACGGCATACGGTTCAGCACGCCCGTCACGGCGCTCGCGAGCGTCGTCGCTTCACACATATTCAGGCCGCACGGCAGCGAATCCGCATTTTTCGTGAAATCAAATGCAATCGTCCCATCCTCGGGATGCGTGTCGCACTCGATGTGGATCGTGATCTCCGGCACGACGCCCTCGATGGCGTCCGCCTTGATGTCGTACTCGTAATGGCCTTTCGGCAGCTGCTTGAGTTCCTCTTTCATGCGGCGTGCGCCGTAGTCTTGATACGCTTCGCAAAACCGCTTGACGACGTCGTTTCCATACTCCTCGCAGAGCGCGGCGAGCCGCTTCTCGCCGACGCGCGACGAGCCGACGCACGCGAGGTAATCGCCGTACCACATCTCCGGCACGCGGTTGTGCATCTGCGCGATGGCGATGATATCCGGCACGTCCTTGTAGTCCTTCTGGATCTTGATGCACGGCCAGTCAATCGCGCCCTCCTCGAACATATCGCGCGCCGTCGGCGCATACGTGCTCGGGATGGAGTTTCCGATGTCGGCCTGGTGGCCTTTCGTCACGGCGAAAAACATGAGCTCGCCGTCGTGGAACACGGGCGCGATGTACGTGTAGTCGGCGTGATGCGTGTTGCCATGGTACGGCGAATTATTGAGGAACAGATCGCCCGGCTGGATGCCCTCGGGATGATCGAAACACGGCCGCACCGTGAGCCCCATGTTCGCGCAATGCACGGGGATGCTCTCGGCAAGCGCGATGACCTTGCCATTGCGGTCGCAGATGGCCGTCGAAAGGTCGTGGCAGACGCTCATCAGCTGCGAGCGCGCCGTGCGCATCAACGTATTCGTCATCTCGAGGCCGATGCTGTACAGGCGGCTCGAGAGGACCGACATCAGATACGGTTCGATGGGCTTGCTCATAAAAATAACCTCCTTTGCGTATGGAAAACGCCCATGCCGTGCAAAATCTTGCACAGGTTGGACAGCATAAACGGACAGTCGTTGCATAGAAAAAGACAACGGCGCTTTTTTCGAAGACACCGTTGTCTTTGTAGCTTTGCTGTTCATTTATGATGAACATAAGATAACACAATTTCCGTTCGCTGTCAACTTTCTTTTTCACTTCTGTTCATTTATAATGAAAAAGCAGAAGGAAAGAAAGGAACGATCTCCCATGACAGACACGCAGGCGCCGAAGGTCAAATCGCTCTACAAGGCGCTCCACCTGCTCGATTATTTTGATGCCGACCACCCGGATGCGGGCGTGACGGAGCTCGCCGCGTACAGCGGCATGCTGAAGAGCTCCGTGCACAACATCCTGCAGACCTTTGAGCTCTGCGGCTTCGTCACGCAGGACAGCGAGACGAGCCGCTACCTGCTCGGCAGCGCCGCCGTCTCGCTGTTCTCTCGGTATAAAGAAACGCGCCGCCTCGACTACCGCATCACGGAATATCTGCAAGGGCTGCGCGATAAATTCCGCAAGGACATCTACTTCGCTGCGCGCGACCAAGGCGACGCCGTCTGCCTCTCGGCCGAGCTCTCACAGCCAAGCGCCGCCAGCTGGTCGAAAGTCGGCGCACGCGCCCCGCTCCACGCGACGAGCCTCGGCAAAGTCCTGCTCGGCTACGCGACCGTCGAAGAAAAACGCGCCTATTGCGCGCAGGAGCTCGTCCCTTGCACGCCGCAGACCATCACGGACGGCACGCAGCTCGCCGCAGAGCTCGAGCGCATCATCTACGACGGCTGCGCGACGACCGACGGCGAATATCAAGCGAGCCTCCACAGCATCGCCGTTCCCGTCACCCGCGGCGCCGAGCCCGTAGTATACGCCATCGGCCTCGCGTCGGACGAGCCAATCTCCGCGTACATGAAAAAGCAGTACCTCTCCGAGCTCCGCTACATCGCAAAAAAAATCGCCGGCATCGTCGGCCGACGGTGAGGATGAGCAAACGAGCCTCTTGCGGAACACGCATTCCGCAAGGGGCTCGCTCTTTGCGTGAACTTATTTCTCGATCATCATGCGGATGATCTCGCGATCCGTCTCCTTCATGCCGAGACGGCCGAGGCGGCTGATGTTTCTTATCGTATTCTCGACGCCTTTTTTCACGAGACCGTCGCCGCCGTAGAATTCTTGGCCGTTGCGGTACATCTCGAAGCCGAGGATGCCGGCGTCGACGGCGGCCGCGATTTTCGCCGCGCACGAGGCTTTCGCGCCGTCGCAGACGATGCCCGACGTGATGGCGAGCGCGTTGACGATCGTGTGGATGACGGTCTGGTAGTTTTTCGTAACGATCCAGGCGATGCCCGCGCCCGCGCCGGCACCGGCGCTGACGGCGCCGCAGTACGCCGAGAGGCGGCCGATGCCTTCCTTCTCGTGGAGCGTCACGAGGTTCGACAAGAGCAGCGCACGGTAAAGCTCTTCCTGCGTCGCATGATATTCTTTTGCGTACTCGATGACGGGCAGCGACACGGTCATGCCCTGGTTGCCGCTGCCGGAATTGATGACGACGGGCAGGTTGCAGCCATTCATGCGCGCATCGCTGCCTGCCGCTGCCCGGGCACGGGCGCGCGTGTGGACATCCGTGCCGTACGCTTTGAGGAGCGTCTTGCCGATGTTTGCGCCGTAGTCATGCGCGAGCCCTTCGTCAGCGATCGTCGTGTTGCAGGCGATCTGGCGGTCCAAAATGTCTTTCACATCCGCGAGGTCAGCCGTCGTCGCAAAATCATAGATGTCGTCGATCGTCAGACATTCGTAGTCCGGCGTGCCGGGCGTCTTGACGTTTTCCAATGCTTTCGAGAAGATCGTTTCTCTATCTTTTTCCACGTAAACGACATTCGTATGCTCATCGGCAATGCGGACGTTGGCAGAATGCTTGCCGGCGAAAACGGCGACGGAAATGTCGAGCACATGCTCCGTGTCTTTCGCTTCGACTGTGATGTCCGTGCGCTGCAAATAATCGCCGAGCTTCGCAACGTCTTCCTTTGACGCGTGCGCGATGACTTCAAGACCAGCGTCCGCGTCGCCCGCGAGCGCGCCGATGGCCGCCGCGACTTCGATGCCCTTGCGCCCGTTCGTGTTCGGCACGATGACGCTCTTGACGTTCTTGATGATGTTGCCGGACGCGCGCACGACGATTTGGTCCGGCAGCGCCCCGAGCACCGCGCGTGCTTTCGCCGCCGCGAAGGCGATGGCGATCGGTTCCGTGCAGCCCATGGCCGGCACGAGCTCGCGCCGCAGGATGGCGACATACGCAGCATACAGCGGATTCGATTTTTCCATCAAACAGATTCCTTTCAAACGTTCATGATTCCATAGAAAAATCCCCTGCCCAGAAGCTTCCAGAGCGTTCCCAGCCAGGGGATTTTTTCGTCAAAGCCATTCAGCCGAGCGCGATCGTCTCGAGATCGTCCGGCACAAAGATGTTGCCGTGGTAGTACGCTTTCGACTCCGCCGTGTAATCATCTTTGCGCGTCGCGATCGTCTTGTCTTCCGTGTGGTAAAGCACGAGGTTCTTCGCGCCAAGCGATTCTGCGAGCTCGCTCGCTTCCTTGACCGTGCTGTGGTTCTTCTCGTACGGCTTAAAGCGGTCGCGGTCGGCGTACTTGCAGAACGCCTCGCTGAGCAGCCAGTCCGCGTGCGCAGCATAGGCCGCGTCATGCTCGTTGTACGGCTCGTCGCCGAGGCACGTCAGGCGCAAGCCGTCCTCGTAGTCAAGCACGTAGCCGAACTGCTTCGCCTTCGTCGAGCAAATGTCGAAGGCCGTGAGCTTTGCAAACGGAAGATCGACAGCCTCGCCATCCTTCGCTTCATGCAGGATGATGTCGCCGCCAACGCGCGCGAAATCTTTTTTCTTCAGCGTCATCTTCGTCATCGTCAGCAGCATGTCTTTGACGACGTCGTGGCAATAGATGTGGAACTGCCCTTCGTACTTGCCCTTGTTCATGAGGTCCGCGACTTTGCGCATGACCCAGATGACGCCGAGCACGTGATCCGTATGGCCGTGCGTGACGAACATGTGATGACATTTCTGATAGTCAAAGCCCGTGAGCTCGAGCTGCCGCAAGATCGTATTGCCGCCGCCCGCGTCCGTGAGGAACAGGCTGCCGTCCTCATTTTCAATGAAGAAGCATGTATTGTAGCATTTCGTGACCATGGCACAGCCCGTGCCGAGCATCGTAAGTTTCCGCATCTTTATCTCTCTTTTCATACATTTCTTCTAGAATTATTTCTTTCGATAGAACTCATAAATTTTATTAATTTCTTCCTCTGGATAATATTGATAAATATCCGCGCCAGAACCAGGATTAAACACAGGAATCGTCACGATAATCTCTTCATCATCTCCATTGTCCTGTTTTTCCAATGGTTTCCACGACCAAAAGTCAACGCCATTAACCTGTTCTAAAACATCCATCAAACTAAGCGCATAAGGATCAAATTCTGATAACACTCTCGTACCCTTGACAATTGTAATCTTTTTAGGTTGTTCCTCATAAAATTCTCGTTCCATATATTGTTGATGAATGAGATCATACGCTTTTTGCCATTCCACAGATTTCGGCCCCTTGCCAAGTGTTTCGGCTAATGCATACCAAATCAACGGATTCTCCGGATATTTCTGAACTTCCTTCTTGAGAAAATTCAAATGACGTTCATCTTTGAAACGGCTTCCATACGACGACACAAAACCAATGACGCCCCATGCATATTTATTCTTCGGGTCAAGCAACAATAAACGATATACAGCACTCGCAGGATCAAGATAGTCTTTCGCTAATTCACCATTTCCGTAAGTACGCAAATCATTTTCATACTGCTGTATGATTAACTGCGTATTCGCTAAGAGCTCTTTCATACGCTCGTTTTCCGACTGCATCTTCTGAACGCCGCTGTCCTTCAGAATCTTCTGCAGGTCATCGGGATCGACCGTTGCTGTCACATAGTACCGAACTTTCATTCCTGTGTGACCCATATCATCGTAGTCATAATAACCGTTCTCGACCTTGATGATGGCCGACGTGATCGTCTTGATCTCATCGCGGGTGAGCATCCCGTTTTTCACCTCGGAAATGCCCGACACATAAACGCCCGCCTGTTCGGAAATACTACGCAATGCCCGCTTGCGCACTTCCTCTTTCGCCTCATCCGGCCCCAGCTTTCCATCCGTATAGTCATACTCTTCCTGCGCCGAAAACTCTTGCGGTACTGCCTCTGCCCATGACATTTGCACTGCTGCCAACGCAACAGCCAAAATTCCAATACTCCAAAACTTTTTCACGCGCCGCGCCGCCTTTCCATATCCAATAAAATTACTCTTATATCAAGCGGTCGCCTTGACCTTCTTCTCCCTTTCATCAAGCTCAATCAACATATCAATATCGTAATGCTTTTCTCCACACTGTGAGCACTCCCAATAGGGAAAATCATGATGAACTATTCCATTACGTTCGTAATCACCATATTTCAAGATGGCATCGCCGCCACACACCATGCAAGTGATTTCGTTGTCAAGCGTTCTTTTCATAATCAATCCCTCCTGTAGCGGAACGTACTGTCCCATTTCTGTGGATTAGGGCGATATGCCGTTATGACATCAACCGTTCTCCAATCCACGCCAAGAATCACATGAAGAGGTGCACATCCTTTAGCAGCCTTCAAGATGAGGTATCGTGGACGCGGTTCTTCGTCATATCTGGCTTCAATGATTTCTCCATGCAGGATGGCATCACGAATTTCATATAATTCGATATGCCGCTCTCGCATCCTGCGTTCTGCATGTCCGACAATCTTCATACCGTGATCAGCGTAGACCTTGCGAATATCCTCGATTTCCATGCATATCACCAACTTCATTATATGTTGCACAATTCAGCTTGTCCAGCAATAAATTGCATACAGAAAGCTTCCTGTATACTATGAATTGAGCGCAGGGAGTTGACGAAAAAACGCACCTCGTGTAAATTCAAATCTTACTGACCTGGCAGTTGGTAAAATTT
>OMWS01000034.1 GCA_900314825.1 uncultured Veillonellaceae bacterium | reverse complement strand
TGGATGCGCTTCAGGCTCTCGAACATGACGGAACGGTCGATGAGGAGGTCGCGGATAACCGGGAACGTACGGGCCGGTGCCAAATGGATCGGCTGGTCGAGCTTGTCAACGAGCGAGCAGCACGCCTGGCGCGCTTTGCCGTTGATGACCATCATGCAAGCGCCACAAACTTTTTCGAGGCAGTTGCATTCCCACGTGACCGGAGCGACGCGCTTGCCGTCCGTCGTGACCGGGTGCTTCTGGATTTCCATGAGGGCGGCGACGACGTTGAGGCCGGGGCGGTAGTCCACATCGAACTCCTGCGTGTACGGCTTCGCATCCGGGCCGTCCTGGCGCTCGATGACGAATCTGACTTTTTTCTGTTCTTCTGCCATTCTCTTATGTCCTCCCTCTTACTCTTTCTTTGCCACAGCGTAGTTGCGCAGACGCGGTTTGATAAGAGAATGCTCAAACTCACGATAGGAAACGACCGGGAGCTCATGCTCTTTGTCGAACGTGACGACGGTCGTGCGCATGAACTGCTTGTCGTTGCGCTCGAAGAACACGAGGTCGTCGTTGCCGTCGTCCGTCATGCCGCGGCCCGTCTCCTTGTCGAAGTGGAACGAGCCGTATTTCTTCTTGAGGCCGGCCTGGAGCTCGGCGTCCATCTTGTTGTAATCGGACTCGAGGACGATCTTCGCGTGAGCGCCGCGGCTCTCGTCGCGCTGCAGGGCGGACTGCGTGATGGCCATCGCATAGATGATCATGTTGCGCAGCTGACGCACGAACATGGCTTCCTGGTTCGCCCAGTGGCCGCGGTCCGTGACACCGATGTTGTCCCAGCGCTTCAGGATCGTCTGGAGCTCTTTGACGCATTCTTTCAGGCCGTCATTGTCGCGCTCGACGGAGACGTACTTGTACATGATGTCGCCGAGTTCGTGATGCAGCTGATGCGCGTTCTCGGGGCCGTCCATCTTGAGGATCTTCTCGAATTCGTCGACCGTCTCCTGACGCGCCGCTTCCATTTCAGCGTCCGTCAGCGGCTCGCCGAGCTTGCCGGAGCGGGCGAGGCGCAGGCTCTCCGGGCCGGAGATCGTGCCGGAGTACGCAGCGGACAGGAGCGAGTTCGCGCCGAGGCGGTTCGCGCCATGATACTGGTAGTCGCACTCGCCGGAAGCCATGAGGCCCGGGATGTTCGTGTGATGCTCGCGATCGACCCAGATGCCGCCCATGGAGTAATGGATGGACGGGAAAATCTCCATCGGGACCTTGCGCGGATCCTGGCCTACGAAATCATCATACATCTCGAGGATGCCGCCGAGCTTGCGCTCGAGGTAGTCAGCTGGGATGTGCGAGAGGTCGAGGTAGACGCGGTTCGGGTTGTGCATGCCGAGGCCCATGTGGACGACGACTTTATAGATGGCGCGGGAAGCAACGTCACGCGGGACGAGGTTGCCGTACGCGGGATACATATCTTCGAGGAAGTACCAGCGCTCTTTTTCGCCCGTCTGCGGGTTGTCGCGGTAGACCCAGACGCGTCCGCCTTCGCCGCGGCACGCCTCGGACATCAGGCGGTTCTTGTCGGAGCCCGGGATGGCCGTCGGATGGATCTGGAGGAACTCCGGGTTGCCGAGCTCGGCGCCGTCCTGATAGACGGAGGAAACGGCGGAGCCGTTGCAGATCGTGGACGCCGTGCAGCGGCCATAGACCTGGCCCGGGCCGCCCGTGGCGAGGATGACGACATCCGCAGGGAACGAGACGATCTCCATGGAGTTCATGTTCTGCGCGACGATGCCGCGGCAGATGCCGTCCTTGTTCTTGATGATGCGGATGAATTCCCAGAACTCATACTTCTTGACGCCGCCTTTGACTTCCCAGCGGCGGACCTGCTCATCGAGCGCGTAGAGGAGCTGCTGGCCCGTCGTGGAGCCTGCGAAGCACGTGCGCTTGTTCTTCTGGCCGCCGAAGTTGCGGAGGTCGAGGACGCCTTCGGCCGTGCGCGTGAACGGAACGCCCATGCGGTCGAACATCTTGATCAGTTTCGGCGCGGCTTCGACCATGCCTTTGACAGCGAGCTGGTCGGCGAGGAAATCGCCGCCGTAGACCGTGTCATCGAAATGCTCATAAATGGAATCATGCTCGCCCTTCGTGTCCATGCAGGCATTGATGCCGCCCTGGGCGCAGAGGGAATGCGAACGCTTGACCGGGCAATAGCTGAAGAGGTCAACCTTGCCGCCGCCTTCGCAGATCTTGAGCGTCGCCATGAGGCCGGAGAGGCCGCCGCCGACGACGATAATCTTATTTTCTGGTTTGTTAGCCATTCTTTATCTCCTTTTCGTATCGGCCATCAGAACATCACGTAGTGCGCCATGAATGCGATCGTCACGAGGCTCAGGGCCGCGCAGAGCAGCATCGAGAGGACGCTGACAACGCTCTGGACGCGCGGGCCTTTCGCGATGCCCCACGTCATGCAGAACGTCGTGATGCCGTTGCAGAAGTGGAAGATCGCCGCGATCATGCCGATCGTGTAGAGCACGACGACGATCGGGTTCGTGAAGTAGCTGTCGAGCAGCTCATACGAAATGGGGATGCCGCAGATGCCCTTCGTGTAGATGCGGAGATAGAAGATGTGCCAGATGAGGAACGGCACGAGGTACCAAGCGGACCAGCGCTGCAGCGTGAACATCCAGTTGCGGACGTAGCCGAAGCGGCCGGGGTTGTTGTTCGCCTGGAGCGCGATGTACACGCCGTAGACGGCATGGAAAATGAGCGGGATGGCGATGCCGAAGATCTCAAGACCGTAGAAGATCGGTTTCGGGATGAGTTCCATCATCGCGAGGCCGCCATTCAGCGCCTCCGGGCCGCCGAGCGACGTCGCATTCGTGAAGACATGCTCGAGGATGACGATGCCGAGGACAAAGAGACCGACGAGCGAATGCAGGCGACGCAGATAAAAAGTTACGTTATACATTCTATACCTCCTATAATTTCCCGGGAGAACGCCTCGTTTCCAAGGCTCCCCCTCTGGGGGAGCTGGCGCCCGCAGGGCGACTGAGAGGGTAACGCTGTTTGCGATTCATATTCCTATCGAAAGAATCGAATATTTTGATACGCCGTTACCCTCTCCGCCCCTTCGGGGCACCTCCCCCAAAGGGGGAGGCGAGGAATGCGAGAGCCGTCCTTTTCCCAATATATCAGTAGCCCTTCAGGGTACGATATTTCTCCTGGTTGACTTCGTACAGGCTGTTGCCCTCGCAGTCAATGACGCAGATGGCCGGGAAATCCTCGACCGTCAGGCGCGCGAGCGCCTCCGGGCCGAGCTCCGGATACGCAAGAACTTCATACTTCTTCACGGATTTCGCGATGAGCGCGGCAGCGCCGCCGACCGCTGCGAAATACGTGACGTGGTTTTTCTTCATGGACTCGACGACTTCCTTCGAGCGGGAACCTTTGCCGATCATGCCCTTGATGCCCTGGTCGAGCATCGTCGGCGTGTAGGCGTCCATGCGGCCGGACGTCGTCGGGCCGCACGAGCCGATCGGATCGCCCGGTTTCGCCGGCGTGGGTCCCAGGTAATAGACCATTTTGTCATGCCAGTCGATCGGGAGCTTCTCGCCTTTTGCGAGCGCTTCGCACATCTTCTTGTGCGCCGCGTCACGCGCTGCGTAGATCTCGCCCGTGATGAGGACAGCGTCGCCGATGTGGAACTTCTTCGACATTTCCTCCGTGAAAGGCGTATGGATTTTGATGGGTTCTGCCATAATGGTGTTCCTCCTGTTCCTCGATGGTAAAAACAATCAGATCGTGCGCGTCTTGTGACGGCAAGCGTGGCAGCAGATCGTGACGGCGACCGGGAGGCCGGCGATGTGCGTCGGGCCCCACTCGATGTTGACGCCGAGGCACGTCGTCGAGCCGCCGAGCTGCGGGCCGATGCCCGTCTGATTGATGAGGTCGAGGAGCTCGTCTTCGAGTTTCGCGTATTCCGGCATCGGGTTGTGGCTGTCGACGGAGCGCGTCAGCGCGACCTTGCTGTAGAGGCAGGCCTTGTCCATCGTGCCGCCGATGCCGACGCCGATGACCGTCGGCGGGCAGGGATTCATGCTGGCATGGAGGATGATGTCCATGACGGCTTTCTTGACGCCCTCGACGCCGTCCGCCGGCACGAGCATCTTGACGCCGCCCTTGTTCTCCGAGCCGAAGCCTTTCGGCTCGACCGTGATCTTGAGCTTGTCGCCCGGGACGATCTTCGTGTAGATGACGCCCGGCGTGTTGTTCTGCGTGTTCACGCGGTTGAAGAGCGGCTCGCTGACGACGGACTTGCGAAGATACCCCTCCGTGTAGCCTTTCGCGATGCCGTCATTCACGGCCTGCTCAAGATCGCCGCCAACGATGTGGAGATCCTGGCCGACTTCGAGGAAGACGATCGTCATGCCGGTATCCTGGCAGTACGGGCGATCCTCTGCCTTCGCGATTTCAGCATTCTTGATGATCTGGTCCAGCACGTTCTGGCCCGCTGGCGATTTCTCCGTCTCGCGGCCTTTCTTCAGTGCCTTGTAGACGTCTTCCGGAAGGTAATAAGCCGCTTCCTTGCACATCTGGGCGACATTTTCGGTGATTGTTTTTGCGTCGAGTTCTCGCAAAGTAATCCCTCCCACTTTCTGTGAAAAATACATACGCTCGTACGGTAATTCTATCACATTCCGCCCTCGTATTCAAGAAAAGAAAACGGCGCGGAGCCGCATGAATACTGAATCGGATTCACTTTTCGCGCCACCAAAAAACGCCCGCTTGCGCGAGCGTTCATATATTGGGTCACGTCAGAAATCACGGTCGCCGATGAAGTCGGCCACTTGCTCATAGGCATCGCGGATGTCCGCCGGCAAATTCGCAGGCAGGATGGCCTTCGCGTGTGCGAGATATTCGTCCGCCTTGCCCTTCGCAAATTCCATGCCGTCCGTCGTTTTCACAATCTCCAGTGCGCGGTTGACGTCGTCGTTCGTCATCTGCGGATTCGTGACAATCGTGAGCAGTTCGTCGCGGTCGTCGCTTTCATGGAGCGCGCGCAGCACGGGCAGCGTGATGATGCCTTGGCGGATGTCGTTGCCCACGGGCTTTCCGATCTGCTCGCTCGTCTGCGAGACGTCGAGCAGGTCGTCCGTGATCTGGAACGCCATGCCGATGTCATGGCCGTACTGCGCGAGCGCGTCCGTTTCCTCTTTTTTCATGCCGCCGACAAGCGCGCCGAGCTCGCAGCAGATTTCGAGGAAGTCTGCCGTCTTCTTCTGGATGCGGTTGTAGTAGTCCGCCTCATCGCGGGAGGCGCGGTACATTTCCTTGTCCTGGATGATCTCGCCGACGCTGAGATTGCCGACGAGCCACGCGAGGCGGCCGGAGACATGGTCGCCATAGCCGCCCGCCGTCACGAGGTGGAACGCGCGTGCGAAGATGAAGTCGCCCGCGAGGATCGCGATCTTGTTGTCCCACTTCGCATTCGCCGTCGGCGCGCCGCGCCGCGTGTCCGCCTTGTCGATGACATCATCATGCACGAGCGATGCCGTGTGGATGAGCTCGAGCGCCGTCGCGAGCGGCAGCGTGTGCTCGAGGTCAAAGGCGGGGCCGCCATGTGCCGACAAGAGGCACAGCGCCGGACGCAACCGCTTGCCGCCCGACGTCACGAGGTGCGTGCCGACCTCCGTCACGAGCTCGTCCGGTGCCGTCACCGCTTCGAGGAGCGTGTCCTCCAGCCGCGAAAGGTCGCTATTGATCACATCAAACATCGCGTTCGACAACATTATCACCTATATTCATCGGAATGGGCTTCCGCAGGATTGCAAAAAGCATACTTGTACATTCTACTACATTGAGGTGTGTTTGTCATGGGTTATTTTGTCGACAGTTTCATCTGTTGCGAAAGCAACGCTTCCAGCAGCCTCTCCCTCAGGGAAAAGCAGACTCTTAGCGCTTTAGCGCTTAGAGGTCGCTTTATCCTTTAGGTAGAGGTGGCGCGCGCAACGCGACGGAGAGGGTACAAGGGTGCGATTTGTACCAAATACAAAGCAACCTTCAAAGCATTACGTTTTAACACAAACGACTCAATGCTTTGAAAGTTGCTTATTTCTTGCTCGGCTATCGCACCCTAGTACCCTTTCCACCGCTGAAGCGGTCCCCCTTTCCCAAAGGGAAAGGCTGCTGTATTCGTTACACTCGGCAACAGATCCATGTGGAATCGGTCTAGTAACTGCAACAGCCCCCTGCCATTTGCACGCCCCTTCGTTTCTTAACGTCATTGCATTATCAGAAGGGCTTCCGTGATTTCTGTTTGCTTTTCGGCGCTCCTAAAATCGTAGCCAATACGATGGCTTCCCTTGCCTTCTCCGCCGTCAGTTCGATGCGCGGCATCGTGGGTTTCGGCTGCGTGCCTGGAATCTTCGCCGCGCGTTCGTACGCTGCTTGCTCCGCTGCACGGACTTGCGCCTCCTCGCGTTTTCTCCGCGCTTCATATTCTGCCGTATGCGCGACGCCGCGCAAATGAGCCGCCGCTTCGTCGAGCATCATGTCATCGGGCGCAGGGCGCGTCACGTTTTGTGTTGCTTCCGATGCAATCTCCGAAACCATTTGCTCGGCTTCCTGCGTCAATTCTGTCGCAACATCCGGCTGCCACATCGTTTCATTCGGCAGGAGCTCGCCGCGATGGCGCAGGACGTTCTCGGCCTGCTGCACTTCGTCGAGGGTCGGGAACTTTTTCGAAAGGACGTGCGTCAGATCGTCGGAAACCGACTTCGGCAAGCGGAAGGATTTCGCCTTGCCTTTGACCCCGCCTTTCCCTTTCTTGTCCTTGCGGTCGAGCAGCGGCAGCAGGAAGAATGCGATGACGATGAGGATATTGAAGATATCACTTGCATCCATGACATGGCGCCTCCTTTCTCACGCTTTGCGCCGTCATTTCGTCACGGGCGTCTGCGGCGCGAGCTTGTCCGAGGCGCCCGACTGGCTGATGGCATTGCGCATGTCCGTGTCGGCCTGGACGTTGTTGAGGTTGTAATAATCCATGACACCGAGCTTGCCCTCGCGCAGCGCGTCGGCCATGGCGTGCGGGACTTCGGCCTGCGCCTCGACGACTTTCGCTTCCATTTCCTGTGTGTAGGCTTTCATTTCCTGCTCCTTCGCAACAGCCATAGCGCGGCGCTCCTCGGCTTTCGCCTGCGCGATGCGCTTGTCGGCCTCGGCCTGATCGGTCTGGAGTTCGGCGCCGATGTTGCGACCGACATCGACGTCCGCGATATCGATGGAGAGGATTTCGAAGGCCGTGCCAGCATCGAGGCCTTTGCCGAGGACGGTCTTCGAGATGTCATCCGGATTCGCGAGCACGTCGTTGTGGCTCTCGGACGAACCGACGGTCGTGACGATGCCTTCGCCGACGCGCGCGATGATCGTCGGCTCGCCCGCGCCGCCGACGAGGCGGTCGATGTTCGCGCGCACGGTCACGCGCGCCTTGATCTTGAGTTCGATGCCGTTCTTCGCGACAGCCGAGACGACCGGCGTCTCGATGACTTTCGGATTGACGCTCATCTGCACGGCCTCCAAGACGTCGCGGCCCGCGAGGTCAATGGCCGCCGAGCGCTCGAACGGCAGGGGAATCTGTGCGCGATGCGCCGCAATGAGCGCGTCGACGACCTTGTCCACATTGCCGCCCGCGAGGTAATGCGCTTCGAGCTGGTTGACCTGCACGTCAAGGCCGGCCTTATTGGCTTTAATAAGTGGCAAAATAATCTTCGACGGCGGCACGCGGCGCATGCGCATGCCGACGAGCGTGATGATGCTGACGCGCACATCCGCCGCCAAAGCAGAAATCCAAAGCCCGAGCGGCACGAAGTGCAAAAAAATCATGACAGCCGCGATGATGAGGACGAGGAAGAAACCGGAACCGATGAGTGATAGCATATTCTTACTCCTTTCTCACAACGACGCGCGCACCTTCCACAGTGACGACGCGGATGTTTGTTCCTTTCGGCAAGAATGCTCCTTCGGAGACGACGTCAACGGGCCGGCCGTCGATGTCGGCCGTGCCGGACGGGCGGAGCTCCGTCGTCACGACGCCCGTGCGGCCGACGAGCTCCGTGCGTGGAGCGGCGCTGACAAAACCGCGCTTGCTTGTCGATTGGTCATGCAGCACGAACTTGTTCCAGAGCTTGCTCGATGGCAAGCGCTTCACGACGAGTGCGAAAAGGGCGACGGCGATCACGCACGCGCCGAGCAGCGCGAGGATCGCGTCGACATCGCCGCCGAGCGCGAGCACGACGCTGTAGAGCATCGCCGCCACGCCGACGCCGGCGAGCAGGCCGACGGTCGGCAGCAGCATCTCGATGATGATGCAGAGGATGCCGCCGAGGAACACGGCGAGCATGTAAAAGCTCACAGCGCCCTCCACATACTGGCTGCCCCAGAACACGCCGGCCGCGACAATGCCCAAAAGCACCCCCGCCCCCATGCCGCCCGTCTTGATCTCAACGAGCAAACCGAGGAACATGATCGCGACGAGCAGCATCTTGACGACGGGGAGCGATACAATCGCCATAAATGATTCCTCCCTTCAAAACTCTTTTGTTACATTATTCTACACAATGTTGAAAATTCCTGCCTACATAAAAAGGCTCCCCTCTGGGGGAGCTGTCGAGCGTCAGCGAGACTGAGAGGGTAGCGCATAAACGAGATTCTCATTCCTTTTGAAAGGCATAAGAATCACAAACTGCGCTACCCTCTCCGACCCCTTCGGGGCCACCCGCCAAGGCATAAGCGACCGCATAGGCGCTAAAGCGCCTTGCGTCTGCTTATCCCCCAGAGGGGGGCGTATATTCTGTTGTCAGCCTACGAGCATCGAACGAACCAACTGATTTACAAGTTTCCCGTCGGCGCGTCCTTTGACCTTCGGCATGAGCGCGCCCATGACTTTGCCCATGTCTTTCTGCGTCTTCGCGCCGACCTTTTCGACGGCTTCCTTGACGAGCGCTTTGACTTCGTCCTCGGAAAGCTGCGCCGGCAGGTACTTCATGAGCACGTCGATCTCGGCCTGCGTCTTCTGCACGAGGTCGTCGCGGTTGCCTTTTTTGAACTCCTCGATGGAGTCCTTGCGCATCTTGACTTCCTTGCTCAAGACCCCGATGACGCCCTGGTCATCGAGCTCCGTGTGGCCGCCGTCGATCTCGGCCTGGCGGATCGCGCCGCGCGCGCTGCGGATGACGGACAGGCGGTCTTTTTCGTGTGCCTTCATGGCTTCTTTCATGTCAGCCGTGAGTTGTTCCTTGATGGACATGGTATCTCTTCCCTTCTATATTTGCTGCACTTCCATCGTGCATGCGTCCCACACCATTTCCGCGCTAAAAAAGCGCCTGCAAGTCACTCTCGACTCGCAGGCGCCTCTCTTGCATTCCATTAGCGATTAGCTTCTGTACTTGCGTTTACGAGCAGCCTCGGATTTCTTCTTCCGGCGAACGCTCGGTTTCTCATAATGTTCACGTTTGCGGACCTCAGCGAGCGTACCAGCTTTCTGGGACATGCGCTTGAAGCGGCGGAGAGCACTATCGATCGATTCGTTTTTACCGACCTTGATTTCGTTTGCCATTTGTTTCCCTCCCTCCACTTGACTTCGGCACGTAGTTTTTCGTAACTACACCATGACATTATAGCCGATCGAGCCGCTTGTGTCAACAAAATAAATCACGAGGCAGCGATTCCGCTTTGCCTCAGCCTGGAGGCCATTGCATTGATCTTCCTCCCAACAAATGGAAATGAAGATGCTTGACGGACTGGCCGCCTTCTGCCCCCGTATTCGCCACGACGCGGAAGCCTTTCTCCGCGACGCCGAGAGACTTTGCGAGCTTCGGGATCACGTCGACGAGGATGTGCGAGACGAGCGCCTTGTCGTTCTCCGTCAGCGCGAGCACGCTCTCGACATGCTTCTTCGGGATCACGAGCACATGCACCGGCGCCTGCGGCTCGAGGTCTTTAAACGCAACGCAGACATCGTCTTCATAAACGAGGCTCGACGGGATCTCCTTTGCTGCGATCTTGCAGAAAATGCAATCGGACATGAATTGTCACTTCCTTTCAGTTTCGTCGTTACTTTAATTCGAGAAAAAACGAAGACATTCCTGCTTTTCACGAAATTTTCTTTCCGTATTTGTGTTGAATTGAGGGATTTCAGTTATCCACAGGGAAATTATGGGATCTCGCAGTTCCGAAGCAGTTCTTCCTATGAAATGCTTCGAAACACTGAATGCATTGTTTGGCTACAGCACCCTTGTACCCGCTCCGCCTCGCTGACGCTCGGCACCTCTCCCAGAGGCAATGTCATTAAGTTAAGCGCGGAAGGCTCACAACCCCAGCCTCCCTCCTTGGAGGGAGGACAGACGCGGAGCGAAGCGCAGCGTCAGGAGGGAGCGGCCTGTAGGTCTTAACAATACGTACGCAGTCACTCAGGCCCCGTGGCCGCATGTCGTAACGTATCGGAGGACGTGCGCGCACGGGCGCTGTGTGACAGCCTGCGAATTGTGACAAACTACAAGCCGCAGCCGATGAATCGGCATAAGCGAGTAAGCGCTAAAGCGCTAAGAGCCTGCTTATCCTCCCTGGGCCTGCCGGCCCTGTCCCTCCTCCAAGGAGGAGGGCTGTCTCTTAACTTAATGACATTGCTCCCAGAGGGAGAGGCTGCTTCCTTTCGTTACAAATCATAAACTTCGTCAAGTCGACGGTTATACGCGGCGATCCGTTCCAACTCTTCCGCATCCGTCACGCGCTCGCCCGAGTAGAAATACTCGACCGTCTGCTCACCCTCTTCCGCGAGCTCCCCGCGTTCTTTGAGCTTGCGGATGAGCTGCGCGACGGTGCCTTCGTTGCCGTCGACGAAACGCATCGTGCGCGGCAAAATCTTGCGGAATGCGGGCTTGAAATAATTGAAGTGCGTGCAGCCGAGGACGAGTGCGGAATAGGTTGCGAGGTCGTACGGCGCAAGCTCTTTGCGGAGATAATTTTCAACGGCCGGGCTGTCGAACTCCATGTGCTCGGCGAAGGTCACGAGCTCCGGCAGCGCGAGGCGGTCGACGAGGTGCTCGCGGTCGACGCGCTCGATGAGATGCTCCATTTTTTCGCCAGCGACGGTGATTGGCGTCGCCGTCACGAGGACGCGATGCACGGGGTCGAGCGCGAGCGCTTTCTTCGCGGCCGGCTCCATGCCGATGATCGGCAGGTCATACCGCGCGCGCATGGCGGGCACGGCGACGGACGTCGCCGTGTTGCAGGCGACGACGATGGCCTTGACATCCTGCGCGAGCAGGAATTCAAACGCTTCGGCGACGAAGCGTTCGACATCCTCGCGCGATTTCGTGCCATACGGCACATGCGTCTCGTCGGCATAAAAGATGAACGACTCGTGCGGCAACGCCTTGCGCGCGTGATGGAGGACGGAGAGCCCTCCCATGCCGGAGTCGAAGAATGCGATTTTCAAAGGATGCGCTCCTTCCACAAAAAAAGAACCGCCCGCAGACGGTTCTTCACTATTCATCAGATGGCGGAGAGGGTGGGATTCGAACCCACGGTGCATTGCTGCATCACCGGTTTTCAAGACCGGCTCCTTAAACCGCTCGGACACCTCTCCACGACGGTGTTTATTATAGCAATAGACAACCTTAGTTGTCAAATTCTATATCGCACCCGCGGAAGAGACAACCTACTCATCCTTACAACGTACAGGGGACTGCCGACTTCATCGGCATAAGCGACCTCTAAGCGCTAAAGCGCTAAGAGTCTGCTTACCTCTCCACCGCTAACGCGGTCCCCCTTTCCCTGAGGGGAAGGCTGCAAACAAAGAACTTTACCAGATTTTGCCGAGGATGAACCAGAGGCGGCCTTTGGCTTTCGCGTCTTCGCTCATATATTTGCTGTCGCCGATGCGGCGGGCGTAGTCGAGGCGTGCAAACCAGTCGCCGGGCTTCGTGTAGCTCGCGGCGACGCCCCAGCCTTTCAGCGTTTCGCTGCCTTCGCTGCCGTCTTTCGCGAGCCTCACATGGCCGGCGTCGAAGTACGTGCTGAGCACGAGGCCTGGGAGATCCGTGTAGTAGCGGAACTCCGCCGTGCCGAGGAGGCCAAGATCGCCCGACGCCTCGCCCTGCGGATAGGCGCGGATGGCGTTCGCGCCGCCGAGATAGAGCTGCTCCGAGCCATCGAGGTTGCGGCTCGCGAGCTGGCCGGAGGCTTTGACCATGACGTCCGTGCGATGGCCGAGCGACTGCACAACCGTCGCGTCCGCTGTGAATTTCGTGAACGTGCCGCTCGTCTTCGCCAACTGGTCGACGGCCTCCGCATACGTGGAATCCATGCCAAGCGTGCCATGCGTGACGGTCGCGTCATAGGCAACCGAAGTTTTCGGCATCTGCTGCGAGCCCTGGACACCGACGTGGACACTATGCGAGTGCTTCTCGCTGTCCGCCGCGCCTGCGAAGAAGTCGAGGTCGTCCTCAAGCTTGCGGTAATCATAGCCGTACGTCAGCTTCAGCTGGCTGTCATGCGTGTGGTAGAACGGCAGCGAGCCGAAGAGGCTCACCGTCTTCGCCTTGCCATTCGCGCCGAGCGCACGGAACGGGCCGCCGAGCTTGTAGTCCATCTGGCTGAGCCCCAAGCCGAGCGTCTGGCCGCCGCGCCCGATGGGCAGCTCATAGTTTGCATAGTAGTTGTGCATGCGCGCATTCGAGATCAAGCCGCCGAGGCTCGCGCGCGCGCCCGTGCCCGCAATGTCATAAAAGCTCTGTTGCAGGCCATAGCGGTAGCGTCCGGACGATTTTGAGCCATAGTTCTCTGCATAAAGCACCGTGTTCGACTGCTTGCCATCTTCGATGCGCACCGTCACGTCGCTCGTGCCAAAATCCTTGCCCGGCGCGAGGACGCCGACGGCCTTCGTGCCGCTGACATCCGAAATGGAATACAGCGTCGACTCCAGGCCTTTCGAGCGGATGATCTCATCTTTCTTGAGGCCCGAGGCAAAGCGCATCGCCACGTCCTCTTTCAGCTGGCTGTGGTTTTCGATCTTCACATCGCCATAGCGGCCCGGGATGACCTTGATCTGCACGGCGCCGTCCTTCGCCTCTTGCGCTGGCAGGTACGCGGCCGACGCAGGATATCCATGCGTGCGGCAGTAGAGCGTGACCTGCGCGATGGCGGCATTGAGCTTCGAGAGCGTCATGCCATCGCCGATGCAATCTTTCATCAAGTCATCGAGCGCCGTCTTGTCCACCTTCAGTTCCGAGGCATCGATCGTGATGCTCTTCACCGTGAACGTGGTCTCTGCTGGTTTCGGCTGCGCTGTCTTCTCTGTTTCCTCTGCCGTCCCCGTGTTCTGCTGCTCGTTTTTCGGCTCCGGCTGCGGGACGTCCGGCCGCGAAGCCGCCTGCTGCCCCGTCACCTGATCTTCGAACAGCGAGGGGGCCTTTGCGGTTTCCGGTGGTTCCGTTGATTCCGTTGGCTCCGTTGGAACCGTTGGTTCCGCTTTTCCCGGCGCTTCTGTCTCTGCCGTCGATGGTTCCGGCTTTTCCTCTGCCTGCGGTTTTGTTTCCTGCGCTGGTTCCTGTCCGGTCGCTTGCTCTGGTTCCGGTTTTTGTTCGGGGATAAATGTCCCCTCCTCATCGCCGACTTCCCAGAGCTCGACCGTGATCGACGGCTTTGGCGCCTGGTTGCCGATGTCTTGTTCCGGGCCCCACAGCGAGGGCGCGGCCTCTACCTGCGCCCCCATCGCCATGCTGAGGAGCACGGCTCCCGTCAAAGATTTATAGGATTTATATTTCAAATAGTGTCCTTCCCTTCCAGATGCCCCAAGGATCACGCGACCTTCACGCCCGCGCCTTCGGACTCGATGCCGATCGCGCTCTCGTCTGCCGCCGCTGACGCATCTGCTTCCTTGCGTTCCTCGTCTTCGTCCTCTGTTTCCTCTGTTTCCTCTGCATCGTTCAAAGACGTCGCATCCGCAAAGAGCTGCACATCCTCCGTCGTCAGCATCTGCTGCGTCGTCGTCAGCGTCGCATCGGGCTCAACGGTTTCCACCGTAGCCGTCGCATCCGACGTCGTTTCGAGCGTACTCGTCGCATCCAGCGCCGTCGTATCAACGGCCGCTGCGCCGTCTTTCGTCTGCGTGCCCGTCGCATCCAACGCTGTCGTATCGACCGCGGCTGCGCTGTCTTTCGTCTGCGCGCCCGTCGTCTCGATGGCAGCCGAGCTGTCATACGTCGTCCCATCGTCAACCGTGACCGTGAACGAATCGCCGCCCGTGAGGTCGATGCGCGAAGCGTTCACTTCCATGGCGTCGCCGCCCGAAAGATTGACGATCGAGCCAGCATTCTGCAGACCAATGGCGGCATTGTCCACGTCTGACGTGCTGACCGTCGGCGTCTCCGCGCCCGCGACATTGATGCCGCCCGACGCATACTCGATCCCCGCCTGGCCGGAACGCGTCACGCTGCCGAAATCGTCATGCGACGCATTGTTATACGCCTCGCTGTTCGGGACGAACTGCTTGGCAGGATTGGTTTCTTTCGAAATGTCCAGCGGATTCACTGGCAATACTGGATCGTCCGGCACATCTGGGATGACCGGTGTCACCGGATTGTCTGGCGTCACAGGCGTCACAGGATTGTCTGGCGTCACTGGTGTGACCGGTGTCACCGGCTTCGTGCCGCCACCACCGCCGCCACCATGATGGGACGGAGCATAGACCGTCAGCTGTGACGGCACCTGCTCGAAGTAATAGTTCGTGCCATAGTTGCCCGTCTTGATCTGATACTCCGCCGTGCCGTCGCTCGCCCAATCCGTCGCTGTCGCATTCGTCGGATCGAGCGACGCGAACCAGCCCGTGAGGGCGCTCGACGGCAGGGCATTGCCCTGCGCATCGACACCGGACCACGTGACGACGCCCGTCGTCTGGTCCGTGACTTTCGTCAGCGTGCTGTTATCCGGCCGCTGATAGGTCACCACGGTCTTGAGGACAGCATTCGTCACCGGATCCGTGACGGTCGTCGTCGTGCTGGGATAAGCGCCCGTCTTGGGGTCGCGATACCAGCCATAGATGTCATACGAGCCTGCGCTGCCCGTCGTCGCGCCCGGCAGGACGTTCCACGTGAGCTGCTTGTCGCCGCCCGCGCTCGTCCAAGCCGTCGAATCTGCATCGCCCGTGATCCAGCCCGACGTCTTGCCCGTATAGGCCGACGGTTGCTTGCCCGTCTGGATGGACTGGCCGTTGCTCTGTACTTTGATGGCCGCACGATAGATATCGCCCGTCGCTTTGTACACGTTCTCCGTCTGCGTGAGCGTCGTCGTCGCGCCCGTCGTCGGATTCGTCACCGTCACCGCCGTCGGCGTGCCTGCCGCCTTCGCATTCGTGTCGAGGAGCACATAGTTTCCTTTGTTCGTCGCGTCATCGAGATCGACCGTATACGTGATATTCTGCGCGTTTTTCGATGTCGAGTTCGCGCGGTCGATCGTCGCATTTTCGTCATCGAACAGCGCCGACTTCACAGAAAGCGATACCTTGCCCTGATCCCGGCTGACAATGATATTCCCTGTATTGTTTCCTGTCCCCAGCAACGTGCCATTCGTGTCATAATACTGCACGTTGTCAGGATCAGCATCCGTCGAATGGTCGTATTCCTTTTTGATGCCGGACGTCTTGTCGAGCTGGACATAGATATTCTTCGGATCGATGACGCCATCGCCCGTAAATGTCTTGCCCTGATACGCCTGTTGCGTCGTCCCATTGATGACGAAGTCATTGAGCGTCATGGCAGGGAACGGATTCTTCGCGTCGAGCGTGTACGTCACGCCAACTGCCTTCCCGTTCGTCTGATCAACCTGCCCATTGTCATACGTCGCCGACTGCAACGTATAGGGGATGACGACATTCTTACCCGTCAGGTTTTCAAAGAGCGTGAGCGTCTTCGTCGGATCTTTGACATCAGCCGTGCCGTCGTACTCTTTCGTCGTCGTCGTCACCTTCGACTGGATATTGCCCATGGTCAGGGCGAGCGGCAGAATCTGGCCTTTCTTTAGCGCCTCGGAGAAATACACCGACTGCGCGATGCCACTCGCATTCGCCGTGACGGACGCACCTGCATTCGTCGCACCCGTGAGCTCATAGTTGTCGAGCACGCTGTTGCGCGAGGCGAGATTAGCGAACGCAGCATCGAGATTCGAATACCCGACGGCCTTGTAACCGAGCGTCTGCGTATTGACGTTCTGCCAGTTGACGTGCGGATCGACGACCCACGTCTTCGTCGACGGGTCCCACTTGACATAGCTACCCGAGATGAGCTTCGTCGCCGTGGGGTCAAACGCCACATTCTGCCCGCCGACAAAGCCCGAAAGCGTCGGCGTGATCGCCGTCTGCGGATTCGCCGACGGCGCCGTCGTCCCGCTGTACTGCGCCCCGCTCGACGTCGTGACGTCCGCGTTGCCGTCATAGACTTTCCACACGTCGCCGAAATCAATCGTCAGCGGCGCCTTGTTGATCGTGCCCGTGCCGTCGAGCGTCGAGATGGCCTTGCCCGTGCTGTCGACGATCTCGTAGTTGCTGCCATTGTTGATGGCGAGGCTGTACTGGACCTTATTGCTGCCCGTGCCAGCGCCCGCCGACGTATATTTCCCTGTCGAGGCATCCTTGTCGCTGCCGACGAGGCCGGCGCCCGCCGTGCCATAATGCGTATAGGAAACGAGCGGCGTCGTGAGCGGGTACTTCGTGCTGTTCACCAGCGCCGTACCGGCATCATACGTCTTCGTCGGGTTCGCATTCGTCGCCGAGGCCACGACCTTGCGCTTCGTGATGTCGCCGATCGTGTTCGCCGTCAGCTTGCCATTCGCATACGAAGCCGTCGTATACTTACCCGTCTTGACATTCGTGAACCCTGTAAATGTGTAGTTTTGCGGATTGCCGAGGTTCAGGACATACGTGACGCCCTGGCCATTGCCGACATTGCCATTCGCATTATTGTCATACGTCGCGCTCTGAATGAGCTTCTGGAAGCCCGCTGTCGCGCCGTTGGTCGAGCCGCCGCCGAGGACGACATCTTTCTTCGTCAGCGTGTTATCGCCATCGACGTCGATCCAGTTCAGCGTGACGTAATCGCCCGAGCCATACGACGACGTGCCACCCGTGCCGACGACCTTGTCCGTCGCATCGTATTCCTTCGTGATGCCGGAGAACTCGAGATGGAAGTTGTTGCTGTTGATGGCGAGCGGGTCGATATCGCCTTTGCCTGTCGCCGCCGTGATGACATAGTTCTTCCCGAAATCGTTGTTCTGCGCATCGATGAATGCATTCGCGTAATTGCTGTACTGGACATCAAAATTCTTGCCGGCATTCGTCTGGGACTTGCCGCCACTTAGATACTGGCCTGTGATCTTCGAGAGATTGCTCTGGAAGACCTTGTCCGTGCCGTCGGTGTTGAAAACGCCCGTCTTGCCGTCGCCGTTGTTCGCGTCGCTGAGCGTCGCGTTGATGGGCGTGAGGTTGCCCGTCGCGACATCGGAGCCGTCCCACGACTTCACCGTCTTGCCGAAGTTGATGGTCAGGGCGCGCTTGTTGATCGTGCCCGCGCCATCGAGCGTCGAAATCGCCGCGCCGTTGCTGTCGACGATTTCATAGTTGTTGCCATTGTTGATGGCGAGGTTGTACGTGACGAGGTTCGCTGCCGAGCCGGCATCCGACTGGATGAACTTGCCCGTCGAAGCATCCTTGTCGCCGTTGCCGACGAGGCCTTTCCCTGGCGTGCCATAATGCGTATACGAAATCAACGTCCCCGCCGTCGACGGCAGGTTCGTTGTCGCATCATACGTCTTCGTGATGGCGCCGATAGGCGATGCCACGACCTTGCGCTTTGTGATGTCGCCGGTCGTTTTCGACGTGAGCACGCCATTGGCATACGATGTCAAGGCATTCGAGCCGGTCGAGATATTTGTAAAACCCGAGGCGAACGAGAAATTGTTCGTATTTCCCAGGTTCAGCTCATAGGTGACGCTTTTGCTCGTGCCTGCATTTCCCTGCGTATCGTCATACGTCGCGCTCTGGATCATGCTCTGGAGGCCGGACGACGCCCCGTTTTGCGAGCCGCCGCCGAGGATGACGTCCTTGCTCGTCAGATTGCCATCGCCATCGACATCGACCCAGTTGTCCGTGATGTAGTCTGCGGCACCATACGAAGACGTGCCGCCCTTGCCGACAACGCTGTTGCCGCCATCATATTCTTTTGTGATTCCGTCAAAATCGAGATGGAGGTTGTTGCCCGTGATGGTGAGCGGGTCGATATCGCCCGTGCCCGTGCCTGTCAGCGAGAACGTATAGTTCCGCCCATAGTCCGTCGTGACGCCATTGTTCGTCACTTTGAATGCGTCATCGATCTTGCTGTAATTGACCGTGAAGCCCGTACCGGCATTCGTCTGCGACTTGCCGTTGCTATCGACATAGTTGCCCGCGATCTTCGAGAGATTGCTCTGGAAGACCGTATCCGTGCCGTCCGTCTTGATGATGCCGCTCTTTCCATCCTTGTTGCCCGCTGCATTCGAATCATCGAGCGTCGCATTGACGGCTGTTTTGTTGCCCGTCGCGACATCCGAGCCATCCCATGATTTATCGGTGTAGCCGAACGTAATCTTGAGTGCGCGCTTGTTGATACTCCCCGTACCAGAAAGCGTATTCGCCGTCGCCTTACCGCCCGTATAGAGCGTGTTACCGTTATTGCCGTCGATGACCTCGTAGTTCGTCGCGTCTGCTGTCTTGATGCCAATGGTATAGGCCACGGTCTTGTCCGCCGTCGTGCCCGCATCCGCAGCGTTGTAGCCCGTCCGCTTGTCCGTGTAGACGGCAGACGAATTGTCCGTGTCCGTAACCGTGCCGTTATTGATGAGGCCCTGCTGCGGGCCGGTCTGCGTACCGGCATACGTATACATGACGAGCGCGTTGCCGTTCGTCGCCGTTGCCGTGTCTGTCCCATCATACGTCTTCGTCAGCGGGCCGGCCGCAACCGCTTTGACTTTGCGCGCCGTGATCGTGCCTGTTGTCGTCTTCGTATCCGTATCCGCGATGCCGTTCGGCAGATTCGACCAATCGAAGTTGCCCGAGCCATCGTCGTTGATCGTCGCCTGATAGGTGACGGTCTGGGCGGCGCCGCCCTTGCTGTTCGGCGATGCATACGTGGCCGAGACATTCGACGTGTGATCGATGTTGTTGCCGTTCGTGATGTCCTTGAAGACATCCTGCTTCGCGCTGACCGAGGATTTGACCTTGACCGTCAGCAGATGGCTGGCGGCATTGTTCACGGCATCCGTGCCGTCGTATTCTTTTTTGATGGTGTCATACGTGTAGTCGAAGTCGCCCTTCTTCAGCGTGAGCTTCGTGATCTTGCCCGCACCTTCCGCTGTCGAAGCAATGTCATAGTTTTTGGCCTTCTGGCCCGTGCTCTTGTCGATGAGAGCGACACCGGTATAATCAATCCAGTTCGTCTGCCCGCTCGCATTTTTCGTGAAGACGCCGTTAACATTGCCATCGACATTTTCGCTGTGATACGCAGCTTTCAGATTCTTCGTATCCAACTGGATATTGCCCTGATCCGCCGTCAAGATGCCCGTTCCCAGCGTGCCGCTGACCTTCGTCATATCGACGTTCGTCGTGCCGTCATAGGGCTTCTCGATAGAATTGTTGAAGGCGGCATTCAGCTGGATCGGGTTGATGGTGCCTTTCTGCGTGCCCGTGATCGATCCTGCGAATGTCAGTTCCAGGCCGTTCGCCCCTGCGGTTGTCGCAGCCGCGACGCCTGTGCTCGATCCCGTCGTTGCGGACACGAGCTTGTAGTTTTCCGCATTCGTTCCCGAAAGCAGGACATCATAATTGATGGCCTGGGCGGTCGGTTTCCAATTCGCGTCGCGCTCGACATCTTTACTGGCATACGTCGGCGTGATCGTCATCGTCGGCGCTTTGCCATTGGTCTGATCCGTGATGATCTGGTGGTTGGTATTTTGCGTGCTGATGGTGTTCGGGTCATAGGTGACGATGCTGCCCGTCTGCCCGAAGACAAAGGCATTGGCATTCAGCTGCGTCGTCGGCGGGTTGCTCGGATTGTTGACGAGATCCTTGCCGTCATACGTCTTGTCGATGTCGCCCGTCTGGTTCACGAGGACGGTGATCGTGCGCGGATTGATCTTGCCCGCGATCGTGACATCATACGTGCCCGTGCTCGTCAGCGTGCTGCCGTTCTGGCCCCACGTGTAGTTCGTGAGCTTCGTCGTCTTCGTGGCCTGCGGATCCGGCGCAGCGGACAGGCCGACGGCCACGAGTGCCGCATCTTTGACCTGTGACGTCTTCGTCGTCCCATCGGACTCTGTGAAATTCGCCGTGCCGGTCGGTGTGAAAAGGATGTTCTCGCCCGAAACAAGGCCGGAGTCTTTGATCGTCGACGTCCCCGTCGGGGAAATCTCCGCCGTCAGATTGCCCTGCGCATCGGTCGGCAAGCTGTACGTCGACGTACCATCGTAGTCCTTCTCCGCCGTCAGCACGTTTTTCGTTGTCTTGTCCACGACTTGGAACGAAGCCGGGTCGATGACGCGCTGATTGATGATGCCGCTCGCCGTGAGGTAGCCCGTGCCTGCCGTCTGGGTCGAGCCGTCATAGAGCACATCATAGCCCTTCGTGCTCTTCGCATTCGCGACGACGAGCTGATAATTCTTCGCATCGTTGCCCGTGAGCTTGAGGTTCGTATAGCGGATGTCGTAAGACGTCGCGCCCGTCGTGGCGATGGCGTCCGAGACGGTTTTGTTCTTGTAATAGTACTCGATCGTCGCGCCATTCGTCGTATCGAGCGAGACATCATCCGTTTTCTTGTTCACGGTGACGACACGCTTCGTCGTATCGAAATCGACATTATTCGCTACGGTGGCATTCGTATCCGTGACGGTTGCATCGCCATCATAGGTCTTGTCAAAGCTGCCCTGGCTCTTCAAATCGACATAAATCGCGCGCGGCGTGATGTCGCCGGTGACCGTCATGCTCTTGAGTCCGGTAGTGTCGAGGGAATAATTGCCCGCCGACGCGCCGGAAAGGCCCGCCGTGCCCGTGACCGAGACGGAAACTGGCTTGCTCGTCCCGACATCCTTAGCGTCATTCGCGCCCGTTGCGCTGTCCTGATACGTCGCCGTGACGTTGCTCAGCGTGACGCTGTCGCCCGGGATGATGCCCGCGATGTTCACATTCGCGCTGCCGCCCGTGAGCGCCTGCGCGAAGGCATCCGTACCGTCGGTCGTGCCATCGTATTCCTTCGTGATCGTCGCCATGCCCGAGGCCGAGACTTTGCGCTTCTCGAGCTTGACGCCGCCGCCGATGATGTTGTAGCCATGCTGACCGGAGGAAATCAGCGACTGCACGACTGCATTGCCGCTGCTGTCCGAAACGACATTGCGGATGCCAGTCGTATTGATCGTGAGGTTGCTGTCCGAGCTCGTGACATTGCCGCTGAACGTGACATCCGACTTCGTGCCGGCACCATATCCCGTGCTGTCCGCGATCTTCAGGTACTGCGCGTTGTACGTCGCCGCGATGTCTTGCGTGTTGTTGTTCGCCGTCGTGCCGCTGAGCCCTGCCATCGTCAGGCCGTTCGATGTCGATGCCGTGTCCGTAGAATTCGCGAAGTAATTGAAATTGTAATCTGCTGTGACATTGCCCTTGAAAAACGCTGTCAAAAGGGGCGTACTCTGCCCCTCATAAATGCGCCACGTCGTGTCCGTTGAGCCATCACCGGAGATGTTGCTGCCCCATGCAGAATATGTCGAAATATTTTCGGCCGTAGAAAGCGCGGCGTCGCTTGTGGAGCCAGGTTTTGTTCCTGAATAAAAATTGAAGCTGGCGCTGATGTTTTTACCGCCCTTATTGTCTGTAAAAGTTACACCATTGTAAGCGTTATAGACTCGCGTGATAGTAGCAGGGTTTGTACTATTGGTTCCAGTAAAAGCAATGCCATATCGATCTTTATTACAAGAATCTCCTGTAATCGCCCCTAAGTTATAAGAATCTTGGATTGTAGTCCCAGAGTCAGCGTTCCCCACCAAACCAGCACCGTATCCACTTCCAGCTGCAACCTTCGACGTGTTGTACGAACTACTTAGCGTCGAACCAGAAGTCAGGTTACCGACAAGGCCACCCCCCTTTACTTTGACCGTGATCGTACTGCCTTCACTGTAAACATTCCGAATCGTCGTATTCGCCGCAGTACCGACAATACTGCCTACGTTCTGGTTGCCCTTGCCCGGCGCGATGTTCGCTCCTACAACGCCAAGATTTTCGATTCGTGCACCACTCGTATAGCCAAAAAGGCCAGCATCCGTCGCCGCGGCAGTGATTTTCATGCCTTTAATCTCGTAGAACATGCCATCAAACTTGCCTTTGAATGGTGCTTTGCTTGTGCCGATTGGCGTAATCGTACCCGCATTCGTGATGTTCCCCGCGAGCATATATTTGCCCGAGAGACCTTTGCTCATGTTATTAAGTTCGGTTGCATTATGGACGAGCTTGTAATATTCGACGCTTGCCGTGCCGCCTTTCGCATAGCCCGCACTCGTCCCTGCCGTATTGCCGACATGGATGTAGCCCGTGCCGCTGAGCGTGACGTCCGTATTGGCGGTCGTCCCATCTTCCTTGTGGACCGCGCCCGAATCGAGGAACCGGATATTCTCGCCCGAGACCTGCACCTTGTCCGCATTCACTGTGCCGAGGTTCACGACATCAGCCTTCGCCGTGTCCGCCTTGATGACATCGGAGCCCGTTTTGCCCGCCGTGAAGGCCGACACCGCCTTCGCCGTGTTCTCCGTCGAGACATAGAGATTCCCGACATCGACCTTGGCGTTTTCGCCGAATACGACGCCGTGCGGGTTGACGATATAGACATCCTTGCCGCCCTCGATCGCGCCCGCAATCTGCGACGTGCCCTGTCCCGTAACGATATTGAGGTAGTTGTTCGTCTTCTGTCCGCCATCGAACTGGACCGTTTCCGTCTCACCGACCGAGAAATCTTTCCAGGCGACGACATTGTTCGGGTCTGGGCCTTGCACGTTCGTGACCGTGCCGGACGTCGTGATGTTCACCGCGGGGACGGTATTATAGGACGAACCGGGATCGTGTACCGGCGCAGCCGAAACCGACGGGACAACGCTGAACACGCCCGCCATGAGTCCGATGCTGATCTTGCAGGCCAGCTGTGCCTGCTCTTTTTGCTGTCGCGTCATAGAAATCCGTTTCCTTTCCCCGGGTCTCCATCTCGTATCCCAAAATTCAATAAAATCTATTTTCCCTGAAACGCAAAAGAGAGCTGTCGCCTCTGCGACAGCTCCTGCACGTTGTTACTGCAACAGGCTGAGGACGGAACTACTACTCTGGTTGGCCTGTGCCAGCATGGATTGTGCCGCCTGCGTAAGCACATTGTTCTTCGTATAGCTCGTCATCTCTGCTGCCATATCGGCATCCCGGATGACAGACATCGAGTTCGTCGTGTTCTCGCTCGCCGTGACGATATTCGATGACGTATAGCTGAGGCGGCTCTGGACGGAACCGAGATCTGTCTGCTGGTTCAGTGCTTTCGCCAAGGCATTGTCTAAGACATTGATGGCCGCATTTGCCTTTTCCTGCGACGTGATGGAGAGGATTTCACCGTCCGTCGATCGGAGGCCGAGCGCCCGCGAGCGCATATCCGTCAGGCCCGTGCGGACGGCTTGGTTCGACTTCGTGCCGATCTGCAAGTCGATGGCATTGTCATCCGACGGGTCTTTCGCACGAACCGTCTCGCGGAAATTATTGAACAGCGCATTTGCATAGCGCTTTGCCGTGCCATATCGGTCTTGGAAGGTAATGGTCAGGCCGGCAATCTGATGATCGACGCCTGGTTGCTGCGCCATGAAGGTCAATGCCGTCTTCCCGGACGGATTCATGACAGTCTCGCCAAACTCATTCTCGCCGACCGTATTGTTGACTGGTGTGCGCAGGATAATATCCGAATCACCCACCGTATACCGAAAAATGCCATTAATCATAATATCTCCCACTTTCGTGGAAGCTACCTGCGTCTTACCATTCATGACGTACGAAACCGTCATGGTATCGCTCGAATCGATGCGCAAGCTGTTGCCATCGCTGTCCTTGAGATCTGTCATATACGTAAAGGCATCCGTATCCGAAGAAAGCGTTTCATTCGTCAAAGATGTATACGTGCCTGGCTCTGGGACATGATTATCTTTCGACCCATCCACGAGCGTCAGCCCATTGTACGTCTGCTGCGCGTTTTCATCGATCTGCTGGATGGACTGCTCGAATTCTTTCTGCATCGTCGCGCGGTCGTCATCCGTGTTCGTGTCGTTCGCCGCGTTGATGGCTTTCTCCTTCAGCGTGCGGAGGATTTCCACCGTGGACTGGACAGCGCCTTCGGCCGTCTTCAGCAAGCTGGCGCCGTTCTGCGAATTCTGGTTGTCCTGCTCGAGCGAACGGAGCTGCACTTCCATACGTTCCGAGATGGAGAGACCAGACGCGTCATCCCCTGCGCTGTTGATGCGCATGCCGGACGCGAGCTTCTTCAGATCTTTCGATGTTGCTTTCTCATTTTTATTGAGCTGGTTCAGCGTATTCTTCGCGCTGAGATTATTTTTCACGACCATTGCCATAGCAGCAGTCTCTCCTTCCTTTTCACAAGACCCGGCGTCCCTGCCGAGCCGCCTCTTCTATTATACTATATCGGACGAAAATCGCAAAACTTAAATGAAAAATTGCAAAGGAATTTTTCAAAACAATTCGCTGTGGCTCCCCGTCCGCGTCAGCGTGAGCGTCAGAATCTCTTTTTCGATCTTGTAAATCAGCAGCCAGTCGGGCAGAATATGACATTCACGGAAACCGATGTAGTCACCTGTCAGTGCATGGTCGTGATATTTCTCAGGCAATTCCTGTTCGTTCACCAAGAGTTCCACGACTGCCTGAAACCGTTCCGGCGTGTGCCCTGGTTGTTTCAATGCACGTTTGTAATCTTTCTTGAACTGCTTGCGATACCGGATGTCAAGCATTCAGTTCCTCCATCAGTTCCTCGACGGAAGAAAACGAACGGCTGAGATTCCGATGGTGGTTCACGTCGTCGACGGCTCGCATCGTTTCCGTCGCTCCATCGTCCATCGCCGTGTATTCTCGTACGATTTGCGCCAGCATCTCGGACAAAGACAGACCTTTTCGTTCTGCATAGCTCGCAACTGCCTGCGCATCGCGTTCATTCAAATCAACGGAAACCACCATCGCAACCGCCTCCTTCACAACATTTTTTGTACCATCATTTTACCACAAGACAGCCGCCTGGTGCTACTTTGATTTATTGCAGCAAGCTCAGCACGCCGCTCGAGCTCTGGTTCGCCTGCGCGAGCATGGATTGCGCGGCCTGCATGAGGACGTTGTCTTTCGTGTAGTTCGTCATTTCCTTCGCCATGTCGGCGTCGCGGATCGTGGATTCGGACGACTGGACGTTTTCCGCCGCCGTCGTGAGGTTGCTCTGCGTGTAGCTCATGCGGCTCGCGAGCGCGCCGATCGTCGTCGCCTGGTCGAGCGCCTTGCGGATGGAGCGGTCGAAGATCGTGATGGCGCGTTTCGCGTCGGCGCGCGTCGCGACGGAGACGTTCTTGCCCTCGTCGCTCCGGACGCCGAGCGCGTTCGCATGGATGTCGGAGAACGCCGCGAAAATGTTCTGGTTCGCTTTCGTGCCGATCTGGAAGCGGAAGCCTGCATTCGTGAGGTCCGGCGGCGGGTAGTCGCCCCAGTCCATCGTCAGGCCTTCGATCGTCGTCTTGCGCGCCGATGGATACCACCAGTAGCTCGTGGACTGGCCTTCGAGGACGACTTCTTTGTCATCAGCTTCTTCACCGTTCCACGACTTCGAGCCGGTCGCCGAGCCGGTATCTTCCAGATTGTCTAGGTCGATGTCGCAGGAATCTCTGAGGAAGGATTTTGTGTCCTTCGCGGCCGCAAGATCCTTTTGGAAGGCTGTCATGGCATCATTTTCTGTCGCAAACGTGCCCTTCGTCGCAGCGGCGACCGCCGCGTCCAAGCCTGCCTGCGTTCCGCCTCTACTGACAAGTGTCGACATCAAGCGCTTCATGGCCATGCCGTCATGACCGCCTTTTGCATTGAGGTAATGCATGAAAGCGTAGCCGACGACATACGCATACTCGTCTTTTGGTGATTGCGTCCCCTTCGTATTCCGATCCGCAATCATCGAGGCATCGAGCTTGAGCAGCGTGGATGCGCGCTCATCATCGATACCGTGCGTGTACTCCGCCGCGCCCTCGACGATATAGACGGGCAGATTGCCCATCCCTTTGATATTGGACGCCATGACCGCATGCGTAAATTCATGCGCAAGCGTACGATCGAGGAAACCAGCGCCTGCCGATGCCGTGCTGCCGTTCGGGTCGGTCTGGTCCAATTTCGCATAGTAGTCCATGTTGACATTGAGCGTCAGATCTTGCGCGTGGCCGTCGCTGTCCTGCATCCAGGATACGGACGCGAGGTCGTTGCCGCCCGTGTTGACGAATTTCAGCTTCATGTCGCGCTGCGTCGCCGTGTCATCCTGGAACGAGATGCCATACGTATCCTTGACGAGTTGCAAGCTCGAATCGATCCACTCACTGTTCAGTGCTTTGACAATCGTTTGCTTGACGTCGTGGCCTGTGTCAGCCGAGCCGTCAAAGAGGCGCTTGCCGTTGAACGTGACATCTGCATTGTCATTGAGCTGGTCAATGGACTGGTCGAGCTCTTTTTGGATCGTCGCGCGGTCGATGTCCGTGTTCGTGTCGTTCGCCGCGTTGATCGCTTTTTCCTTCATCGTCTTCAGGATGTCGAGCGACGAGCGGATGGCACCGTCCGCCGTCTTCAGCAGGCTCGTCGCATTCTGTGCGTTCGCATTGTCCTGCTCGAGGCCGCGGAGCTGCACGCGCATGCGCTCGCTGATGGAATATCCTGATGCATCGTCCGCCGCACCATTGATTTTCATGCCGGACGAGACTTTCTTGAGGTCTTTCGCGAGGCTGTCGCTGTTTTTCTTGAGCGTGTTCAGCGCGCTGGTCGCCGACTCGTTATTTTTGATGATCATGGCCATTTTGGATCTGCTCCTTCCATGGAGATAACTTCGCTATTCTCTATATCGTCATTTGTGAAGAAAACTTAAATCAAAAAGCGAAAAAACTTCCGCGAATGCTCAGTCGCACCCGCGGAAGTTTTTGTGTTGCGAATTGTTACTGCCTACAGGGGACACCCCCTGCAACTTCGTGGCCCTCCCTCCTCGATGAGGGGGGCTGTGGAGAGTCGTCAGCCTTTTTCCGCTTCGACGACGGGTGCTGTTTCTGTCGCGCTGAAGATGCCGCCGACGAGGGCGCCGAGGAGAGCGGGGACGAGCCAGCCCATCTGGATGCCGTAGAACGGCACATACGCGGACAGGATGCCGGTGATGGCCGGCAGGCCGAGGCCGGCTGCCGAAAGCGCGTCGATGGCGCTGAAGGCGAGCGTCGTCAGGAGCGCGCCGCGATAGATGCCCGGGCGGCTGCCGATGATGCCATCGAACAGCGACAGCACGACGAAGACGATGACGAGCGGATAGATGAGCAGCAGGAACGGCACAGCGAGCGCGATGATCTGCGTGAGGCCGACGTTCGAGACGGCAAACGAGAAGATGAGGAAGCCGAGGAGCAGGCGCTCATAAGAAATCTTGTTGTGGAACAATTTGTTGAAGAACCACGCCGCGCCGCTCGTGATGCCGCAGCACGTCGTGAGGCACGCGAGCGCGATGATGACGGCGAGGAGCAGGTTGCCCCACGGGCCAAAGAGCAGGCCGACGGCGGATGCGAGCAGCTGGCCGCCATTTTCCGAATGGCCGAGCACGGCGGCGCTCGTCGCGCCAAGGTACGAGAGCGAGAGGTAGATCGCACTCATGAGCACGACGGAGATGAGGCCGGAGAGCAGCGTGACTTCGCCGAGCGCACGCTTGCCCTCGACGCCGCGCATGCGCGCCGCATTGACGACGATCGTGCCGATGGCGATCGTCGCGAGGAGGTCCATCGTCTGATAGCCGTCCTGGAAGCCCTGCGCGAACGGCGCGGCAACGTACGCGCCCGTCGCATCGAGGATCCCGCCGAGCGGCGCGATCAGCGTGCGCGCGATGAGCACGACGAGGAAGACGAGCAGGATCGGCGTCAGCATCTTGCCAATGCGGTCCATGAGCTTGTTCGGATTCAGCGCAAGATAATACGCCGCGCCGAAGAACAGCGCCGTGTAAATCGCCTGCCCTGCTGTGATGCTGCCTGCGTCGAGGAACGGACGGATGCCGATCTCAAACGACACGGCGCCCGTGCGCGGCATGGCGAACAGCGGACCGATGACGAGATAGAGGATGACGAGCAGCGCCGTCGCGAACCACGGATACATGCGCGTGTGGATGAGCTCGATGTAGCGGCCGCCCGCGAGCGCGATGGCGACGACGCCGAGGAGCGGCAGGCCGACGCCCGTCGCGAGGAAGCCGAGCATGGCCATGCCGAGATGCGAGCCTGCCGCCTGGCCGAGCGCCGGCGGGAAAATCAAGTTGCCCGCGCCAAAGAAGATGGAAAACATCATGAGCCCCAAGGCGAGGAGCTCCGTTTTCTTGAGCTGATTCATGAAAACATTGCCTCTTTCATAAGATTTTTTCACGTAGCGTTTCAAACTTCCAATAGTATAGCACGTTCGTGTCCGCGTGGCAAAGACTTTTTGCATAAAATTTCTTTCCATGACAAACTGCATGATTTGTAATAGAATAAAGGTACAAAGTGGAAAGGATGCATCCGCATGACAGAGACAAATGCAAACGAAAATGAAACCCTCGACCCCGTCATCACGCAGCCGCATGGCAAAGAGCAGCAGATGAAGATGGCGATCCTCGACATGATCCACCGCGCCGAGAGCCCGTACGACATCATCTATATGATGGCAAAGCGCCTCGAGGCCGCATCGGGCGAGCCGGGCTACGCCGACTACGTCAAGGACCAGCTCCGCGCGGTCTATGGCTGCGCGCTGCAAGAAGAAAAGCTGCTGACGGACGAGCTCGATGACGTCACGGCGCGCCTCCATCGCATCGAGGCCGCGTACGAGAGCGACGAATTCACCGAGGAAGAGCACACGCGCATCGGCTTCGCGATCACGCGCCACAAGAAAAACATCGAGCGGCTCAAAGAGCTCATCCAGAAGGCGAAAGCCGATCACAAGACGCTGAAGTTCCGCAAGAACTGAGCCAACCATATTTTTTCATTGACAGAAGGAGAGACCACCAATGGAAGGACTTGAACTCACCGCATTCCAGATCATCTCGGCCGTCGGCACGGCCAAGAGCTCGTACATCGAAGCGATCGGCGCCGCGAAAAACGGCGACATCGACCGCGCTGAAAAGCTCATCCAAGAAGGCGATGAAAACTTCGTCGAAGGCCACAAGGCGCACGCCGGCCTCTTGGAAAAAGAAGCCAGCGGGGACCTCGGCCCTCTCGGCCTCCTCATGGTGCACGCCGAAGACCAGCTCATGAGCGCCGAAGCCTTCAAGACCATCGCGCTCGAATTCATCGCGAGTTACAAGCGCATCGAGGCATTAGAGGAAAAAGTTGCGGAGCTATCGAAATAAGCACCTCAACCTACGCCTCCCCTCTGGGGGAGGTGGCCCCGAAGGGGTCGGAGAGGGTAGCGGCCTACGTCAATTCTCTATTCTTTCGATAGAATCGTGAATCTCGTAACTACATGACCCTCTCCGCCTCGCATTCGCTCGGCACCTCCCCCAGAGGGGGAGGCTTTCACACATAAAAGAGAACAAAGTAATGGGATTTCCAAAAGGCTTTCTGTGGGCCTTGTGTTCATCAACCCCCAAAAGATGAACACAAAAGCAGCCCGCCTGCGTCCATCGTAACGCAGGCGGGCTGCTTTCGTTCCATCAATCATGCAAAATCAATTCTCTCAAAGCTTTCAATTGATCGCGCTTCCCATAAATCACATTCATCACATACACGCGACTCGCATCTTCCGCTACGCGATAATACACGATGAAATTTTTGACAAAGAGCTTTCGGACTCCACGCGAATGCCACGGTTCCTGATCAACGAGCCGTGAACGCTCCGGCATTTCTTTGAGTGTCTGGATTTCTCCGCGCATCATGTGAAGGAATGCACGTGCGGTTATCGGAGCCTCCAATGTTCCTGCGATATAGTCGCGCAACTGCCGCAAATCTCCTTCTGCGTCGGGCGTGATGATGATTTCATAGGTCTTCATTCAACAGAGGCCTCTTTCCAAATCGTCAAAAACGCTATCAGCAGATCGGCCTTTCCCCGCCATCGATTGCGCATAGCTATGCGCTAGCATCGCATCGAGTTCATCTGCCGTCATCGCATCGAGCGTACGTGGTGCGTTCGGAACGGTCATCGCAAATGGAATGCCCCGCTTGTAAATAATCTGACGATAAAGCGAGTTGATAACGACAGAAACAGGAATCCCAAGTTGTTGCAAAATACGCTCGGCTTCTTTCTTCACATCACATTCCACGCGTGCACTGACTGTTGCATCTTTCATACGATCACCGCCTTTGCTCTATTGTACAATTTTGTCTAGCAAATCACAATACAAATCGGCAAAATTATCTTCTTCATCTTGGTTTGTCCCTAGCAGCTGACGGCTTATCTACATAAATTCTGAAAATACAAGCAGCCCGCCTGCGTCCATCGTGACGCAGGCGGGCTGCTTGTTTCATGCAATGTTTGCCGACAGGATTCAGTTCAGGACATACACCGTGACATAGCGGCGGCCGAACTGCATGGCCTCGCCATAGCTGTCCATGCAGAGGTCGATGCGGTCGCCATTGATCGCGCCACCCGTGTCCGCGGCGATAGCCTCGCCGTAGCCCGGGATGTAGAGGCGCGTGCCGAGCGGGATGACGCTCGGATCGACAGCGACAACACCGTGCTGCGCGACCATGCCGGTCGCCGTGATGCCATCGCCATTGCCATCGGCCGGGATGTAGGCCGTGGCTTCCATCGTGAGCGCATCGGAGTAACGCTGCGCGCCACGGGACGTTTCTACTTGTGCTTGCCGCTCGGCCTCGGCGCGCTGTGCGGCCTCTTCGGCCCGCTGCGCGGCGACGTCAACGACTTTGATATTGAGATTCTCGTGAATTTTCGTGTCCAGGCCCGGCTCGACCTCGAGATCATCGAGATTACAGCCGAGTTCGACGAGCACATCGCCGACGGTCGGCTTGCTCGTCATGATCGTTTTTGACTGCCCGTCCAAGGAGATGATGACGGGGACGGCGCGATGCACCGTGATTTCCGTGTGGTTGTCGATTTTGCGGAGTGTGTATTCGTCTTTCGCGTCCATCTGGACGCCGGCGCGCGCGAGGATGACATCCGGCGTGGTATGCGTCGTTTTCGTTTCGATGGTTTTGCCGTCGACGGCGATGGTGACGGATTGGAGATTGTTCTGCGTGAAACCGGTGCTCAGCGACATTCCCGCCGCAAGCGAAAGGCACAGAGCAATATTACGAGCTTTGGTAGGTTTTGTGCGATACGATGATTTTCCGAGTTTGAACGTACTCATTGAATTCCCCCTTCCGCATCGCGATTTATGTGAGTTATCAAGTATGTGTGCCATTATAACAGAACTTCTATATCCTGTCAATGGAACTAGGTCACATTCTCCCACCAGAGGCTGAATTTTATCTGAAAAATGGGAAAAGCAAAGTGAGAGGCAACGTCTGTTGAACGTTGCCCCCCACTTTTCGGATTCTTGTTCGATTCGATTGTCGCTTTGTCCCGCTTCTATGGACGAGGTATGTCGCACTCTGTCACGTTAATCCGTAAATCGCGCAGGCGTTTGCCGTCGTCTGGCGGGCGACCTCCGAAAGCGAAAGTGCGCGGATCTCCGCGACTTTTTCCGCGACGAAGCGGACAAACGCGGGCTCATTGCGCCGACCGCGCATCGGCACGGGCGCCATGTATGGCGCGTCCGTCTCGACGAGCAGGCGATCCATTGGCATCTCGCGCACGACGTTCACAGTCTTCGCCGCATTCTTGAACGTCAGCGGGCCGTCGACGCCGAGGTAGCAGCCGAGCTTCAAAAATTCGCGCGCCATCTCGACGCTGCCGGAATAGCAATGCAATACCGTCGGGATGCCCTGCCCTTCCTTTTTCAAAATGGCAAGCGTATCCGCATGCGCATCACGGTCGTGGATGCAGACGGGCAAGTGCAGCTGCCGCGCAAGGTCAAGCTGATGGATGAACATCCTGCGTTGCAGTTCTCGCGTCGGCGCGTCCTTCACCCAATAATAGTCGAGGCCGATCTCGCCAATGCAGACGACCCTGTCGTCTTTCGCCCACGAAGATAATTGTTCATCGTCTTCGGCGGTCAACGCACGCGCCTCTTCCGGGTGAATACCGACGCCCGCGAACAATCCGTCATAGGCGTGCGCCAAGGCAACGGCCTGCGCCGAGCTTTCGAGCGTGTCACCCATGTTAATCATCCGCGTCACGCCCGCCGCTCGTGCGCGCGCGACGGCATCCGCCACATCGTCCGCGAATTTCGCATCATTGAGATGCGTGTGCGTATCGACGAGTTCCAGTAGCGGCTGCGGTTCCGTGGATGATATCGCGGCATCGCGTCCGCTTTTTGGGGCGAACATCACGACGTTTTCTTGATGTTTCTGCTCCATCAACGAACCTCAGTCCCTGCCGGCATGCCCACTTCAACGACTTTCAGCGCCTTGCCGTCGCTTGCTGCGAGGATCATGCCTTCGGAGAGCTGGCCGCGCATCTTGCGCGGTTTCAGGTTCTTGACGAGCACGAGATGCTTGCCGACGAGCTCGGCCGGCTGATAGAACTGCGCGATGCCCGACAGGACGGTGCGCTGCGGCGCGTCCGAGCCGACGGAAAGCGTGAGCTTCAAGAGCTTGTCCGCGTTCTCGACCGGCTCGCAGGCCAGCACTTCCGCGACGCAGAGCTGCACCTTCGCGAAGTCGTCAATCGTGATGATGCCTTCGGGAAGATGTTCTTCCTTCTTCGTCTTCGGTTCCTGCTTCGCCTGTTTCTGTTTCTTTGCAGCCTTCGCATTTGCCACTGGCGCTTCGTCTTTTTCCACTTCAATGCGTGGAAACAGCTGTTCGGGTTTGCCAACGTGCAAACCGGCCGGCACGCCGCCCCACGTTTCGGCATCCTCCAGCTGCACGTCGCTCCACGCCTTGCCCGCGTCCGTGAGGCCGAGCTGGTTCCAGATACGCTCCGACGTCTGCGGCATGAACGGGGAGATCAGCACGCTGATAAGGCGCAACGACTCCGCGAGATTGTACATGACATTCGCAAGTTCCTGCTTCTTCGCAGGGTCTTTCGCGAGCGCCCACGGCGCTGTCTCGTCGATGTACTTGTTTGCGCGGCCGATGAACGCCCAGACGGTCTTGATCGTGTCGGAGAGCTTCATGTCCTCCATGCCGGTGGCGAACGCCTGCACCGTCGCCATCGCGTCCACTTTGAGCGAGCGGTCGACCTCGCTTTCGCCCTGCGGCGCCGTCAGCACGCCGTCTTGAAACTTCAGCGTCATGTTCAGCGTGCGATGGAGCAGGTTGCCGAGGTCATTCGCGAGGTCGCTGTTGATGCGGCTAATCAGCGCGTCACGCGAGAAATTGCCGTCCTGCCCAAGATTGATCTCGCGCAGCAGGAAATAGCGGATGGCGTCAGCGCCGAATTCATCGATCAGGAGATTCGGATCGACGACGTTGCCCTTCGACTTCGACATCTTATCGCCATCGACGATGAGCCAGCCATGGCCGTAGACTTTTTTCGGCAGAGGCAGGTCGAGCGCCATGAGGATGCACGGCCAGATGATTGTGTGGAAGCGCACGATCTCCTTGCCGACGAGATGCAGGTCGGCCGGCCAATACTTTTGGAATTTTTCGGGGTCGTCAAGGAAGCCGATCGGCGTCAGGTAGTTCGTCAGCGCGTCGAACCAGACATAGATGACATGCTTCGGATCCGTCGGCACGGGGATGCCCCAGTTGAACGACGTGCGCGAAATGCAGAGGTCGTCGAGGCCCTGCTTGATGAAATTGATCATCTCATTGCGGCGCGACGCGGGCTGGATGAAGTCTGGGTGGTCTTCAATATACTTCAGGATGCGATCCTGATACTTGCTCATCTTGAAGAAATACGCTTCTTCCGCGACTTCCTGCACGGGGCGATGGCAGTCCGGGCAGCAGCCGTTCTCATCGAGCTGGTGCTCCGTCCAATAGCTCTCGCACGGCGTGCAATACAGGCCTTTGTACTCGCCTTTGTAAATGTCGCCCTTCGCGTAAATGCGGCGGAAAATCTCCTGCACGACGCGCTCATGGCGTTTCTGCGTCGTGCGGATGAAATCATCATTGCTGATGTCGAGCCGCTTCCACAGCGCCTGGAAGCTCGCGACGATCTTGTCCGTGTACTCGATGGGCTGGATGCCGGCTTCCTCGGCCTTCTGCTGGATCTTCAGGCCATGCTCATCCGAGCCCGTCAGGAAAAACACATCGTCGCCCGCGAGGCGATGGTAGCGCGCGATGGCGTCGGCAATCGTCGTGCAATACGCATGCCCGATATGCAGCTTCGCGCTCGGATAATAAATCGGCGTCGTGATATAAAATGGTTTCTTCTCTCTCATGGATTCGTTCCTCCTTCATCTGCCACGCGCAAATGATTCGCGTGCAGTCCTTTCAATTATAGCAAGTCTATGCAAAAGAACCAAATGTTATTTCAAAAAAAGAACGTCCGACAACAAATTTTGTTCATCTGTTGCCGAACGTAACATATACAGCTAGGAGCCGTTGCAGTTCCTCGAACCACTCCATGTGGTTCGATTGCCGAACATAACGATAACAGCAGCCTCTCCCTCTGGGAGAGGGGGACCGCGTCAGCGGTGGAGAGGGTACGACGATGTTGTAGCCGGCCTTACTCCAACAACATATTGTAAACCTCACGTCGGCTGATCCCCAAGTCCTTCGCCGCAGCTCTCATAGCTTCTTTTTTAGGCAAACCCTCTGCAAGATAATATTCATACAGTGCTTTCGGGTCTGTCGGTTTGTCATCAACAGGAACAACATCCTCCTCGCCGCAACCGGCAACCACGATGACATATTCCCCGCGCGGCTCGTGCGTTTCATAGAACGCCACAAGCTCCGCGAGCGTGCCGCGCTGGAATTCTTCGAAGCGCTTCGTGAGTTCGCGTCCGAGCGCCGCTTGCCGGTTGCCGCCGAGGATTTCTGTTAACGTTGCAAGCGTCTTTCGTAAATGATGCGGCGCCTCGTAAAAGATCAACGTATCCGTGCGGCTTTTAATCTCTTCAAGCGTTTCCTGCGCCTTCTTCGCTGTCTTCGGCAAAAAGCCGACGAATGTGAACCGCATCGTGTCGAGGCCAGAGCAGATAAGCGCGGAGAGTCCCGCATTCGCCCCGGGGAGCGGGGTAACGGTCAAACCGGCTTCAACGGCGAGCTGCGCGAGATGGCTGCCCGGATCGCAGATGCCCGGCAGGCCCGCATCGCTGACGCAGGCGAGGTCATGCCCCTCCTGCATCCACGCGATGAGCTCCGGGCCTTTCTCGAACTTGTTGTGCTCGTGATAGCTCGTGAGGCGCGTGTGGATATCGAAATGCGTCAACAGCTGCCGCGTGTGGCGCGTATCCTCGGCCGCGATGAGCTCCACCGCGCCAAGCACGCGCACAGCGCGATACGTCATATCCTCAAGATTGCCGATCGGCGTCGCGCAGAGGTAGAGTGTCGGGACGTGCGTTGCTGGTTTGTCCTGCGTTTCAACATTTGTTGTAACACGGGAAAATGTGTTCTCGTTCATCGCTCCGCCTCCATGCCATAAATCTCGAAAATCTCATGCGTATAACTACCGCCATCCTCGTGCACGATCAATGGCGGCAAGACCTTGAGCCCGCCAGGGTTCGCGCCCTTGACGGCTTCGACGAGCATCATGTTCGGTGCTTTCTCCGCTTTCGGCTGTACCATGCGCAGGCGCTTCAGCTCCATCTGATGCTCATGCAGTGCGACGGCGACCTCACCAAGGCGCTCCGGCAGATGCACCATCACGAAATGGCCACCAAAGCGCAGCGCGACCTGTGCCGCACGTACGACATCGACGAGCGTTGCCGTGAACTCGTGGCGCGCCCGTGCCACGCCTTGGATCTTATTCGCTTGCCCTTGCGTTACGGGACGATACGGCGGATTCGCGAGCACGAGGTCAAACGACTCGCGCTTGTAAAGCGCTGCGATGTCACGGTAATCGCCCTCGCGCACGAAAATTTTCGCTTCGAGCTCATTCATCCAGACATTGCGCGCCGCAAGCCCCGCCATGACAGGCGAAAGCTCGACCGCATCGATGCGAGCCGCCTCGTCGGCGATCAGCAAAGGGATCACGCCCGTGCCCGTGCCGAGCTCGAGCACGCGGTCATTTTTATGGACGCGCGGAAAATGAGCGAGCAGTACCGCATCCAGCGAAAAGCAGAATTCCTGCGTGTTCTGGATGATGTGCCGCCCGCTCTTCATCAAATCGTCCAGCCGTTCATTTTCACTCAGGCTGGGCGTCCTCATTCGTTTTTCTCTCCGCCGTCCGGATGTTTCTTCGGCTCAGTCCCTGCAGGCGCGCCAGGATTCGGACGGCGGTCGCGCCCTTTTGTGCCCCGCGGACGACGTGGGCGGCGCGGCTTCCCGTCTTGTGGACGCTCGTTCGCGTTGCGATTCTCGCGCCAGTCACGGCGTTCGCCTTTTTCACGCGGCCGGCGCGGACGGTGCGATTTCCCGTCCTGCCCGTCGCGCTGCGGACGGCTGCCGCGTGCGTTGCGCTCCGGCCGTTCGGATCGTTCCGACCGCTCGTACCGTTTTTTCTGCGGACGGCGCTCCCGCAGCGACGACGCGACATCTTCCGCCCCGCCAGCCGCCTGCTCGAGCACGGCTTCCTCCGTGCCTTCCGCCACTTCATCAGGATCGCGCTCGACGATATCGTCCCAATTGCTCACGACCGTGCGGCCATTGTTCAAAAGGATCGTCGCCGTATGGCGCTGCGTATTCACGGAAATGACCTTGCCGTCGCCCTCCGTCGTCGCGACGATGCTGCCTTGCTCCGGCTCATGGGAGACCGAGCGCCGCTGACCACAGCAGACGCCATTGCAATAACCATCGTTCTCGTACTTCAAGCAGCACATGAGACGGCCGCAGATGCCCGAAATCTTTGTCGGATTCAGCGAGAGATTCTGTTCTTTCGCCATGCGGATCGACACGGGCGCGAACTCGCCGAGGAACGTCGCGCAGCAAAGCGGCCGCCCGCAGCAGCCCATACCGCCCATGAGTTTCGCCTCGTCGCGCACGCCAATCTGCCGCAGCTCAATACGCGTGCGGAAGACCGACGCGAGGTCCTTCACGAGATCGCGGAAATCAATGCGCCCGTCCGCCGTGAAATAAAACACGATTTTGTTCATGTCAAACGTGTACTCGACATCGACGAGCTTCATCGGCAGCTTGTGTGCTGCAATCTTTTTCTCGCCGACCGCAAAGGCTTCTTTCTCGCGCGCCTTGTTGTCCACGACGCGCTGCAAGTCTTCTGCCGTCGCAATGCGTTGCACGATGCGCACGGGCATCTCGACCGCGCTGTCTTCGACCTCATGCGGCCCGACAACGACTTCGCCGCACTCCATGCCACGCACCGTCTCGACAATGACATGATCACCTTTTTTGATGTCGAGCCGGCCTGGGCCAAAATCATATACTTTGCCCGCTTTCTTGAAGCGGACGCCAAGGATCGTCTGCATAAAATTTCTCCAACTTCTATGTTTTTAAGCCTCCATCGCCCGCAAGAAAAATCCTTCGAGCAAGAGGCGCTGATTCACATTCGCCAAAAGGCGCCGGTTCATCGCACGCACGAGCACCAAAAGCGCCTCGATGCGCGGCAAGGGGAATGCCGGCAAGCATGCTGCCAGACGTTCGCGCAAATCTTTATGATACAAAAGCGGGCTCGCGCCATCTTCGGACAATACGAGCAGATCGCGCAGCAGCATGCCAAGATACAAAAACCATTCCATGAGCTTTTCCCGCGGCCACGATTCCATCGTTGCCCCGCGTTCGAAGACTTGCTTCACCGTAAAAGAGGACAGCTGCATCAGAAACGATGCTGCATCATCACGGAGTGTCAGCCCGCCGCCCTCGTAAAGCGCGAGCGCCCGGCCAAAGCTCCCGTCCGACAGCGCGGCAAGTTCCGCCGCAAGATCCTGCGAGATGCCGCGTAGCGCCAAGGCCTCTGCCAGCGCCGCCTCTGGAATGCCGCCAAAGCCCACATTCATGCAACGCGAGCGGATCGTGTCCAAGAGCGACGACCGCGCGCGCGTCACGAGGATGAAATGCACCGCGCCTTTCGGTTCTTCAAGCGTCTTTAAAAGACTGTTTTCCGCCGCCTCGTTCATTTTTTCCGCATCGTCGATGACGACAACGCGCTGATTCGCCTGAAGCGGCGCACGCTCGACATCCGCCTCCATCGCACGGATGGTCTCGATCTTGATCATCTTCGTCGACTTGGCCGTTTTGCCTTCCGGATGAATCTCATAGTAATCCGGATGCGCATCCTGCAAGAGCGACCGGCACTGACGGCATACACCACAGGGCCGCGCTCCCTCGCCATCGCAAAGAAGCTCCGCCGCCAGCGCCCGTGCCACGCGGAGCTTTCCCACGCCTTCTGGACCGTAAAACAGCAACGCATGCGGCAAACGGCCTTCTGCACGCAGCGCCCGCAGGCGCGCGATTGTTTCCTCGTGACCGAGGATCGTTTTCCATGCGATCTCCATCACATATAGAGATCGACAAGCATGCCGCGGATCGCATCATGACTCGCGATGATGTCCAGCTGATCCGCTTGACCGAGACGAATTTTCTCCGCCATTTCTTCGAGCTTCTTGTCCACCTTGCGCACCGTCGTATAGACTTTCTGCCGCCCCATGCGATCCCAGCCCGCCTGCGTATGCAGCTCGTACATATGATTGACAGCCTCGCCGACAAAATTCTTGATCAGCGTGCGATACGCTTTGAGCTCGTCATACGTCGGGGTCCGCGAGAGTCGTGCGCCCTGCTCGTCAATCTGCTTGAGCATCTTCTCCAGCGTCTGCGTGCTGGTGGAAGTCTCCTCATCCATGAGCGCCGTGCTGAAATCCGAGCTGCTGCCTTCCGTGCGCTCATCAATGTCATGCGTGATCTTGACCGACGGCCCCTGCGCCGTCATCCCCTCAATCTTCATCGGCATCGCTGCCACCTGCTTTCTATCTGTATCGCTGAAAAACAGCCACACGAACGTCCATCGTAACACGACTATTATAGCAAAACAAAAAAGGACTCGCAACTGCGAGCCCCTTTTCATGAGGAAACCGGCAACTTCCTATCCTCCCAGCCCGTCACCAGGCAAGTACTTTCGGCCTCTGGATGCTTAACTACTGTGTTCGGTATGGGAACAGGTGGAACCA
>OMWS01000091.1 GCA_900314825.1 uncultured Veillonellaceae bacterium | reverse complement strand
AGGCCTTTCTTGTGTAATCCTGTAATAGTTAGCACTCTATAGGATACAGGCCTCTTATTTCTTTTGCAACCTCATCACCGAGAACTATTTTACACTAAGCGCCGCCGGAAAACCGGCGGCTCCCACGCAGGGTTTACGACGTCCTCGTGGTGTTTCGGCTGGTCACGCAGTTACTCTCCATCCAGCCACTTGCAGACGTAGTGACAAGTTACGCCTGCTGCGAAGGAGATAAAAAAGGCGATGAGGTATTCCGTCATCAGCAATCACCTCCCCTTGCCGGAGGCCCCGTGACGAACCCATCTTACCATAAAATTGTCATTGACACAAAATTTCCTGCGGGTTATAATATCAATTGACAAAGGAATGAGGTATTCATCAGCGGTCGGCCGCGGGATTACAACCCGCGGTTTTCTGTTATAAAAAACGCCGCCGGAAAACCGGCGGCTCCCACTCTGGGCTAGCGACTCCCTCTGTGGTACAGGCTGGTCATGGGGTTACTCTCCATCCAGCCATTTGCAGATGTAGTGACAGGCTACGCCTGCCGCGACGGAGATAACGAAGGATAACATAACGTTGTCTGCCAAGCAGATCACCCCCTTTCGGTGGTGGTCCCACGACATTGGCATTTTAACACAAGGCCATCATTGACACAAGCCTTCCCCTGTCGTATAATAATTCTTGACAAGGATACATAACGTTGTCGAGCAGAGGCCGCGGGACAGCAACCCGCGGTTTTTGATTGCAAAAAAAATGCCCGCGAGAACAGGTCGCATGTTCTCGCGGGCGTTCGTGTTACGCGGAAAAATCAGCCGATCTTCGCGGTGTGGACGACGCTGTATCCCTTATCGCCGAGCGCTTTCGTGAGCGCGTCGATCTTCGCGTCATCCGTGATGTCCGTGCGGACGATGATCTCGTAGCGGCCGGTCGGCTGGCGGCAGGTGACGAGGCTGTCGATGGAGTAGCCGCTCGCGGCGAAGATGCCGGCGATGTCTGCGACGACGCCGACCTTGTCCTCGACGTCAAGCGTCAGGCGCGTGCGGCCCTGGTCGAGCGCCATGACGTCGACGAACGTCTTGAAGATGTCGGTCTCCGTGATGACGCCGACGACGCTGCCGACGCTCGAGACGACGGGCAGACCGCCGATCTTTTCCTTGTACATGAGGAGCGCAGCTTCTTCGATCGTCGCGTCCTCGCTGACGGAAATGACGTTCTTCTGCATGATGTCAGCGACTTTCAGCTTCGACAGCAGCGTCGTGACCTCGTAGCGCGACAGCGTCGTCGCAGGCGACGGCGAGACGCGCATGATGTCCTTGTCGTTCAGGAAGCCGACGAGCTTGCCGTCCTCGACGACAGGCAGGCGGCGGAAGCGCCCTTTCTTCATGAGGCGCGCCGCCGTGTCGATGCCCGTGTCCGGCGTGACGACCGTCGGGTTCTTTGTCATTCTGTTTGCTACGAACATATTTATCAAGACCTTTCTTTGAGGATTCAGTGTCCAAGGAGTTTTATCCTGCTTAGATAATTCGATAAGAACACGGATTTTCCTTGTTCACAGGGAAAGTTTCTTGTACGAAATTTCGACGGACGCCGTTTTGTATGACGCATGCCAGAGAATCGGTCCAGCATCAGCCCTATGTGTGTTATCGCCGTTGTTTATCTTTCCCCGGACCATCGTTTGCGATGGCCACTTTTGTTTCTTCGAATGTCTTCATGTCGTTCAGCGCAGCGAGCGCGGCTTCGACGATGAGGGCGCCGGCGCAGGCCGTGATGCCCGGGAGTGTGTCGCCGAGGGCGAGGAGCGTGCCTTCGAGGTGGAGGAGGTACGGACGGACGTCGGGCGCGAGCTGCTCGACGTAGCGCGCGACGAGCTCCGTCGCCGCGTCGGACGGCAGGACGAGGCTGCTGTTGTGCGCCGCCGCGATGATGGCGCCGATGAGCGCCGAGACGGAGAGCTGCAGGTGCTCCGGCACGTGCGCGAGAAATTCATCGGCGGGATACCGGAGGTCCCCATTTTCATCCATCAGCGCGTCCACGAGCTCTGCGGCGCTTTCGTCCGTCAGGCCGAGGCCGATGATGCCCGTGTCGAACGCAAGGTCTTCGGCGATGCCGCGCCCAAAGTCGAACGCGGCCGTCGGCGGCAGGCCGGCGCGCAGGCGGGCGACGGTCACGGGCATGGCGATCGTGTGCGAGGCGACGGAGAGGATGCGCTGCGCGGGTTCCGTCGCCTTGTGCGTCGAAAAGAGCAGGAGCGCGGCCGTGTCATACACTGGCCGTTCTTCGCACGAAAGGCCGGCGATTTCCGTGGCGATGCTCTCGAGGTGGCCGAGGCTGTACAAGGGCTTCGCGAGGTGGTTCAGCCGCTCGGCGCAGATGCTCATGGCATTCTTGTCGAGGCCGGGCATGGTCTTGAGGTAAAAATTGAACGTGCGATCCGTGACTTTCGGCGGCTTTGCGGGCATTTTTTCGAGATACAAGTCCGCGTCCATGTCCTTGTCGCCATTCTCGGCGTGGAGCGCGTCGAGCTCGGCGAGGCCGAGCGCGAGCAGGCGCGCCGTGATGGACGAGCCGCAGGCTTCGCCGAGCTTGATGTCGAGGAAGAGATGCGGCGTGAGGCCGAGCTTCGCGAGCGCCGCGCCGTGGGCGCGCTCGCCGCCTTGGTGCGATGGCAGGAGGTAATCCGTGACGGCGGGCGCGAGCGCCTGCGCGATGAGCGCCGCCGCGCTGGAGTTGAATGCGTCGAGGATCGTCACGGCATGGTTCGCCGCCGCGCCGAGCATGAGGCCGGCAATGGCGCCGAGCTCGAAGCCGCCGACTTTCATGAGCACGTCGAGGCCGTCCGTGGGATCCGGTTGGTTGATGAGCAATGCTTGCTGGACGACACGACGTTTGTTCTGCAAGCGCTCGTCCGAGATGTTCGTGCCGCGGCCCGTCGCCTGCTCGGCCGTGAGGCCGCAGAGCGTCGCGGCGATGCACGCGGAGGCCGTCGTGTTCGAGATGCCCATCTCGCCGGGCAGGAAGCAGTTGTAGCCCTGCGCGGCGATGGCATCGGCGAGCTTGATGCCCGTCTCGATGGCCTGCCGCGCCTGTCGCGGTGTCATGGCGGCGCCTTGCGTCATGTCACGCGTGCCGGGTGCGATGCGGTACTGGCGCACGAGACCGGGGATGCCCTCCGTGTTCGCCGCGATGCCCATGTCGACGACGAGCAGGTCCGAGCCCGCGTACGTGGCAAAGGCATTCGCCGCCGCGCCTTGCGCGATGAGGTAGTTCGCCGTCATCTGCACCGTCGTCTCCGGTGGGTAGGCGCTGACGCCTTGCGCCGCGACGCCGTGGTCAGCGCAGCAGATGATCGTGCATTTTTTCAGCTTCGCGGGATCGGGCTCGCCTGTGGCGCGCAGGTAGCGCAGCACGAGCGCATGGAGCGCGCTCGCATGCTTTTTCGGGAAAAATTCGTCCAGTGCCGTCGCGGCTTCCATGGCGGCGGGATGATTCGCCGGCTGGATGCGGGCGATCGTATCTTCAAGCAGGCTCATGCGCGCGCTTCCTTTCGATGGTGGTGATTGCGGTGGTTTTGACGGGGACGCGGGGCGTTCTCGCTTGTGCGTTTTTGTTGCGGTGCGGCAAGTGACGCGCCGTCCTGTGGCACGTCTTTCAGCGTGAGGCCGATGCGGCCGCGCTCTTCGTCGACGGACAGCACTTTGACATTCAAGATGTCGCCGACGGAGAGCACGTCGAGCGGATGCTTCACGCGATGATTCGCCATCTGCGAGATGTGGATGAGGCCAGCCGTCTTGATGCCGATGTCGACGAACGCGCCAAAGTCCGTGATGTTGCGCACGGTGCCGCGGAGGATCGTGCCAGGCTGGATGTCGGAGAGTTTCACGATGGCCTGGCGCGTCAGCGGCGCGGGCAGGTCCTCGCGCGGATCGCGTCCGGGCGCGACGAGCGCGTCGAGGATGTCGTGGACGGTCGGCAGGCCGGCATCGAGTTCTTTCGCGAGTGCGGCTTCTTTTTCCAGCGAAAGCAGTTTCCGCTTCGCTGCGAGCATGGCGAGGTCGTCCTTGCTATTCAAATCCTCGAGCGAAAAACCGAGTTTTGCAAGCAGTTTTTCCGCCAGGCCGTACGACTCAGGATGCACGGGCGTGTCGTCGAGCGGCGTGGCGCCGCCGTGGATGCGCAGGAAGCCCGCACACTGTGTGAAGGCCGCCGGGCCGAGGCGCGGGACTTTGAGCAGCTGGCGGCGCCCGTCAAAGCGGCCATTCGCATCGCGCCAGGCCACGATGTTTTTCGCCGTCGCGGCTGTGATGCCCGCGATGTGCGAGAGGAGCGCCGGGCTCGCCGTATTGAGATCGACGCCGACATGGTTGACGGCAGCCTCGATGACGGCGTCGAGCGCTTCGGCGAGTGCTTTCTGGTTTACGTCGTGCTGGTACTGGCCGACGCCGATGGCCTGCGGGTCGATCTTCACGAGCTCGGCGAGCGGGTCCTGCACGCGGCGCGCAATCGAGACGGCGCCGCGGATCGTCACGTCGTAGTCCGGCAGTTCCTCTTTCGCGAGCTTCGAGGCGGAGTAGACGGACGCGCCGGCCTCGTTCGTGATGAGGTAATGGACGTCGGTCAAATGGTTATCGGCGATGAGATTCGCGGCGAATTGCTCCGTTTCGTAGCTCGCCGTGCCATTGCCGATCGAGAGCAGCGTGACGTGATGTTTCTTGATGAGTGACAAAACGGTCTGCGCCGAGGCCTCGCGCTCGGCATCGCTCTTCGTGACTTGGAGCACGCCATGCGCGACGACGCGGCCCGTCGCATCGACGACCGCCATCTTGCAGCCCGTGCGGTAGCCGGGGTCGAGCCCCATGACGACATGGCCGCCGAGCGGCGCTTGGAGAAGGAGCTGCCGCAGGTTCACACCAAAGACGTGGATGGCCTGCGCCTCGGCGTTTTCCGTGAGCTGCGTGCGCACCTCGCGCTCGAGCGCGGGGAACAGCAAGCGGTTCTCGCCGTCCGTGAGCGCGGCGCGGATTTCGTCCGTGAAGATACATTTGTGACGGAAGACGTGCGCGAACATTTTGTCGACGGCCGCCTCATGGTCAAAGTTCACTTTGACGCGCAGACAGCCTTTTTTCTCGCCGCGATTGATCGCGAGCACGCGATGGGACGGCAGTGTGCGGATCGGCTCTTCATAGTCCGCGTACATGAGGAACGTCTGCGCGTCCTCGGGCTGCTTTCCGTCTTTCGTTTCGATGAGCTCCGTCTTCAGCGTGCCCGTCTGCCAGAGTGTTTTTCGTAATTGCTGCCGGAGCTTCGCGTCCTCGCTGACGACTTCGGCGAGGATGTCACGCGCGCCAGCGAGCGCGTCCTCGGCCGTGAGGTCATCCGGGACGACGAACGTTGTCGTGTCTGCATTCGATGAAGCGGCGGAACGCGCGTCCGCAAGAAATTGCTCGGCATAGGCGAGCGCCGTGCCCTGCGTCGCCTTCTGCGCCATCATCGCGTCGGCGAGCGGCTGGAGTCCTTTTTCGCGTGCCATCTGCGCCCGCGTGCGGCGCTTTTGCTTGTATGGCAGATAGAGGTCTTCGAGTTCTTGAAGTTTCGTCGCCTTGTCGATGGTTGCCTGGAGTTCCGGCGTCATCTTGCCTTGCGATTCGATGCTCGCGCAGATGTCTTCCTGCCGCTTCACGAGGCCGCGCAGATACGTCAGCCGCTCGGCAAGCGTGCGGAGCTGCTCGTCCTCGAGCGCGCCCGTCGCCTCTTTGCGATAGCGCGCGATGAACGGCACGGTGTTGCCGTCGTCTAAGAGCTCGATCGCTTTCGCCACTTGCTCCCGCCGCACGCCGAGCTCGCGCGCGATGATTTGGTCGATATCGGTTGCTTTCATGAAATGTTCTCCTGTGTTCCGTTCATTTGTCGTGTCATGAAGAACATTATACCATGAAACGGGCGCGACGGCACAAACTATGATATAATGCCGATAGAAACAAGGAAAGCGGGTGCTCCCATGGTGACGATCAAGCAGATTGCAGACATGTGCGGCGTGTCGCGCGGCACGGTGGACCGCGTGCTGAACAACCGCGGCAACGTGAAGCCCGAGAAGCGCAAGCGCGTGCTCGAGGTCATGCGCGAGCTCAACTACCAGCCGAATCCGGCGGGCAAGGCGCTCGCGGCGCGCAAGCACAAGCCCGTCGTCGGCGTGCTGCTGCCGTCGGAGGGCATCGTGTTCTTTGACGACGTGCTCGAGACGATGCACCGCATGGCGAAGCGCTACGAGGAATACGGCCTGCGCTTCGTCTGGCGGACGCTCAGAGGCTATCACGCGGATGAGCAGTGCGCCGCCATCGAGGAGCTCCGCCACGAGGTGAACGCGCTGATCGTGAACCCGATGAGCGAGCCCGCCGTCATCCAGAAGATCGACGAATGCGTCGCGGACGGCATCTTCGTCATCACGATCAACAACGACGTCGAGCTCTCGCACCGCCAGCTCTACGTCGGCAGCGACTACTACGAAGGCGGCCAGACGGCGGGCGCGCTCCTTCAGATGATCGGGCCGAAAGATCTCCGCGTCGGCGTGCTCCTCGGCTCGAAGACGATGCTCGGCCACCGCCAGCGGCTCGACGGCTTCTGTGACATCTTGCGGAAAGATCCGCATTTCCAGCTCCGCGCCGTCGCGGAAAATGAAGATGACGAGCGCATCTCGTATGAAAAGACGAAAGAAATGCTCACGCGCCACGCAGACATCAACGCGCTCTTCGTCGTCTCGGCCGGCGCGGCAGGTGCCGGGCGCGCCGTCAAAGAACTCGGCCGCGCAGGCGAGCTCACGCTCATCGTCTTCGACACGATCCCGACGACCGTCACGCTCATGAAAGAAGGCGTGATCCAGGCCGCGCTTTACCAGCACCCGCACCAGCAAGCTGCGAAAGCCATCCGCGCCGCGTTCGAATACCTCGTGAACGGCGTCCGCCCCGAGAAGCAGCAAGACATTGTGCAGAACGAGATACGGATTTTGCAGAATGTGGGACGGTGATGGAGAAAATGTGTAAATTCGACGATGGGAAATAGCAAAAATGTGTAAAATAGAGGCGGAAAGCATGCATATTTTGTGTAAAATCGCGTGTTTCTGCAATGCAGACAGAAAAGGGAGCTCCCGCTGCGTCAACTGCAGCAGGAGCTCCCTTCCTTTTTGTCTCATAACAGCGCGAGGACTTTCGGCTGGAGCTCGATTGGAATTTTGAGGAGTTCCATGGCTTTTTCTTTTGTGATGTTCAGAGATTCCATGAGCGAGCGGGCAGCTTCAGCTTTGCCCTCAGCCTTGCCCTCGGCCCTGCCCTCAGCTTTGCCCTCGGCCCTGCCCTCGGCCCTGCCCTCGGCCCTGCCTTCGTCTCGGGCTTCGGCGCGTTCGTCGCGCAGGCGCATTTCGAAAATCATGTAATCACACTCCTCTTGTTCTTGTTGCTTGACAAAATGAATGCGCTCTTCGATGCGTTCGACAAGGGAGTCCGTACTGACTTTTCCGTCCATGTAGTCGAGGAGAGCGCACATGGAAGCAGAGAGGCCGTCGCGTTTCCCTTTGGATGTGATGAAGATCAGTTCGCTTTCATCCGGCAGTGTCAGGGACGGATGGTTCGCGCAGATACGCGGGAAGCGATAAACGCATTGCTCCCCGTCGAACAGCGGGAACGGACAGAAGAAAATCACGAACGTCGGGCGGAGCTCGGAGTAGCGCGAGCCGCTCTGCATGCGTTCCATGTCGATTTCATCGAGATAGCACCGTGCGCGCTTGGCGAGGCTTTTCATAGCGTCGGCAGACTCCGTTCCGCCAGCAATTTTCTCGCGCATTTTACGAACTTGCATTTCGATATCGTAGATACGCTCGCGGTCATCATGGATGTAAGCATCGAGGCGGATGCCCTTGCTACCATAGAATGGTTGCAAGGACTTCTCTTCTTCGAAATAGGTGATGCGCTGGATGTTCCATGCAAGGGCTTCATTCAAGGTGTCCCTGCAGATGTCACGTGCTTCCATGACTTTTTTGAACATATAGTCGTCGGTGAATGTGAGGTCTTTCCACGGCTTGATTGGCTTCATGGCATCATCGCCTTTCTGTGGTTCTTATTTTACTCGGAATCCTTTTGGCTGACAAGAGCGAAACGTCGGATGTATGTGTCAAGATTTTCTCGAAAAAATATTCCTGTATCAAAAATTTACTACATCAGCACGCGACGACAGCGGATAACGCCTTTGCCAAGCGTCCAATC
>OMWS01000071.1 GCA_900314825.1 uncultured Veillonellaceae bacterium | reverse complement strand
TCCTGCAACTGTTTTTCGTCGGCCTTCGTGAACTTCTGCTTCGTTTCAATCAGAACAACCGTATTCGTTTCTTTATCCTGGAATCTCCGGTCAAGTTTGAAGTGCTCGCCGACCGGATGATGAAGCTTCGCCGCCAGTTGCTCTTTTGAGCCCGCCGCCTTGACATAGCTGTACTCGTCTTCTTCGATGTTCGCAGTATGATACTGCACGCCGACGATTGTCGTGATTACTTGGCGTGTCATAACTTACATCCCTCTTTGCAATGGTAATCCTACAGATTATAATCTACTTTGTATTATTGCGATCGATGATTTTTTGATATGCTTCCGTATCCGCCGTAACGAGATTGACAAAACCGCCATCAGGGACAGCAATCGCTTTCAAGGGTGTCGGCTGTTTCAATGCCTCATGTGCCTGCTCCGCATTCCAGCAAGTAAAGCCGAGGAAGTCCGCTGCCATGTCAATGGCATCCGCGACATCTTCCCCTTGCGTTGCACCGCCCCAATCGGGGAACGTAACAACATACCCGCCATCCTCCGGCGTAAACACCGCCGGATAAACATATCGCGCCATCGTCGGAAATGCTCCTTCGAATATGTATTGTTGTTTTACTTATCCCTGCATTGCAATTCCCTCCGCCGTTGCCTCATAATAGCGCGGCGTAGGGACAGTGCGACCGAGCGCCTCTGCAGTCTCAACCCACAACGTGATGGCATCGCGTACATTTGCGAGCGCTCCCTGCCGCGTCGCACCGTCGCTCATGCATCCTGGCAATTCTGGAACAACCGCGACGAACCCGCCGCCGTCTTCCTCCGGAAGCGCCGAAATACGAACCTCATAAATTTGCCAGCGACATTCATCAATACGCAAGACCATTTTCCTTCGCGATGCGGACGACCTCATCCACGGACGTCTCATTGTCCGAAGCAATGTCCGCATAATCGACATGACGCTTCAATTGATTACGAATCGTTCGCAGCGTCTTTTCAGCGATGCCCTCGGCCTTGGCTTCTTCTCGTACATCTTTGGTAAATTCTTCCATCACATTGCACATTGTCCTCACCCCATGTTCATTCGTCTTGAAATACTTCACGCGTTCTGCGAGAACCTTTGAATGCATTTTCGCAGGGTCGCTGCATGCGAAATCCGTCATGAGCCTCCCGAGCGGCGTGTCGTCTTGGATGGTAGCGTTGACATAAATAATCTCTGCATCATCCGCGAATCGCTGGTTGTCGAGTTCTTTCACGACGCGCACAACATGATAAATCGGCTTCCCCGCTTTCATCACATCATGCGCCGTAATAAAGATGACGATGGTCGGCGGCAGATTTTTCCAATCCGCCCGTTTCTCGACGTTCATCGTATCCAAGAGGCTCGCGTGATACCGGGCGCGTCGCGGGTCAGCACCATCGTTCTTCTGTTGGACTTCGACGTTATATTCCCGTCCATCCGCATCCCGCACGAAAACATCAAATGTCACAGATCGCCCATAGATGCTCGGCACCTCTTCCTGCGTGTGCATCTCAAGGACGACGAGCTTCGGCTTCTTCAAGATGATACGCAATATATACTGCATCCCCCGTTTGTCATCCTTCAAGCATATATGGAAAAACGTGTCGTCCATGAGAGTAAATTTCCGGATGGACGCAAGCATCTTCTCGCGTTGTTCCTTCGTCATACAATCATACTCTCCTTCTCGCTTTCATATTCTATTTTAGCGAGAAATCCTTCACAGTTCAAGAATAAAATCCATGCGCACAGAAAGCCGCCCGCTCCAAAACGGAGCGGGCGGCCGAGTCTCTATATTAGACGAATTACACGAGCTCGATGATGACCATCGGAGCTGCGTCGCCGCGGCGGTTGCCGAGCTTCAGGATGCGCGTGTAGCCACCCTGGCGGTCGGTGTATTTGCCAGCGATTTCGTCGAAGAGCTTTCTCACGACATCTTCATCAGCAAGGGATGCGATTGCCTGACGGCGGGCGCTGAGGTCACCGCGCTTTGCGAGCGTGATGAGCTTGTCAGCGAATTTGCGGAGCTCTTTTGCTTTTGCTTCCGTCGTCTCGATGCGTCCATATCTGAAGAAGGAAGTGAGGATGCTGCTGAAAAGTGCCTTGCGGGCGCCGGAGTTCCGGCCCAATTTTCTGTAGCTCATTTGTTTCCCTCTCTTACATCTTATTCATTGTTTTCCGCTAAAGATAAACCGAGATCTTCGAGTTTCTTCTTGACCTCTTCCAGCGACTTGCGTCCGAGGTTGCGGACCTTCATCATGTCTTCTTCCGACTTCGCGGTGAGGTCGGCGACGGTGTTGATGTTGGCGCGCTTGAGGCAGTTGAAGGAACGCACGGAGAGGTCGAGGTCTTCGATCGTCATGTCGAGCACTTTCGACGACGTATCGGTCTCTTCCTCCGGGAACGTGGATTCTTCTTCTTCCACCTCTTCGGGGAGGCCGTCCATGTTCTGGAACAATTTCAAGTGCATGACGAGAATGCCTGCTGCTTTCGACACGGCTTCCTCCGGGCGGACGGAACCATCCGTCCAGACTTCGAGGATGAGCTTGTCGTAGTCCGTGACGTTGCCGACACGGGTGTCCTGCACCGTGTAGTTGACACGCTGCACCGGAGAGAAGATGGAGTCGATGGGGATGACGCCGATCGTGTCATCCGGCTTCTTGTTCTTGTCTGCCGGCACATAGCCGCGGCCGCGCTCGACGGTCATCTCAATCTTGAGCTTGCCGTCTTCGTTGAGCGTCGCGATGTGCAGGTCCGGATTCAGGACTTCGATGTCAGCGTCGCAGATGATGTCTGCGGCCGTGACTTCTTTCTCGCCTTCGACATCGATGCGGATGACCTTTGGCTCATTGCCTTCCATTTTAAGGCAGAGCTGCTTCAGGTTCAGCACGATGTTCGTGACATCGTCGCGCACGCCCGGGATCGTGGAGAACTCGTGGAGCACTCCTTCGATGCGGATGGACGTGACGGCGGCGCCTTCCAGCGAGGAAAGCAGCATACGGCGGAGGCTGTTGCCGAACGTCGTGCCATATCCACGCTCGAGCGGCTCACAGATGAACTTGCCGTAGCGGTTGTCATCGCTGATTTCCGCTATCTCGATTTTCGGTTTTTCGATGTCTATCATCTGGTAGGAACCTCCTCAAAGAAATCTATGCACAAACGCCATGATTACTTGGAGTACAACTCGACGATAGCCTGCTCGTTGACAGGGACATCGATCTCGTCACGGCTCGGGAAACGCGTGACCGTACCAGAGAGATGATCCTGGTCTGCGTCCAGCCATGCCGGAGCGGAAAGCGCATTGTTCGTCTCGCGGAGCGCTTTGAAGAACGCATTCGTCTGGCTCTTCTCTGCGACAGCGACGACATCGCCGGCGGAGACGAGCGCGGACGGGATGTCGACGCGCTTGCCGTTGACCGTGATGTGGCCGTGGCGGACGATCTGGCGTGCCTGACGGCGCGTGTTCGCGAGGCCGAGGCGGAAGACGACGTTGTCGAGACGACGCTCGAGGAGGCCGAGGAGGTTTTCACCCGTGACGCCCTGCATCTTCTTCGCTTTCTCGTAGTAGCCACGGAACTGCTTCTCGAGCACACCGTAGATGAATTTTGCTTTCTGCTTCTCTTTCAGCTGCGTGCCGTATTCAGAAACCTTGCGGTTTGTGCGTTTCGGCTGACGCTTCGATTCCTTCGAACGGCCGATGACCGCCGGCTCGAGGCCGAGGGCACGGCAACGCTTCAGGGCTGGAACTCTATCAATTGCCATAAGTTACTTCGCACCTCCTATTAGACTCTTCTGCGCTTCGGCGGACGGCAGCCGTTATGCGGGATCGGCGTGACGTCTTTGATCATGTTGACCTCGAGGCCCGTGGCCTGGAGGGAGCGGATCGCGGCTTCGCGGCCGGCGCCCGGACCTTTGACGTACACTTCGACCTGCTTCAGGCCATGCTCCATCGCCGCTTTCGCAGCGGTCTCCGCTGCCATCTGTGCAGCGAACGGCGTGCTCTTGCGCGAGCCACGGAAACCGAGGCCGCCGGCACTTGCCCAGGAAAGTGCGTTGCCGCTCTTGTCGGTAAGAGTGACAATCGTATTATTGAACGTAGAGCTGATGTGCGCTACGCCGTATTCAACGTTCTTGCGAACCTTTTTCTTCGTGCGGACTGCTTTCTTAACTGCCACCAGTTAACCCTCCTTACTTAGTCCTTCTTCTTGCCTGCAACAGCCTTTTTCGGGCCTTTGCGCGTGCGGGCATTGTTCTTCGTGTTCTGACCACGGACAGGAAGGCCGAGACGGTGACGGCGGCCACGGTAGCAGCCGATATCAACGAGTCGCTTGATGTCCATCTGGCGTGCGCGACGAAGGTCACCTTCGACGACAACGTTCTTATCGATGGCATCACGAAGTTTCACCACTTCGTCCTCCGTGAGGTCGCGCGTGCGGGTATCAGGGTTGATACCCGTCTCGGCGAGCAGGTTCTGCGACGTCTTCAGACCGATACCGAAGATATACGTCAAAGCGATTTCAATTCTCTTGTCACGGGGTAAATCTACACCGGCAATACGTGCCATAAGTAAGCACCTCCTTCTTTAATGATTAACCTTGTCTCTGCTTGTGCTTCGGATTCTCGCAAATGACCATGACGCGGCCTTTGCGCTTGATGATCTTGCATTTCTCGCAGATACGTTTGACAGACGGTTTGACTTTCATAACTCGCAATACCTCCTTTGCATTCTTGCGCTGTCATTTCGCTATTCTATCATTTTTTTCTGGCCTTGGCTAGTAGCCTGGCGAAAAAAATGTAAAAATTTTAGTAAAAACGTCAGAAGAAGCGCGGATTGCTCCGCGCTTCCCCGAAACGTCTTTCGACCAGCTTATTTGAAGCGATAGGTGATGCGGCCGCGCGTGAGGTCATACGGCGTCAGCTCGATCGTGACCTTGTCGCCTGGCAGGATGCGGATGAAGTTCATGCGGATCTTGCCGGAGACGTGCGCGAGGACCACATGGCCGTTTTCCAGCTCGACCTGGAACATCGCGTTCGGCAGTGCTTCCAGGACTTTGCCCTCGACTTCAATGACATCTTGTTTCGACATGGGGGCTCTCCTTTCAGCCTTTCAGCGTCTCGATGAGATCCGCTGTGACCTTGTCGATGGCCTGGCGGCCGTCGACTTCCGTGTAGACGCCCTTCTTCTCGTAGTACTCGATGAGAGGACGCGTCGATGCCTCGTAGACGGAGAGACGGTTCTTCATCGTCTCTTCCGTATCGTCCGCGCGCTGGAAGAGCTCGCCGCCGCACGTATCGCAGACGCCCTCCTTCTTCGGAGGGTTGAACGTGACGTGATACGTCGCGCCGCACTTCTTGCAGATGCGGCGGCCGACGGCACGCTCGATGAGGTCGCTCGCGGGCACGCTGATGTTCAGCACGCGCGTGAGCGAGAGGCCGAGGTCCTTGAGGATGGTCTCGAGCGCGTCGGCCTGGTCGACCGTGCGCGGGAAACCGTCGAGGATGAAGCCCTTCTTGCAATCGTCCTTCGCGAGACGCTCGCGGACGATGCCGATCGTGACCTCGTCTGGGACGAGCTTGCCCGCGTCCATGAAGGACTTCGCTTTTTTGCCGAGCTCCGTGCCTTCTTTGATCGCCGCGCGGAACATGTCGCCCGTCGAGATGTGAGGGATCTGGAACTTCGCCTTGAGCTCTGCGGCCTGCGTGCCTTTGCCTGCGCCCGGAGGGCCCATCAATAAGATATGCATGGAAAAAACTCCCTTATTTCATGAACCCTTCGTAATGGCGCATGACGACCATCGCCTCGATCTGCTTCATCGTCTGCAGCGCGACGCCGACGACGATGAGGAGTGCCGTTCCGCCAAAGTAGACGCCCTGGATGTGCGTCGCTGCCGCAATCATGTTCGGCAGCACGGCGATGAACGCGAGGAAGATGGAGCCTGCGAGCGTGATACGAGTCATGACATGATCTAAATAATCCGCCGTCGGCTGGCCCGGACGAATGCCCGGGATGAAGCCGCCGTATTTTTTCAGATTCTCTGCCATATCCGATATCTTTACAGTGACCGCAGTATAGAAGTAGGTGAAGAAAATGATCAGCAAGACGTACAGGGTTGTCTGTAACGGCCTGCCCCACTCCAGATAACTGGCAACGGTCTTTACCCAGGGAACATCAATAAACTGGGCAATGGTCACTGGAAACATCAGCACGGATGACGCAAAGATGATTGGGATGACACCCGCCGGATTGACTTTCAGCGGGATGTGGCTGCTGTGGCCTTGGAAGGCTCTCTGCCCGACCACACGCTTGGCGTAGGAAATGGGAATCCTACGGAAGCCGGTCTCAATATGTACCACGAACATGACCATGGCGATCGCGATGACTGCGAACAGGAACACCGAGAAGTAGCTGATGGTGCCGGCTTGTACATAGTGGTAGATCGTTCCGATATTCTTCGGCAGCGCGGCGACGATGCCGGCGAAAATGATGAGGGAGATACCGTTGCCCACACCCTGCGCCGTAATCTGCTCGCCGAGCCACATGAGGAAGATCGTCCCCGCCGTGAGCGTGATCGCGATGATCAGGATGTTCACGGGGTTGGGGTTGAGGATTGCCTGTTTGAGGCCGATGGACATGCCGACGGCCTGGAAAAATGCGAGGACTACCGTGAGGTAGCGCGTGACCTGGGTGGTTTTCTTGTGCCCTTCTTCGCCTTCCTTACTCCATTGCTCGAGCGTCGGGATGACGACATTCAGAAGCTGAATGATGATCGCAGCATTGATGTAAGGCGTGATGCTCATGGCAAAGATGGAAAACTTGCTGAATGCACCACCAGAGAACAGATCCAGGAGTCCGAAGAGGTTGCCGTTCTGGAACAGCGCTTCGAGCGCCGTCGGGTCAACGCCCGGAACGGGGATGTGCGTCCCCATCCGGAAAACGGCGAACATCACGAGCGTGAAGATGATCTTCTGCCGGAGCTCCGGAATCTTGAAGATGTTTGAGAGGGCTGAAAACACCTCAGATCACCTCTGCTTTGCCGCCGGCAGCCGTGATCTTCTGCTCGGCAGCTTTCGTAAAGCCGTTCGCACGGACCGTGAGCTTTTTCGTGAGCTCGCCGTTTCCGAGGATGCGGATGCCGTCCTGAACGTTCTTCAGGATACCGCTCTCGACGAGGACGACCGGGTCGACCGTCGTGCCGTCTTCAAAGCGGTTGAGCGTCTCGACGTTGACTTCGGCGAACGTCTTTGCCCAGACATTTTTGAAGCCGCGTTTCGGGAGACGACGGTAGATCGGCATCTGGCCGCCTTCGAAGCCCGTACGGACGCCGCCGCCAGCACGCGAGTTCTGGCCTTTCATGCCGCGGCCAGCCGTTTTTCCGTTGCCGGAGCCGAGGCCGCGGCCGACGCGATTGCGGACTTTGCGGGAACCTTCTGCCGGAGCAAGTTCATGTAATTTCATACTGTGCACCTCCTGTCAATCAGTCTGCGATTTCTTCCACTTCGATGAGATGTGCCACTTTGTGAAGCTGGCCGCGGATCGCAGGATTGTCGGGGAGTTCCACGACGGAGTTGATCTTGCGGAGGCCAAGGGCGCGCACCGTGCGGCGCTGCGTTTCCGGATGGCCGATCAGGCTTCTTTTCAGCGTGACTTTCACTTTTGCCATGTTCCTGCCTCCTTAGCCCAAAATCTCTGCGACTGTCTTGCCGCGGAGCGCAGCGACATCTTCCGCACGCTTCAGGCTCTTGAGGCCTTCCATCGTCGCGCGGACCATGTTGTTCGGGTTCGCGGAGCCGAGGCTCTTCGTGAGGATGTCGCGGATGCCGGCAAGCTCGAGCACGGCACGTGCCGGGCCGCCAGCGATGACGCCGGTACCTTTGGCAGCCGGTTTCAGCATGACGCGGCCGGCACCGAAGATGCCGATCATTTCATGCGGAATCGTGCGGCCATCGAAGAGCGCGATCTCACAAAGATGCTTCTTCGCATCTTCGACGCCTTTGCGGATGGCTTCGGGGACTTCGGCAGCTTTGCCGAGGCCGACGCCGACCTTGCCCTTCTTGTTGCCGACGACAACGAGGGCGCTGAACGAGAAGCGACGGCCGCCTTTGACGACTTTCGCAACGCGATTGATGTATACAACTTTCTCCTCGAATTCCGGAGTTTCGTTGTCCATTCTTCTAGCCATTCATTTACCTCCTTTGACAAAGAATCAGAACTTCAGGCCTGCTTCGCGCGCCGCTTCGGCGAGCGCTGCGACACGGCCGTGATAGACGTAACCACCGCGGTCGAAAACGACTTCCGTGATGCCCTTCTCGAGCGCACGTTTCGCGATCTCGGCACCGACAGCTTTCGCTGCCTCGATGTTGCCGCCGTAGTTCTCGAATCCCTTGTCCTGGGAGCTGGCAGAGACGAGCGTGACGCCCTTCGCGTCGTCGATGACCTGCGCATAGATGTTTGCGAGGCTGCGATAGACATTGAGGCGCGGGCGCTCGGCGGTGCCTGCGATATGGTTGCGGACCCGCAGATGACGTTTCTGGCGGGCCTTGTTCTTGTCTGCTTTCAGAAGCACTATGGTCACTCCTTCCTTAGTTAAGGATTATTTTTTGCCCTTGGCGCCAGCTTTGCCTTCCTTGCGACGGATGTGCTCGCCAGCGTACTTGATGCCCTTGCCCTTGTACGGCTCCGGCTCACGGAAGCCGCGGATCTCCGCTGCGATCTGGCCGACGACTTCTTTGTCGATGCCTTTGACCGTGATCGCGTTCGGAGACGGGACATCAAACTCGATGCCCTTCGGCGGCTCGACGATGACCGGGTGGGAGAAACCGAGCGAGAGGTTGAGGTTCTTGCCCTGCTTCTGCGCGCGGTAGCCGACGCCGTTGATCTCGAGGTTCTTCGAGAAGCCTTCCGTCACGCCGACCACCATGTTGTGGATGAGCGAGCGGGAAAGGCCGTGGAGCGACCTATGCGTCTTGTCGTCGGAAGGACGCTCGACTTTGAGGACGTTCCCTTCGACGGTGACTTTCATTTCCGGATGGATGTGGCGCGAAAGTTCGCCTTTCGGGCCTTTGACGGTCACGAGGTTTTCCTCGCCGAGCGTCACCGTGACGCCAGCGGGAATCTCGACCGGTGCATTACCAATTCTTGACATCTGTACACCTCCTGACTTTCTTTTCGGGTTACCAAACGTAAGCGATGACTTCGCCGCCGAGGCCGGCTTTGCGCGCCTGCTTGTCGCTCATGATGCCTTTCGACGTCGAGATGATGGCGATGCCGAGGCCGCCGAGCACGCGCGGGAGCTCATCGTGTTTCGCATACTGCCGGAGACCCGGTTTCGAGATGCGTTTGATGCCGGAAATGACCTTCTCGCGGTTCGGGCCGTATTTCAGCGAGACCGTGAGGACGCCCTGCTTGCCGTCCTCTGCGAAGGTGTAATCTTTGATGAAACCCTCGTCCTTCAGGACTGCCGCGATCGCGTTCTTGATCTTCGACGCGGGGATTTCAACTTTTTCATGGAAGACGGAGTTTGCATTGCGCAAACGCGTCAGCATATCTGCAATAGGATCAGTCATTGCCATGGAACCGATATCCTCCTTTGATTCTTCAGAAACTTACCAGCTGGCCTTCGTGACGCCCGGAATGGCGCCTTTGTAGCTCTGCTCACGGAAGCAGATACGGCACATCTGGAACTTGCGCATATAGCCATGCGGACGGCCGCAGATCTTGCAACGGTTGTATTCACGCGTGGAGAATTTTGCGGGTTTCTTCCACTTTTCAACCATAGACTTCTTTGCCAAAGTTCGTACCCTCCTGTCTGTTATGCTTTGAACGGCATACCCATGAGTTTCAGGAGCTCGCGAGCTTCTTCATCGGTCTTTGCCGTCGTGACGATGACGATATTCATGCCGCGGATCTTGTCGATCTTGTCGTACTCGATCTCCGGGAAGATGAGCTGCTCTTTGAGGCCGACGGCGTAATTGCCGCGACCGTCGAACGCTTTGTCCGAGACACCGCGGAAGTCACGGACGCGCGGGAGGGCGACGTTCATGAACTTGTCGAGGAACTGGTACATGCGGACGCCGCGCAGCGTGACTTTGCAGCCAATCGGCATGCCCTCGCGCAGCTTCCAAGCGGCGAGGGATTTCTTCGCTCGCGTCAGGAGCGGCTTCTGGCCGGAGATGATCGTGAGGTCGGAGACGGCGGAATCGAGGGCTTTCGGGTTGCCGACGGCCTCGCCGACGCCCATGTTGATGATGACCTTCTCGATTTTCGGAAGCTGCATGACGTTCTTGTAGCCGAATTTCTCCGTCAGTGCCGGCACGACTTCCTTCTGGTATTTTTCCTGTAATCTATCCATAAGTGGGGATGTTCCTCCTTTCTTTTATGATTTCTTATTTCGTCTGGTCGATGACTTCGCCGCACTTCTTGCAGACGCGGACGTTCTTGCCATTGACGTCTTTGTGGCCGACGCGCGTCGGCTTCTTGCAAGCCGGGCAGACGAGCATGACTTTGCAGGCGTGGAGCGGAGCTTCTTTGACGAGGATGCCGCCCTGCGGCGCCTTGACGTTCGGTTTCGTGTGGCGCTTGACTTTGTTCACGCCTTCGACGATGACTTTGCCTTTTTTCGGCTGGGCTGCGATGACCTTGCCCTGCTTGCCCTTGTCCTTGCCGGACAGGACGACGACCTCGTCGCCTTTTTTCACGTTCAGTTTCACGAGTGACAAAATAGCACCTCCTAATCAGAGAACTTCAGGAGCCAGGGAGACGATCTTCATGAAGTCCTTATCGCGGAGCTCTCTCGCCACCGGGCCAAAAATACGCGTTCCACGCGGAGTCTTGTCGTCCTTGATGAGGACGGCTGCGTTCTCATCGAAGCGGATATACGAACCGTCTGCGCGGCGCAGGCCTTTCACGCTGCGGACGACAACTGCCTTGACGACGTCGCCCTTCTTCACCGTGCCGCCCGGGGCAGCCGATTTCACGGCGGCCACGATGACGTCGCCGATGTTCGCGTACTTGCGGTACGAGCCGCCCATCACGCGGATGCACATGATCTCTTTCGCGCCGGTGTTGTCGCCGACCTGCAGGATCGTTTGCTGTTGGATCATGGATGGATGAACCTCCTTTGCGATGTATTTCTATTATTTCGCGCGTTCGAGCACTTCGACAACTCTCCAGCGCTTGTCTTTCGACAGCGGGCGCGTCTCCATGATGGAAACCTTGTCGCCGATGTGCGCGTCATTGTTCTCGTCGTGCGCTTTGAATTTCACCGTGGTCTTGACGGCTTTCTTGTAAAGCTTGTGCTGCTCGAGTTCCTCGACAGCCACGACCACCGTCTTGTCCATCTTGTCGCTGACAACCTTGCCAACTTTCGTCTTGCGTACGTTTCTTTCGCTCATTCGAGAGCCTCCTTCCTTCTGCATTCCTTCTGCATATCAATGGATTTTTGTTTCGTGCTTACGCTTTGAGCGCTGCTTCGCGCTGGATCGTCTTGATGCGGGCGATCGACTTTTTCACGTCCTTGATACGCATCGGGTTCTCCAGCTGGCCCGTGGCGTGCTGGAAGCGGAGATTGAAAAGCTCCTCTTTGAGCGAAGCAAGTTTCTGGTTGAGTTCCTCAGCGCTGAGTTCGCGAATTTCCTTAGCCTTCATCTGCTTCACCGCCCTCTGCATTCTTCTCTACGAATTTCGTCTTGATCGGGAGCTTGTGGCCGGCGAGGCGCATAGCTTCCTGTGCAATCTCCTTCGAGACGCCGTCCATCTCGAAGAGGACGCGGCCCGGCTTGACGACGCAAACCCAGTACTCGGGCGAGCCTTTGCCGGAGCCCATGCGCGTCTCGGCAGGTTTCGCCGTGACCGGCTTGTCCGGGAAGATCTTGATCCAGACCTGGCCGCCGCGCTTGATGTAACGCGTCATGGCGATACGAGCAGCCTCGATCTGGCGGTTCGTGATCCATGCCGGCTCGAGAGCGACGAGGCCGTACTGGCCGTGGCTCACGGTGTTGCCGCGATGCGCTTTGCCCTTCATGCGGCCGCGGAACTGCTTGCGGTATTTGACTCTCTTTGGAAGTAACATTTACGCTTCGCTCCCTTCCACAGCAGCTTTCTGCTGTTTTTTCTCCGGCAGGACTTCGCCCTTGAAGATCCAGACCTTCACGCCGATGCGGCCATACGTCGTATGCGCTTCCGCCGTGCCGTAATCGATGTCGGCGCGGAGCGTGTGCAGGGGGATGCTGCCTTCGCGATATGCTTCTTTGCGCGCGATTTCCGCGCCGCCGAGGCGGCCGGCGAGGGCGACTTTGATGCCTTTCGCGCCGAGGCGCATCGTGCGGCCGACGGCCATCTTCATGGCGCGGCGGAACGCGATGCGGCGCTCGAGCTGGCCGGCGATGTTTTCTGCGACGAGCGTCGCATCCATATCCGGCTGCTTGATTTCCTGGATGTTGATGTCCACACGCTTCGTCGTGTATCCTTTGAGTCCCTCGCGGAGCTCTTCGATGCCCGAGCCGCCGCGGCCGATGACCATGCCCGGCTTTGCCGTGTGGATCGTGATCTTCAGGCGGTTCTTGCTGCGCTCCGTCTCGATGCGGGAGACGCCGGCAGCGAGGAGCTTGCCTTTCAGGTAATCACGAATCTTGATATCTTCATGCAGATTGTCTGCGAAATCTTTGTCTGCGTACCACTTCGCATCCCAGTCCTTGACGATGCCAAGGCGAATGCCATGCGGATTTACTTTCTGACCCAATCCGTTTCCCTCCTTGCTCAGTTCTGCTCGTCGACGACGATCGTGACATGGGACGTGCGCTTCAGAATCTTGAACGCCTGTCCGCGGGAACGCGGATGGATGCGCTTGAGCGTCGGGCCCTGATCGGCGTATGCCGTCTTGACGAAGAGCTTCGAAGCGTCCATATCGAAGTTATTTTCAGCGTTCGCAACCGCGGAACGCAGGACTTTTTCAACGACGTCCGCGCCGGCTTTCGGCGTGAACTTCAGGATTGCAAATGCTTCTGCCACGTTCTTGCCGCGGATGAGATCCAGGACAATGCGAACTTTGCGCGGAGCAATGCGAATGTACTTAGCGACTGCTTTTGTTTCCACAAAGATTCTCCTTTCGCAAAATTACTTGAGCGCCGTCTTGCGCTCTTCGCCGCCGTGGCCTTTGAACGTGCGCGTCGGTGCGAATTCGCCGAGCTTGTGGCCGACCATGTCTTCCGTGATGTAGACGGGGACGTGCTTGCGGCCGTCATGGACAGCGATCGTGTGGCCGACGAACTCCGGGAAAATCGTGGAGCTGCGGGACCATGTCTTGACTTCGTTGAGTGCCGTGATCTTTTTCATGAGGCTCTCTTCAACGAAAGGGCCCTTCTTGATCGATCTTGACAAGTGTTGTTCCTCCTTCCGTCAGGCAGCACATTCCGATCCTGCTGCCTGTCGATGACTCTCATAAAAATTATTTCGTACGGCCGCGGACGATGAGCTTGTCCGAAGCTTTCTTGCGGCGCGTCTTGGCGCCCATGGCGCATTTGCCCCATTTCGTGACCGGATGCTTGCGACCGACAGGGGAGCGGCCTTCGCCGCCGCCATGCGGATGGTCGTTCGGGTTCATGGCGACGCCGCGGTTCTCCGGGCGGATGCCAAGCCAGCGGCTGCGGCCAGCCTTGCCGAGCGTGATGTTTTCATGCTCGAGGTTGCCGACTTCGCCGATCGTTGCGCGGCAGTTGATATGCACTTTGCGGAGCTCGCCGGACGGGAGACGCAGGAGCGCGTAGCTGCCTTCTTTTGCCATGAGCTGTGCGGAAGCACCGGCGCTGCGTGCAAGCTGCGCGCCTTTGCCGATCTTAAGCTCGACGTTGTGCACCATCGTGCCGACGGGGATGTTCTTGAGCGGAAGCGCATTGCCGACCTTGATATCGGCCTGCTCGCCGGACTCGACTTTGTCGCCGACCTTCAGGTCGTTCGGAGCGAGGATATAGCGCTTCTCGCCATCGGCGTAGTTCAGGAGCGCGATGCGCGCCGTGCGGTTCGGATCGTATTCGATCGTCGCGACGGTCGCGGGGATGCCGTCCTTGTTGCGCTTGAAGTCGATCACGCGGTAGAGGCGCTTGTGACCGCCGCCCTGATGGCGGACCGTCAGGCGGCCCTGCTGGTTGCGGCCGCCTTTTTTCATGAGGCGCTCCGTCAGGGACTTTTCAGGTTTGTCTGCAGTGATCTCGTCGAACGAGGCAACCGTCATGAAGCGACGGCCTGCAGAGTACGGTTTGAAACTCTTGATTGCCACGAGTGATTACCCTCCTTCTCTTTTGATCAAGCCTTGAAGAACTCGATGCTCTCTTCCGGAGCGAGCTTCACGATGGCTTTCTTATAGTCAGGGCGCTTGCCGGACGTGCGGCCCATGCGTTTCGTTTTGCCGAGGACGTTGACCGTGTTGACTTTGACGACTTTGACGCCGAACACGTCAGACACAGCTTTTGCGATCTCGATCTTGTTCGCAGACTTCGCGACGACGAAGACGTATTTGCCTTCGGCCATGAGCTGCGTCGTGCGCTCGGTGATGAGCGGACGAATCAGGATATCACGTGCTTCCATTATGCGAATACCTCCTCGATGCGGGTGATGGCATCCTTCGTGATGAACAGCTTGTCCGAATTGAGGATATCGAACACGTTGAGTCCATTCGTGTTGATGGCTTTCACACCCTGAATGTTACGCGCGGATTTCTCCACGTTTTCCGCTTCGTCCGCCGTGATGAAGAGGTTCTTCTTCGGCGCATCGAAGTCACTGAGGAGCTTCACGACCTGCTTCGTCTTCGGAGCATCGAAGGAGAGGCTGTCGAGGACGATGAAGTCGCCGCTCTTGACTTTGTCCGAGAGCGCGCACTTAATCGCGAGGCGACGCTGCTTGCGCGGCATCGAGAACGCATATTTGCGCGGATGCGGTCCGAAGGCCGTGCCGCCGCCGACCCACAGCGGGGAGCGCGTCGAGCCGGAGCGGGCACGGCCCGTGCCCTTCTGCTTCCAGGGCTTGCGGCCGCCGCCGCGGACGAAGCCGCGCGTCTTCGTGGCATGCGTGCCGAGGCGCTGCGCTGCGAGCTGCATGAGGACCGCCTGGTGCAGGAGGCCGGCGTTCATCTCTACGCCGAAGATGTTTTCGTTGAGGTCGATATCGCCAACTTTGTTGTTTGCGATATCAAAAACTGCTACTGTAGCCATATTGGTGATGTTCCTCCTTCCAGATTAGTTTTTCTTCGCCTTGACCGGTTTGACCGTGTCTTTGATCACGACGAAGCTCTTCTTCGGGCCCGGGATGGCGCCCTTGATGAGGATGAGGTTGCGGTCAGCGTCGACACGGACGACCGTGAGGTGCTGCACCGTGACGCGCTCGCCGCCCATGCGGCCCGGCAGTTTCTTGCCCTTGAGGACGCGTCCGCCAGGACCGGAGATCATGGCGCCCGTCGAGCCCGGCTCACGATGCGATTTCGAGCCGTGGCCCATGGGACCGCGCGCGAAGTTGTGGCGCTTGATGCCGCCGGCAAAGCCTTTGCCCTTCGACGTGCCCGTCACATCCACCAATTCTCCAGCAGCAAATATATCAACGCCGATATTGTCACCGACTTTGTATTCCGAAGGATCCGCAAGACGCATTTCACGGATGAATTTCACAGGCGAGACGCCCGCTTTTGCGAAATGGCCCTTGAGCGGTTTGCTGACATTCTTTTCCTTGACGTCACCGAAGCCGAGCTGCACGGCGTTGTAGCCGTCGCTCTCGACCGTCTTGTTCATGAGCACGACGTTGTTGCCGGACTCGACGACCGTGACGGGGACGACTTTGCCTTCCTCGGTGAAGATCTGGGTCATACCAAGTTTTCTACCCAAAATTGCTTTCGACATAAATTCCACCTCCTCGGAATCAGAGCTTGATCTCGATGTCCACGCCTGCCGGCAGGTCGAGGCGCGTCAGGGCATCCACCGTCTTTTTCGTCGGCTGCAGGATGTCGATGAGGCGCTTGTGCGTGCGCATCTCGAACTGTTCACGGCTGTCTTTGTTGACATGCGGGGAACGCAGGATCGTGTAGATGTTCTTTTCCGTCGGGAGAGGAATCGGACCGGACACCATGGCGCCCGTCTTCTTCGCCGTGTCGACAATCTTCACGGCACTCTGGTCGAGGGCTTTGTGATCATAAGCCTTCAAACGGATTCTGATTTTCTGGTTCTTCGACAATGTGTTTTCCTCCTTCGTCCAAGCTCCAGGCTCGAACATTTCTCCGCAGCAGTTCCCTCGGTCCCGGCCGAGCCATCTGCCGCGTCATCGCATTGGGGGTTTTACCATAAAAATACCCTTGAAATAAGAGCGACGCGAGCGCCGCTCCTATCATCAAGGAATATCTTTTCTGTTCAGGAGATTAGCCTTCGATCTCCGTCACGCGGCCGGCACCGACCGTGTGGCCGCCTTCGCGGATAGCGAAGCGGAGGCCTTTCTCGATAGCGATCGGCGTGATGAGCTCGACGTCCATCTCGACGTTATCGCCCGGCATGACCATCTCCGTGCCTTCCGGCAGTTTGATGACGCCCGTGACATCCGTCGTGCGGAAGTAGAACTGCGGGCGATAGTTGGAGAAGAACGGCGTATGACGGCCGCCCTCTTCCTTCGTGAGGACGTAGACCTGAGCTTTGAACGTCGTATGCGGATGAATCGTGCCCGGCTTCGCGAGGACCTGGCCGCGCTCGATCTCTTTGCGATCGATGCCGCGGAGCAGTGCGCCGATGTTATCACCAGCGACAGCCGTATCGAGCATCTTGCGGAACATCTCGATGCCCGTGACAACCGTCTGCTTCGGCTCGTCCTGGAGACCGACGATCTCGACCGTATCGTTCATCTTCAGCTCGCCACGCTCGACACGGCCCGTAGCGACCGTGCCGCGGCCCGTGATCGTGAAGACATCTTCGACCGGCATGAGGAACGGCTTGTCCGTGTCACGAACCGGCGTCGGGATGTACTCATCGACAGCGTCCATGAGCTCGAGGATCTTCTTCTGCTGCTCAGCATCGCCTTCGAGGGCTTTGAGCGCGGAGCCAGCGATGACAGGGATGTCATCGCCCGGGAAGTCATAGCTGGAGAGAAGCTCGCGAACTTCCATCTCGACGAGCTCGAGGAGCTCGGGATCATCGACCTGGTCGACTTTGTTCAGGAAGACGACGATGGCCGGCACGCCAACCTGGCGAGCGAGCAGGATGTGCTCGCGCGTCTGCGGCATCGGGCCGTCAGCAGCGGAGACGACGAGGATCGCGCCATCCATCTGCGCAGCGCCGGTGATCATGTTCTTGACATAGTCCGCATGGCCCGGGCAGTCAACGTGAGCGTAATGACGCTTCGTCGTCTCATACTCGACATGAGCCGTGTTGATCGTGATGCCGCGCTCGCGCTCTTCCGGAGCCTTGTCGATGTCGGCATAGTCTTCGAAAGCAGCCTTGCAGCCTTCCGTCTGGGAAAGAACTTTCGTGATGGCCGCCGTCAGCGTCGTCTTGCCGTGGTCGACGTGACCAATCGTACCGATGTTGACATGCGGTTTCGTTCTCTCAAACTTTTCTTTTGCCATTGTAGTGGTTTCCTCCCTTATTCGCCTTTGTTCTTGGCAATAATCTGATCGGCAATATTCTTAGGAACTTCATCATAGTAAGCAACTTCCATGCTGTAGTTCCCTCGGCCCTGGGTCTTGGAACGCAGATCCGTCGAGTAACCGAACATCTCGGAGAGCGGCACGAAGCCGTTGATGACCTGTGCGCCATTGCGTGCTTCCATGCCGTCGATGCGGCCGCGGCGGGAGTTCAGGTCGCCGATGACGTCGCCCATGTACTCTTCCGGGACCGTGACTTCGACTTTGACATACGGCTCGAGAAGAACCGGATTTGCCTGTTCTGCGCCTTTCTTGAAGGCCATGGAACCTGCCACTTTGAAGGCCGCCTCGGAGGAGTCGACTTCGTGGAAGGAACCATCGTAGACCGTCGCTTTGATGTCGACCATCGGGTAGCCGGCGACAACGCCGGATTCCATGGCCTGACGGATACCGTCTTCGATCGGTTTGATGAATTCTTTCGGAATCGCACCGCCGACGACCGCGTTCTCGAACGTGAAGCCTGCGCCGGCTTCCTGCGGCTCGAGCTTCAAGACGCAGTGGCCGTACTGGCCGTGACCGCCGGACTGGCGGACGAACTTGCCTTCGGCCTTCTCGACGACCTTGCGGATCGTCTCGCGATATGCGACCTGCGGCTCGCCGACTTTGCAGTCGACGTGGAACTCGCGGAGCATGCGGTCGACGATGATCTGCAGATGGAGCTCGCCCATGCCGGAGATGATCGTCTGGCCCGTTTCCTCGTCCGTGCGGACGCGGAACGTCGGATCTTCTTCTGCCAGCTTCTGGAGGGCAACGCCCATCTTCTGCTGGTCGTTCTTCGTGGCCGGTTCGACGGCGACGGAGATGACAGGATCCGGGAATTCCATGGACTCGAGGATGATCGGATGCTCTTCATCGCAGAGCGTGTCGCCCGTCGTCGTGTCCTTGAGGCCGACGGCAGCAGCGATGTCGCCGCTGTAGACCTTTTCGATCTCCTTGCGGTGGTTCGCATGCATCTGCAGGATACGGCCGATGCGCTCTTTCTTGTTCTTCGTCGAATTGTAGACGTAAGAACCAGCATCGAGCGTGCCGGAGTAAACGCGGAAGAACGCGAGCTTGCCGACGAACGGATCCGTCATGATCTTGAATGCAAGTGCTGCGAACGGCTCGTCATCGCTCGAAGGACGATGGTCTTCTTCGCCCGTCTCCGGATCCGTGCCTTTGATCGGCGGGATATCCGTCGGAGCCGGCATGAAGTCGACAATCGCGTCGAGGAGCGGCTGGACGCCCTTGTTGCGGTACGACGTGCCGCACGTGACCGGAACCATCTTGCACGTGACCGTCGCTTTGCGGATGACCTTCTTGATATCCTCTTCGGTGATGTCTTCGCCGCCGAGGTATTTCTCCATGAAGTCATCGTCTTCCTCGGAGCACGCTTCGAGGAGCTTCTCGCGGTATTCTTCCGCGAGGTCTTTCATGTCATCGGGGATGGCAACCTCATCCTCGACTTTGCCGAGGTCGTCTTCATAGACGATGGCTTCCATCTTGATGAGATCGACGATGCCTTTGAAATCATCTTCGGCACCAATCGGGAGCTGGATGGCAACGGCGTTCGCCTGCAGGCGCTCCTTCATCATCTTGATGACATTGTAGAAATCTGCGCCGGTGATGTCCATCTTGTTGACATACGCCATGCGCGGAACATTGTATTTTTCAGCCTGGCGCCAGACCGTCTCGGTCTGGGGCTCGACGCCGCCGCGCGCGGTCAGGACCGCGACAGCGCCATCGAGGACGCGCAGGGAGCGCTCAACTTCCACCGTGAAATCCACATGGCCCGGCGTATCGATGATGTTGATACGGTGGTCTTTCCAATGGCAGGTCGTAGCAGCCGACGTGATCGTGATGCCGCGCTCCTGCTCCTGAACCATCCAGTCCATCGTGGCAGCGCCATCATGGACTTCGCCGATCTTGTGGTTGACACCCGTGTAGAAGAGGATACGCTCGGTCGTCGTCGTCTTACCGGCATCGATGTGCGCCATGATGCCGATATTACGCGTCTTTTCCAGGGAATACTCTCTTGGCACTTCTGATATCGCTCCTTATATAGCAGGAAGATTACCAGCGATAATGTGCAAATGCCTTGTTGGCCTCTGCCATTTTGTGGGTATCTTCTTTCTTCTTGAAAGCTGCGCCCGTACTGTTGGCAGCGTCCATGAGCTCGCCGGAGAGGCGCTCTTCCATGGTTTTCTCGCCGCGCAGACGCGCGTAGTTGACGATCCAGCGGATGCCGAGCGTCATGCGACGGTCCGGACGAACTTCGACCGGGACCTGGTAGTTCGCACCACCGACGCGGCGGGCGCGGACTTCGAGGACCGGCATGACATTCTTGAGAGCCGTCTCAAAGACTTCCAGCGGATCCTTGCCCGTCTTGGCGCGGATCGTCTCGAACGCATCATAAACGACGCGCTCCGCGACGCTCTTCTTGCCGGAGAGCATCACTTTGTTGATGAATTTCGTCACCGTCTTGTTGTGGTACACCGGATCCGGCAGTACGTCACGCTTTGGGACGGAACCTTTTCTTGGCATTGGTAGAACCTCCTTTTCATAGTCTCATGCGAGCTGTGTTATTTTTTCTTTGCTTTCGCTTTCTTGGCGCCGTACTTGGAGCGGGCCTGGCCGCGATCCTGGACGCCTGCCGTATCGAGCGAACCACGGATGATGTGGTAGCGAACGCCCGGGAGGTCCTTGACACGACCGCCGCGGATGAGAACAACACTATGCTCCTGGAGATTATGACCAATGCCAGGAATGTATGCAGTCACCTCGATGCTGTTCGTCAGACGAACACGAGCGACCTTGCGCAGAGCGGAATTCGGCTTCTTCGGCGTCGTCGTATAGACACGCGTGCAAACGCCGCGCTTCTGCGGGCAATTTTTCAGTGCTGGTGCTGTGGATTTCTCCTGCATGCTCTTTCTGCTTTTACGGACTAACTGG
>OMWS01000060.1 GCA_900314825.1 uncultured Veillonellaceae bacterium | reverse complement strand
GCTAAAGCGCTAAGAGCCTGCTTATCCTCCCTGGGCCTGCCGGCCCTGTCCCTCCTCCAAGGAGGAGGGCTGTCTCTTAACTTAATGACATTGCCCCCAAGGGGGGAGGCTTAGAATGTGTAATGCAATAGCCTTTTTATTATTCGCCCTGCTTTTTCCTCCACTCCATATACGCCTTCGTCTCGGCGACGATGACGCCGGAGAGGGCGAGGAGGGCGATGAGGTTCGGGATGGCCATGAGGCCGTTCACGATGTCGGCGAGGATCCAGATCGCTTCGAGCTTCAGGAACGCGCCCGAGGCGATGAGGACGATGAAGATCAGGCGGTACGGCAGCACGCCTTTCGTGCCGAAGAGATAGATGCACGCGCGCTCGCCATAGTAGTTCCAGCCGAGGATCGTCGTGAAGGCGAAGAGCACGAGCGAGATCGTGAGCAGCGCGCTGCCGACCGTGCCGTACGTCGAGGCGAAGGCCGCGCTCGTCATGGCCGCGCCGGCCGCGTCGCCCTGCCAGACGCCCGTGAGCACGAGCGCGATGCCCGTCATCGTGCAGATGATGATCGTGTCGATGAACGTGCCCGTCATCGAGATGAGGCCCTGCTCGGCCGGCCATTTCGTCTTCGCGGCGGCGGCGGCGATCGGCGCGGAGCCGAGGCCGGACTCATTCGAGAACACGCCGCGCGCGATGCCGTTCTGCATGGCCATCATGATCGTCGAGCCGGCGAAGCCGCCGACGGCGGCCGTGCCAGTGAAAGCGTCCGAGATGATCATGGCGATGGCGTCCGGGACGCGGCTGTAGTCCGCGACGATGAGGCCGATGGAGACGGCGATGTAGAGGAACGCCATGAACGGGATGATCTTCGATGCGACTTTCGCGATGCTCTGCAGGCCGCCGATCGTGATGGCGGCGATGAAGAACGTCAGGATCGCGTCCGTCGCGAGCTTCGGGAAGCCGAAGGAAATCTCCATGCTGTCGACGATGGCGTTCACCTGCGGGAACGTGCCGATGCCGAAATACGCGACGCCGATGCAGGCGAGCGCGAAGAACGTCGCGAGCGGCTTCCACTTTTCGCCCATGCCGTTTCGGATGTAAAACATCGGGCCGCCGGCGATCTCGCCTTTTTCATCGACGGAGCGATACTTCACGGCGAGGAGACCTTCGGAATATTTCGTCGCCATGCCGAAGAACGCGGCGACCCACATCCAGAAGATCGCGCCCGGGCCGCCGACCTTCACGGCCGTCGCGACGCCGACGATGTTGCCCGTGCCGACCGTCGCGGCGAGCGCGACGCAGAGCGCCTTGAACGACGAGACGTCGCCCTTGCCTTGGTTCTTCGCGGAAAAAATCAGGCGCAGCGCCGTCGGCAACTTGAACACCTGGATGAGCCCAAGGCGCACGGTCAGGTAGATGCCCGTGCCCACGAGGAGCGTGATGAGCGGCGGCCCCCACATGAAGGAGTCGATCGCATTGAGTGCGGGGATGAGTGATTCCATAAAACAAGTCCTCCTTGACGCGTGTCCGCATTTCACGGACATTCGTCATGCATAAGATAATGACGGTTCTTATTGTAGCACAGAAACGGACAGTTGTCTCTGATATTGGAGAACTTTTTTACAAGTACCAAAAATAGAACGATGTTGCCATGGGAAATGGCTGTTGCAGTTGTTCAACCATCATCGTATGTATCTGTTGCTGAATGTAACGAATACAGCAGCCTCTCCCCATGGGAGAGGGGGACCGCGAAGCGGTGGAGAGGGTACTAGGGTGCGGTAGCCAAACAAAAAGAAGAAGCCTTTCAAAGCATTGAGTCGTTTGTGTTAAAACGTAGTGCTTCGAAGGCTTCTTTGTATTTGGGACAAATCGCACCCTTGTACCCGCTCCGCCTCGCTGACGCTCGGCACCTCCACCTAAAGGATAAAGCGACCGCATAGGCGCTGAAGCGCCTTGCGTCTGCTTTTCCCAGAGGGAGAGGCTGCTGTAATCGCAACGCTCAGCAACAGATCGTTATGGAATGGGTCTAGTGACTGCACCAACCTCTCAAAGTTCCAAAATGACAGACGAGTGGAACGCGCGCTCGTCGCAGTCGAACGTGGCGCGGCCGCTGTGGGCGGCGGCGATGGCGGCGATGGACGAGAGGCCGAGGCCCGGGGCGCGGCTGCCGCGCTTCGCGGAGAGGAAGCGGCCGCCGTCCTTGGCGGGCGGCGCGGCGCACGTGTTGTCGAGGACGATGACGAGGCGGCCATCGAGGACGCGCGCTTTGAGCTCGAGGAACGGGCGGCGCGCTTCGTGGGGCGACGGGGCGGGGCGCGGGTTTGTTTGGCTCGCACTGCGGGCGCAGGATTCGATGGCGTTTTCGAGCAGGTTGCCGAAGACGGACGTGAGCTCGGCGTCCGTGAGGCGGCCGGCGTGCTCGGGGACGACGAGGTCGATCGTCACGGTGATGCCCTGCGCTTCGGCGAGCGCGGCATAGTGCGCGGCAATCGCGTTCACGGCGAGGTTTTCGGCGTAGCGCGCGGGACGTTTCGATGCGATCGTTTTTGTCAGGCCCGCGAGATACGCTTTCATGCGTTCGATGTTCCCCTGGCGGGCGAGTTCAGAGAAGAGAGAGACATGGTGCTTCAGGTCGTGGCGGATGGCCGAGAGGCGGCGCTCCTCCGCGAGCATCATGTCGTGGCGCTCTTTTTCCGCGGCGAGGCGGAGCTCGAGGAGCTCGCGCTCGTGCGCCTGGCGCTCGTAGTCCTGCTTCAGGCGCGCGTCCTTGCGGAGGATCACGCCCGTGAGGCCGAGCATCAGCAGCAAGAAGACGTACGCGCCGCCGAGGAACAGCATCGCGAACTCGAAGCGGTGGAGCACATAGTAGTTCAAGATCTCGAGCAGCGCGGACGCGAGCAGTGCTGCGACGGGGACGAGGACCCAGCGCGCGCGCACATTTTTCTCGTGGACGGCCTCGTAGACGAGCGCGACGACGAGCAGCACGAGCGCGGCAGGATGGAGCACGTGGAAGAGGAACAGGCTCTGCATCATCATGACGAGGCCCGCGAGCTGGAGCACGAGCGCTGCCGTCGGCAGCAGCACCTCGAGGTAAAAGACGGCCGTCAGCAGCCGCTGCCAGCGGAACGTCACGGCGTTCAGCGCGAAGCCGTAGAGCGGCGCGATGACGAAGAACAGCCCCGTGAACGCCATCATGTACAGCAGCGCAGGATTTTGCAGGGCGAAGACGGAAAAATCATTTTCGCCGATGTTCCAGACGCCGACGGCGAGGAAGAACAGGCCGAGGAAGAGCAGCATGGCCCGGCTTTTTTCGATGTCGTAAATGGAAAACGACAACAGGACGAGCGCGAGCCCCATGAGCACGAGGAAGATCTCGATGAAAAACGAGAACATGAGCCCGCCGAACTCGTAGCGGAACAGGCCGGCCGTGTTGCTGATGGCGAACGGCGCGACCGGGAGCTTGGCACGGTCGTGCGGGAACTCGTACGTGACGGTGATCGTGCCGGTGCGCATGCCATTCGCGTCCGGACGGAAATTGAAGATGCGCACGGTCGTCGGCGGATCGTCGAGGAACGACGGGTACGTGCCCTTCGTGCCGTAGGCGCTGATCGTCTCGCCGTTGAACGCGACTTCCGTCGGCGCGTAGACCGTCTTGACGAGCAGGGAGAACGACGCGCGCGTGTCGACGGAAAACGTCAGCGAGATCGGCGTGCCCGGCGGCAAATCGCGGAACGTATGCGGCAGCGTGATCGTCTGCGGGCGGCCGTTCACGACGGCCGTCGCCTCCGTGACGTGGCGCACGGTCATCGCGCCGCCGGCCAGCGAGCGCAGGCGGTATGGCAGCGTGAGGAAGAACGCGATGGCGAGCAGGATGACGACGACAGCCGTGATGGCGTGGCCGGGCGACCAGCGCGACGCTTTGAGGCTATCGAGGACGTGTTGGAGGGGTTCTTTCATCAGGATAACCTCACGCGCTCGATGAGCCGGTCGTCGTAGCGCCGCCGCATCGCGGGGATCGCGCCCTTGCGGATGTAGGCCGTGCCGCCGCCCCTCATGCGGAAGACGGAGAGCTCGTCGTCGATGGCGAGCACGTGGTCGAGGTTCACGAGGTAGCTCTTGTGGCTGCGGACGAATGCGGGGCCGAGCGGCTCAAGGCGGTCGAGGCGGCCATACGCATATTTCGTCTCGCCATTCACGAGATGCAGCGCGATGCTGTGATCTTGTTGCTCGAGATAAAGGATATCCGCGAGCGGTACGGTCTCGTCCTTGCCGAGGCGGAACACGGGCCGCGTGCGCTGGGCGCTGCGGGCGTACGTGACGAGCTCGTGGATGTCTTCCTGGCTCACGGGCTTTTCGAGATAGCGCGCGGCGCGCAGGCGGTAGCCGTCCATGGCAAATTCCGTGCTCGTGCTGCAGAGCGCGACCGGAAGATCCCCGGCCGCCGCGCGGATCTCGCGCAGCACGGCGATGCCGTCGAGTCCTTTCATAAAAATGTCGAGGATCACGAGGTCCGGCATCTGCTTCCCAATCGCGGCCAAGAGCTTCGTCCCCGCGTCGAACGCTTCCACGCGGACGCGGTGCTCATTCGCGAGCAGCGACGTGAGGGCGCGGATGGACGCTTTCTCGTCGTCGCAGAGATAGATGAGGAGTTCGGTGTCCATCGTGCGTGCCTCCTTTCGATTTATATGGAATTATATGGAAGTTCGTTGCTAGACCAATTCCATATGCACCTGTTGCCGAGCGTAACGGATACAGCAGCCTTTCCCTCTGGGAAAGGGGGACCGCGAAGCGGTGGAAAGGGTACTAGGGTGCGATAGCCGAGCAAAAAATAAGCAACTTTCAAAGCATCGAGCTGGTTGGACTTAAAACGAGATGCTTTGGAGGATTTTTTGTATTCGGGCAAAATCGCACCCTTGTACCCTCTCAGTCGCGCTGCGCGCGCCAGCTCTCCCAGAGGGAGAGCCTGCTGTAAGAGTTACGGTCGGCAATCTTATGAGACCGTTTCAGGAACTGCAACAGCCTTCTCTTTTGAAAATTTTGAACGCCTGTTTTAAATTTGTCAAGCCCCAATTTCGGCGCAAGTTCGGGGGGTACTTCTTCGCGTTTGTTTGCGGTATGATAGACGCAGAGAAAATTTTCACACAAGAGAGACAACGAAGGAGATGAATGGTATGAAAGAAGATGGTTCCATGCGGCGGCGCGCCGGGCTGTGGAGAGCCCTGGCGGCCGTGCTCTGCATCCTGCTGATGCTGTTTGCCTTCACCGGCTGCAGCGACGACGAGTCTTCGGAGGCGAGCCACGCGAAGATCGAAGGCCTCGGCGAGAAGACGACGGGCACGTGGGTCGTCGAGATGTACGTCTGCGGCACGGACCTCGAGTCCGAGAATGGCGCGGCGTCTTCCGACCTCGCGGAGCTCACGAAGAATCCTCCGCCCGAGGGCGTGACGTTCGTCATCCAGACGGGCGGCGCGAAGAAATGGCACACGAAAGACATCAAGCGCAAGGAGATCGACCGCTTCGTCTACGACAAGGACGGCCTGCGCAAAGTCGCGCACAAGGCCGATGCCGACATGGCGGCGACGGACACGTTCGCCGATTTCCTGCATTATGCGAATGACAACTACGCGGCCGACCACCGCATTCTCATCGTCTGGGATCACGGCGGCGGCACGGTCGGCGGCGCTTGCTACGATGAGCGCTCCGGCAACATGATGTCGCTGAACCAGATGCAGGACGCGCTCGCGAGCACGTACGACAAAAACTTGGAGAAGCCGCCCTTTGACATCGTCGGCTTCGACTGCTGCCTCATGGCGACGTATGGCGTGGCGAACACGTTCGAAGGCTATGGCCGCTATCTCGTGGCCTCGCAGGAGCTCGAGCCGGGCAACGGCTGGTACTACACGGGCATCGTCGACGGCTTCCACAAGGGCGTCGGCAGCGATCCGCTCGTGCTCGCGAAAGTCATCTGCAACGCGTATATGGAAGGCTGCGAGGACGTCGGCACGGAGGACGAAGCGACGCTCTCCGTCACGGATCTCTCGAAGCTGCCGCAGTTGCGCGCGGCCTATGAAAAGATGGGCGACGAAGCGATGAAGGTCGCGCAGGCCGATCCGAAGAAATTCTTCTCGCGCTATGGCCGCCAGGCGAAGAAGTCCGAGAATTTCGGTGGCAACACGCGCGACACGGGCTTCACGAACATGATCGACCTCGGTGACTTCGCGCAGCGGACGGAAAAGCTGCTGCCGAAGACGTCGAAGGATGTCGTGGCGGCGCTCGACGCGGCCGTCGTTTACAAGGTGAGCGGCGACCTGAAGACGGAGTCGCACGGCCTGTCGTGCTACTATCCGTACCAGGTCGAGCAGCAGCCGGTGTTTGAAGATGTGCGCGCGGCCAGCGACAGCTACAAGAAACTTTATCGTTACCTCGCGACGGGCAAGGCGCCGAAGGGACAGACGCGCTCCGCGATGTTCGATGTCAGCAGCATGGAAGACCTCGCGCTCGACGCCGATGAAAATGGCACGGTCTTCTGCAAGCTCAACGAGCAGCAGATGGAAAACCTCGCGACGATCCGCTGCGACCTCATCTGGTATGACGAGGGCAAGGACGCGCTCCTCATGCTCGGCAACGACGCGAACGTCGACATGGATTGGGACAGCGGCATGTGCAAGGACAATTTCGACGGCACGTGGGTCATGCTCGACAAGCATCCGGTCTACATCGACGTGACGAACGAGACGGACAACCACATCACGTACGCCATCCCGATGAAGCTCAATGGCGAGCAGATGAACTTGTTCGTTGCCTTTGACATCCAGGCGCAGGCGTACAAGATCCTCGGCGCGCGCGCCGGCCTCAATGAAAAAGGCGCGGCCGACCGCAACCTCGTGAAGCTCAAAGCCGGCGACCAGATCACGACGCAGTTCTACGGCGCGTCCATCAATGGCGGCGGCGAAGACGTTGCGCTCGTCGACGCCGAGACGTTCACGATTGGCGAGAGCCCCACCGTCTCCGACGAGTTGCTCGAAGACGGCACGTACGGCTACGTCTTCGACTTCATCACCCCGACCGGCGACTACGCCATGTCCGACCTCGCGTCGTATGAATTGAAGAACGGGGAGATTACAACAACAGTTTACGAGTAAAGGTATACACGCCTCCCCCCTTGGGGGGAGGTGCCGAGCGAATGCGAGGCGGATAAGCAGACGCACGGCGCTTTAGCGCCGATGCGGTCGCTTATGCAGCTTGCTGCGGAGGGTAGCGACGTAACTACATTCTCATTCCTATCGATAGGGATATAGAATTTGTTACTACGTCACCCTCTCCGACCCCTTCGGGGCCACCTCCCCCAGAGGGGGAGGCATGAGATTAGAGGGTTCACCACTTTTATACATTGAAAGGATGACAAACACCATGGCTACGCACGAATACAAAATCCGTTTCACAGATAAGCAGGGCAACCGCGGCAAGATCCGCCTGGACTATCCGAATCTCGATCTCGATGAGTACGGCTGGTTCGAGCTCGACGGCGAGGACGAGGGGCATATCGTCATCGCGTTCGACGAGAAGCCGGACCTCGACGAGCTCTTCTCCGACGACGAAGAGCCGGAGATCATCAAAGGTACGGACGAGGACGGCAACAAGGTCTATATCATTTACTCGGGCATCGACGATCTCAGTGATTTCGAGCTCGAAGGCGAGGATGACGAGATCATCGCGGTGAAATACGATGGTGGCGACGACAGCCGCAGCCACGGCTCGAAGAAAAACAAGGCCGGCAGCCTCGCAGACAAGCTCCGCCGCAACCTCGGCCGCGACAGCAAATCCTCCCGGAAATCCGGCGGCGGCCGCGGCGGCAAAGGCGGCGGGCAGAAATGCACGAAATCCATGATCAGCAAAGCAGCCCGCGCCGCCGGCGTCAGCGCCTCGACGTACGCCTCTATCATGGGCTATGAGCTCCTCACAGACGATGAATACGAGGACTACATGGACTCCGACGACTACGAAGAGTTCGAGCTCGAAGACGACGACGACATCGACTGGGACGACATCGACGAAGACGACTACGACGATGATGACGATGATGATGATGACGATGATGACGATGACGATGACGACGATGACGATGACGACGATGATGATGACGACGACGATGACGACGATGACGATGACGATGACGACGATGATTACGATGATGACGATGATGATGAAGATGACGAAGATGACGAAGATGATGACGAAGACTACGATGATGAAGACGATGAAGATGTAGAGGACGAAGAAGAGGAGGATTACGAGGAAGAAGAGGAAGAAGACTACGAAGAAGACGACGGCGGCGAGGAAGACTACGACGACGGTGGCGACGACTACGACGATGGCGGCGACGACGGCGGAGATTATGACGATGAGGAATAAGGGATAAGGTAACTACGCCTCCCCCTCTGGGGGAGGTGGCCCCGCAGGGGTCGGAGAGGGTAACGGCGTATGAGATTCTCGATTCTAACAAAAGGATTTTGAATCTCGTTACTGCGCTACCCTCCGCAGCAAGCTGCATAAGCGACCGCATCGGCGCTAAAGCGCCGTGCGTCTGCTTATCCGCCTCGCATTCGCTCGGCACCTCCCCCAGAGGGGGAGGCGAAATTACAAGTATTGTTTCGTATTATTTTCTCAACCCAAAATTGTTTTTTGCATTTCGTGCCAAAAAACTGCATTTCGTGCCACGTTCTGACCGCAGGAATGCGGAATCTGCTATATTTTTCGCAGAGAAGGAAATCTGTGGCCGCCGGATGGCGGAAGATCTAAGGAGATGTGGATTGCCATGAAATTCACGATGAACAACCAGAAAAAGAACAAACGCCTTGCACTGCTCGTCGCGTGCTCGTTCGGCCTCAGCGTCGCGTTCGGCATCGCGCCGGTCGGGACGACGAATGACATGGGACTTCTGCAGGGAAGCGTCGTGGAAGCCGCTTCCTCGCAGACGACGCATGTCACGAGCCACGACAAGAAGGGCAAGAAGCACAAGAAGGGCAAGAAGGCCAAGAAGCCGACGAAGCCGCAGCAGAAAGTCAAGAAGGACGGCCGCGGCAAAGGCCAGAAGTGCACGGCGAAGATGCTGTCGGCAGCGGCTTCCCGCTCCGGCCTCAGCGTTCCCGCTTATGCGTACTACATGGGCTATGTAATCGTGACGGAAGAAGAGTACACGGTCTACATGGAATCCACGGAGTATGTGGCCTTCGAGCTCGTCGATGACAGCGACATCGATTGGGATGAGATCGATGAGACGGAAATCGAAGAAGAGACGGAGGAATGGGAAGAGTACGAGGAGGAAGAAGAGGAATACGAAGAGTCTGAGGAAGACGACGAAGACGACGATGAGGATGAAGACATCGACGACGACGAAGACGACCTCGATGACGAAGATGACGACGAGGACGAGGAAGACGAAGACCTCGACGACGAAGATGACGACGAGGACGAAGATGAAGACCTCGACGAGGAAGATGACGACGAGGACGAAGACGAAGACCTCGACGAGGAAGATGACGACGAGGACGAAGACGAAGACCTCGACGAAGAAGATGACGACGAGGACGAAGACGAAGACCTCGACGAGGAAGATGACGCCGACGATGAAGACGAAGACGTCGACGAGGAAGACGACGCTGACGAAGACGTTGACGAAGATGTTGATGACAGCGCTGACGAAGACTACGACGACGGCGGCGACGAAGACTATGGCGACGACGGCGGCGACTACGACGATGGCGGCGACTACGACGATGGCGGCGACTACGACGATGGCGGCGATTACGACGAGTAAGCAATGCGCCTAAAGCCTCCCCCTTTGGGGGAGGTGCCGAGCGAATGCGAGGCGGAGAGGGTAGCGCAGTTCCGAGATTCACAATTCTATCGAAAGGGTAGAGAATCGTCAGAGGCCGTCACCCTCTCCGACCCCTTCGGGGCCACCTCCCCCAGAGGGGGAGGCGAAGTTCGACCCTAAGGAGGCCAGACTATGGGATTCTTTGATTTCCTCGACAAGAAGCTCGATGAATTCAACGACAAGCTCGATGATCTCAGCGAGAAGGTCGACAAGTACTCCGACGACATCGACAAGCTGGCGGAAGAGTACGAGAGCCTGAGCACGGACGAGCTCCTCGAGATCCGTGATCAGAAAGGCCATTCGCTCGACATCCTCCAGAAGCGCGCTGCCGCCGCCCAGGCGCTGAAAGCGCGCGGCATCGGCGGCGACGACGATGACGACGAGGATGACGACGATTATGATGACGACGATTACGATGATGATGAGGACGAGGAGGATGAGGACGAAGACGAGGAAGAAGAGGAAGAGAAACCCAAAAAGCGCAAGCACATCAGCAAGCTCAAGAAGAAAGACCACTGATATGAGGCGCTGAATAGGCGGCGTGCCCCGGACGGAAACGTCTTCTCGCACCGGGGCCAATTCCTTCCCACACTCCTTTCCAAATCCCCTTCTGGGAAGGGCTGCCGCAGCTTTGGCTGCCCAGCCCTTTTTCTTTGTTTGAAAAAAAGGAGACAGTTGATATGGCAGAAGAAAAGAAAACAGAAGACAAGAAAGAGGAAGACGGTGAGAAGAAATTTTCCGACCGCCAGACGAAGCTCGTGGCGCTGACCGCGCTGCTCTTAGCCATCTGCGCGACGTTCTCGTCGCTGAAGGCCGGCGGCCTGTCGAACACGGCGATCCTCGCGCAGAGCCAGGCGTCCGACCAGTGGGCGTACTACCAGGCGAAGAGCCTGAAGGAAAACACGTACAAGGTGCAGCTCGACGCCATCAAGCTGCATCAGGGGCAGTTTGACGCCGCGCAGGCGGACAAGATTGCGGCCGGCTATCAGGAGAAAATCGATCAGTACAAGCAGGAAGAGAAGGAGATCAGCGACAAGGCGAAAGGCCTCGAGGCGCAGCGCGACCACGCGCTGGAGCTCCGCAAAGGCTTCTCAAGCGGCCTGACGTATCTCCAGATCGCCATCCTGCTCGCGTCGCTGACAGCGCTCGTGAAGCAGCTGATGTTCTGGTATGCAAGCATTGTCGTCGGCGTGGTCGGCGCGTACTACTTCTTCTCGACGCTGATACTGTTGTAAAGAAGCGTGCCGTTTCACGCAAACGCTCCGAAGCGTTACCATAGACCGGGAGGGATGTTTATGAAACGACTGTTTTGTTGCCTGCTGCTCGTGCTCAGCCTTCTGACGAGCACGGCATTTGCGGCGGATTTTTCCGATCTCGTCATCCTGCATACGAATGATACGCACGGCTACGACCAGCGCTCCACCGCGGACGGCGTGAACGGCATGGCGGCCGTCGCCCAGGTGCGCGAAGACCTGCTCGCGCAGGGCAAGCACGTGCTGCTCGTCGATGCCGGCGACGCCATCCAGGACAACAACCTCGTGAATTTCAGCAAGGGCGCGTCCGCCATCCAGTTCATGAATGCCGTGGGCTATGACGCGATGTGCCTCGGCAACCATGAGTTTGACTACGGGCAGGACGTGACGCTCGCGCGCGTCCGCGAGGCGCGCTTCCCGATGATGGCGTGCAATATCGTCGTGGAGGCGACGGGTGAGCTCTTCGCGCAGCCTGTCACGATCGTCCGCAAGGGCGACCACAAGATCGGCATCGTCGGCATCACGACGCCGGAGGCTGCGACAAGTGCGTCGCCGATGGCTGTCGCGGGATTGAAGTTCCTGCAGGGCGACGACCTCTATGCCGCCGTGCAGAAAGAAGTGAACTACCTCAAAGCGCTCGGCTGCGACCTCGTCGTCGCCGTCGGCCACATGGGCAGCGAAAACTTCAACGTCGGCAACCGCTCGAATGACGTGCTCGAAAACGTCACGGGCATCGACATCTTCATTGACGGCCACGACCATGCGGTGAAAAATCTCTACATCAATGGCGCGCTGCTCGCCGAGACGGGCAGCTACACGAAGAACATCGGCCACATCGTCTGGAAAGACGGCAAGTGGCAGGAAGAACTGCTGCCGTTCGACAAAAACCGCAAGCAGGACAAAGAGGTGGCAGAGCTCATCGACCGCGTGGCGGACGACGTCAACGCGCAGCTGTCGAAGCCCATCGGCACGTCGGCGTTCCCGCTCGACGCGACGCGCGATCCCGGCGTGCGCACGATGGAGATGAATGCGGGCGACTTCGTCGCGGACGCGTTCCTCTGGCAGGCAAACCAGGCAACGGTGCTCGACGGCGTGAAGGTCGACGCGGCCATCACGAATGGCGGCGGCATCCGCGCCAGCATCCCGGTTGGTACGGTGACGCTCGGCGACATCTCGCGCGCCGTCCCGTACAACAATGTGCTCTACGTCATGACGCTCAAAGGCAGCGACCTCCTCGAGCTCCTCGAGGCAGCGACGTGCGCGACGCCACGCGCCATCGGCGCGTTCCCGCAAGTCGCGGGCATCACGTACACGATCGACACGCGCGTGCCGTATGAAAATGGCCGGCAGTATCCGGGCAGCACATACTTCGCACCGAAGAACCTCGGCTCCCGCGTCCAGATCACGAGCGTTGGCGGGAAGCCTTTCGACATGGACGCGACGTACCATGTCGTCACGGTCGAATTCGTCGTCCGCGGCGGCGATGCCTACGGCCACTGCGTCGAACCTGACGCCATCACCGCAACCAGCATCGGCTACGCCGACAAGGCCGCGATCGTGAACTATCTCAAAGAAGAACTCAATGGAGAGGTGCCGGAAAGTTACCGTGAGGCACAAGGACGGATCACAATTCTGAAATAAACTGTGATTCCATAAGTTGTATCCATCTGTTGCCAATCGTAACGCCCCCAGCAGCCTCTCCCCATGGGAGAGGTGCCGAGCGAATGCGAGGCGGAGAGGGTACAAGGGTGCGATAGCCGAGCGAATACATTGTATCAACATAGCAGCACGTTCTCTGAATCCGTACTGCTATGTAACGAACACGGGATTTGTTACAAATCGCATCCTTGTACCCTTTCCACCGCTTCGCGGTCCCCCTTCCCCGGAGGGGAAGGCTGCTGCAAAAGTTACGTTCGGTAATCGATGGACATGAATTTGATCTAGTAACTTTTTCAACGACCCCATAGAATTCCAAAGGACAACCATGCAACAAAACTCCAAAAAAATTTTCCCCAGCCTAGCGCTCATCCTCCTCGTACTCATTGCGTTCGCCGCGTTCGCTGTTTCCCCATCGAAACCGCAAACGTCCACGCAATCGGTAGCGCAAGAGCAAGCGCAAGAAGAAACCACAAATCCCCCGGCCGAGCCGCAAGAGCCGACGCGCGTCTTCGCGGCGGACGACTTTTCGAACCTCGCGCCGGATGCCCCGGACATCCCCGTCTACGACCGGCACACGCTGGCCGAGCGGCGGGCGCAGGGGCTCACGATGGCGCTGCCGGACATCGCGCCGTACTGTGCGGGCAAGACGGTCTATCTGACGTTTGACGACGGGCCGGACGGCAAGAATACGCCGGCCGTGCTCGACATCTTGCGCGAGGCCGGCGTCCATGCGACATTTTATGTCACGGGCAAGCAGGCCGAGGCGCATCCGGATGTTCTTCATCGGATCTATGATGAAGGCCACGCCATCGGCAACCACAGCTACGACCATCGCTATGAGAAGCTCTATCCTGATGTCCAGGGCTTCCTCGCCGAGATGGCGCGCACGGAGGAGGTCATCTATGGCATCCTCGGCGTGCGCCCGCTCATCCTGCGCGCGCCCGGCGGCACGATCGGCCACTTCACGTCCGCGTACGCGCCCGCGCTCCGCGAAAGCGGCTACGTCGAGCACGATTGGAACGTGAGCTCCGCCGACGCGGCGCCCGGCCATCCGGTCGCGCAGGATTTCATCGACAACATTTCGTTCGAGACGGACCAGCAGGCCGCCGCGCGCACGGCCATCATCCTCATGCACTCATCCGAGGGCCATGAGGAGACGGTCAAGGCGCTGCCGACCATCATCCAGATTTTGAAATCCAAGGGCTACGCGTTCGGCGTCGTCACGCCGATGACGCCGCAGCCGTGGTAAATTATTTCGACGTGGTGGCACGCGAAAAAATTGTTTTTTGCATTTCGTGCCAAAAATCTGCATTTCGTGCCGCTTTGCGACGAAATGGTTCCGACTTATGATACGGTAAGCTTGTAAAAGAAAAAGGCGGCTCCTCGCCTTGCAATGGTTCTAAACATCTTTCCATCAAAGGAGGAACTCACCATGTCGAATGAAAAATCTCTCACCACCGTCCAGCCGAAAAGCATGGTTGTTGCCATGCTCCTCGCGTTTTTCTTGAACGCCGGCGGTTTCTACGCGGCTGGCGCGAAGAAGGGCGCGATGCTGTTCTTCGGCTGCTGGATCGTCAGCCTCTTGCTCCAGCAGATTTCCGTCTATCTCATGCCGATCGTCTCGATCGCGAGCCTTTACCTCACGTATTCGTGGGTGAAGGAGTACAACAGCGGCATCGCAGCGGCCGCCTGACGATGCCCACGTTCCTAAGCCTCCCCCTCTGGGGGAGGTGCCGAGCGAATGCGAGGCGGAGAGGGTAGCGTATGGTGAGTTCTGTATTTCTATCGAAAGGAATGAGAATGTAGTTATTACGTTACCCTCTCCGACCCCTGCGGGGCCACCTCCCCCAGAGGGGGAGGCGTGATTTGAGCGCCATCCGGTTAAACTTCATGATATTGAGAGAGTGGAGAGGATATCCATGAAACCGCAACGTGTGTGGAAACACGTCGGAAAGAAAACGCTCGCGGCGCTTTTGGCGGCGACGATGCTCGTGACGGGCACGCCACTTGCTGGATACGCGCCGCGCGCGGAAGCGAAATTCGGCATCGACGACGTCCTCGAACTCGGCGTCGGCGCGCTCATGGGCTCGATGATGCGCTCGCAGCTCCTCACGCTCGGCGACAATCCAGCCGTGCAGGCGGAATTGTTCAAGGAAGCAAGCAAATCTCAAGAGGAGGACGGCGCGCCGGATGAGCGCGCCGTTTCTGTGACCGATGACGTCATGACGCGCCTCGTCGAGCGCGGAGACTACGCGCTGAAGAACAATTCGCTGCCGTTCCGCTGGCAGGTGCTCCACAAGGATGAATTCAATGCGTACTGCGACTACGCCGATCATGTCTGCGTCTATGACAAGCTCGTCTCCGCCTGCCACTACCAGGCGGACGAGCTCGCCGCCGTGCTCGCGCATGAGATGGCGCACGGCTACAACCAGCACGTCGCGCGCGACGCGCAGAAGACGATCCTCGCGAGCATGGCGGCCGATGTCGCGCTCGATGCATTCGACGTCTCGTCCGTCGGCGTCGGCAGCCTCTTGCCGTCGGTGTTCACGAATTTCCTCGTCATCAAGAACACGACCGTCGCGAGCGAGAAGCGCGCGGACGAGAGCGGCTTCTACACGATGGCGAGCGCCGGCTTCAATCCCGGCGGCCCGGCCGCCATGATGGCGCGCATGATGTACTTCACGGAGCACAGCAGCCAGTTCGAAGATTTCTTTTTCCCGAGCGACCACCCGGACACGCGCGTGCGTCGTGACCGCATGGCAAAGCTCATGACGGCCTACGGCATCGGCCACCCGACGGTCGGGACGGACACGGAGACGCTCGGAAATGTCTATGTTGACAAAACGTTGCTGCTGACGGCGGAGGGCGAGGAAGACGGCCTCGATGCCGAGGAGCAATCGTACCTCATCGCCGGCGGCATCGCGAAAGGCTTCCACGATTGCGAAAAATTTGCGGCGTGGTCGTTCCGCACCGATGCGGACGGAGCGATCGATTTCCTCGACGAAAACGCGGCCTATGCGCCGCTGAAAGCGGCACTCGCGGCCAGCGGCAACGCTGCGCAGTTCCAGACGCTCGTCGCGCGCGCCTATGCGTCAGACGCAAAGAGCGGCGCGCGCGATAAATGGCTGAAGGATGAGCGCTCGCACGCGAAAGACGTCGCGAAGGAGCGCGAGAAGCAGGCGAAAGCGAAAAAGGACGCGCCGAAGAAATCCGAGAACGGTGATATGTACCTCGAGCTCGGCCTGACGTCGTTCGCCGCGAAGGAATACACGCGCTCGTCCGCGCTTGACGCGGACAATCCTGCCGCGACCTGCGGCCTCGCCATGGTCGCGGGACGCGAGGGCGACACGGACACGGCGCTCGCCATGGTGGACGATGTGCTCGTCCACCATGCGAACTACGCCCGCGCCTTCGTCGCCCGCGCCGACATCCATCGCTCGATGGGCGACGATGACGCCGCGCTCGCCGACTGCGACGCCGCCCTCGCCGCCGACGGGGATGCGTTCGTTGCACACCGCATCGCCGGAAACATCTACGACGACCGCGGCGACACATCTGCCGCCCTCTCAGCCTACCGCGCCTACCATGAGGCTGTGCCGACCGCCTGTGACATCCCGGCGGCGTACATCACGCAGATCGTCGATGGGATTGCGGAGGACGCGGGAGAAGAATAAGTGACGGTTGCTAGGCGGAAACTGCATTATCTATTGCCGAACGTAACTTCTACAGCAGCCTCTCCCCCAGGGAGAGGACAGGCGCGGAGCGAAGCGCAGCGCCAGGAGAGGGTCGCTTGCACGGCCAGTGAATCCGTAGATTGTTTGATGTCGCCGGTGCGCGCAGGCACCAGAAATGTTTCGTGCTCGCACCCGCGAAACATACAACGTACGAATCCCTTTGACGTACAGGGGACCCTTTCCACCGCTTCGCGGTCCCCCTTCCCCTGAGGGGAAGGCTGCTATATTTGTTACGCTCGCAATGAATTGTAACATTTTTATAACATCATCAGCTCCATAGGTTGAGAGCCCTTCGCGTGAACTTAGGATGGTGAACCACAACATGAAATCTTTTTCTTTTTTCTTGCGCGTCGGCGTGCTCGGCGTGGCTTTATCCTTTGCTCCTCTCGACGCGCCTTTGCCGTTCGCGTCTCCCGTCTTTGCCGCTTCGCTTGACTGGGATGCGATGGACGAGGACGAGTTTTACGAGCGGCTCGGCAATATCTCGGGCGAGGCCGTCATGGCCGTCATGGAGGACGAAGATCTTGATGATCCCAACATCGTCTCGGATGTCGAGGGCGAGATCTGGGATCGCGCGGAGGCGGCGGGGTGCGACCATCTGCTTGATGACGACCTCGTCGAAGCGCTGGCCGAGCAGGCAGTAAAGATTGCATGGGAGGAATTCCCGTCCGGATCGCTCTATGATGACGAGGACGAAGACTGCGCCGACGGCTCATGCTATGACGATGACGAAGATTATGACGACGACGAGTACTACGATGACGATGATGAATACTACGACGATGACGACGAATATTATGACGACGAGGAAGACGCCTACGATGACGACGGTTCTTACGACGATGGCAATTATGCCGACTACGCCACGGGCGTGCTCGATGCCGTCAATGAGAACCGTGCGGCATATGGCCTCGCGCCATTGACGTTGTCTTCGGACCTCTGCGAAGATGCGGATATCCGCGCAGAGGAAATCGTCTCCGTCTTCTCGCATACGCGTCCCGACGGATCGTCGTGCTTCTCGATCATCGACGGCAGCTACCGCCGCGTCGCGGAGAACATCGCAGCCGGCGCGGACACGCCGGAAGCGGTCGTCGAGCAGTGGATGAATTCGCCGGGCCACCGCGCGAACATCCTCGATCCCGAGCTTCGCGAGCTCGGCGTCGGCTACTGCTACGAGGAGGGCAGCGCGTACGGATCCTACTGGGTGCAGCTGTTCCGGACGAGGTAAATCGCCGATCTTAAGCCTCCCCTTTGGGGGAGGTGCCGAGCGAAATGCGAGGCGGATAAGCAGACGCACGGCGCTTTAGCGCCGATGCGGTCGCTTATGAATGCGAGGCGGATAAGCAGACGCACGGCGCTTTAGCGCCGATGCGGTCGCTTATGCAGCTTGCTGCGGAGGGTCACGTAGTTACGAGATTCACGATTCTATCGAAAGGATAGAGGATCATCCTAGGCCGTTACCCTCTCCGACCCCTTCGGGGCCACCTCCCCCAGAGGGGGAGGCGTAGAATGCGTGAATTATCATCGTCCAACGAAAGGAAGCGAACGATATGAATCAACCAACGTTAGCCCAGCGCCTCGCGGCTGCGGCCGCGCATGCGAGCTGGATCGTCAGCGGCGTCGGCGCCCTTTGGCTGCCCGCCTTGTTTTGGGTCGTGTTCCGAAACAATGACTTCGTGCGGCCGCATGCGAAGCAGGCCCTTGCCTGGCAGCTTTTCTCGCTCGCCTTCGTCGGTGTCATCGGCGTCGGGACGGTGCTCGCCGGCCTGGCGGACAATGACGATGACCTGATGATTGCCGCCGCCATCCTCTGCATCGCCATCATCCCGTCCGTGATTTTCGCATTCTTTGGCACAATCAAGGCGCTCGCGTCCGAGCCGTACGGCTACCCGATTCTGAAGCGCTTCGTGGAATCCGGCACGTAATCGATTTGGAAGACATTTTTTAGGAGGAGATATTCGAACATGAACGGAGCGGATGGACGAACGTGGATTTTTTCCAGAAAGGAGGATTCGGGATGCGCCTCATGATCCTTGACGACGACCGGGAATCGCGCGAGCGTCTCGCGATGCTCATCCAGTATTGGATGACGAAAGAAAAAGAGGAAGAGTTGTTCCGCGTGCGCGAATACAGCAATGTGGACGAATTCCTCGCCGCATTCCGCGCAGCCCCAGCCGACATCGTGTTCCTCGACATCCTGCTCGAGCGCGAGCGCAGCGGCATCGACGTCGCGAAAGAGGTGCGGCTGATGTCCGAGCAGTGCGTCATTTTCTTTACGACGGGAAGCTCCGAGTACGCTGTCGATGGCTTTGCCGTCAATGCGCTCCATTACTGCGTGAAGCCGATCCGCCCCGCGGACATCGACGAATGCATGCGGCGCGCGCGCGACGTGTTGCACTGGAAAGAACGCAGCGTCGAGCTGCGCATCGCAGCGCAGACGATCCCCGTGCCGCTCCGCGACATCACGTACATCGAGAGCGAGCTCCACGCGATCCTCGTCCACCGTACGAAAGGCCGCGCGCCGCTCCGGACGCGCATGTCGATGACGGAAGCCGCCCAGATTTTTTCCGACCCGCGCTTCCTGCGCGTCAGCCGCAGCCACCTCGTAAACATGGACGCGATCGCCGACACGCGCGGCGAATCGTTCATCCTCACAGACGGCACGGTCATCCCCGTCCGCCGCCAGGGCCGCGCCGACCTCCGCGCCGCCGTCGAAGCGTACCGGCTGCGGCATGTGCGGGAATAGAGGCAATGTCATTAAGTTAAGAGACAGCCCTCCTCCTTGGAGGAGGGACAGGGCCGGCAGGCCCAGGGAGGATAAGCAGGATCTTAGCGCTTTAGCGCTTAGAGATCGCTTATGCCGATTCATCGGCTGCGGCTTGTAGTTTGTTACAATCAGCAGGTCGTCACACAGCGCCCGTGCGCGCACGTCCTCGGATATGTTACGGCGTACGGCCACGGGGCTTGAGTTATGCCGTGCGAATTGATACGACATACAGGCCGCTCCCTCCTGACGCTGCGCTGCGCTCCGCGTCTGTCCTCCCTCCAAGGAGGGAGGCTGGAGTTGTGAACCTTTCGCGCTTAACTTAATGACATTGGGAATAGAGGGGGAGGCTTCGTAACAATAATACCAAACCGAAGGAAATGAGACGCCAAAATTTCCTTCGGTTTCTTGTTTTCTGCATTTCGTGCCAAAAAACTGCATTTCGTGCCGCTTTGCGTCATTTTTGTGTTATCATCTGCTAAAGTGGACATGAGAAAGAAAGAAGGTGCTGGAGACATGGAGACGAAGAAAGAAGCAAAGTCGGTGCAGTCGTTGACGCTCGGCCTGCCTCCGTGCGTGCTGGCAGTCGATGATGACGAGATGACGCTCATGATGGTCGAGCATATCCTCGGGGACGCGTACAATGTCGTGCCCGTGACGAGCGGAAAGGATGCGCTCGCGTATCTCGCGGCGCACACGGTCGATCTCGTGCTGCTCGACTACATGATGCCGGACCTCGACGGCATGACGATCCTCGCGCGCATCCGCGAGACGCCGGAGACGGCAGAGCTCCCCGTCATCCTGCTGACGGGCGACATGACGCCGGACCTCGAGGCGCGCGGCTTTACGGCCGGGGCGACGGATTTCTTGCACAAGCCGTTTTTCCCCGACGTGCTGCGCTTGCGCGTCGCGCGCATCTTGCGCTACGAATATCTCCAGACGCACCTCGAAAGCGAGGTCGAGCGCAAGACGGCGCTCGCGGAGGAACGCCTCGCGTTGAGCAAGCGGCTGTTTGGTGAACTCATCCTCGCGCTCGCGAAGACGATCGACGTGAAAGACCGCTACACGAGCGGCCACTCGGAGCGCGTCGCGAAGTACGCGCGCGAGATTGCGCGGCGGGCCGGCGATGATGCGAGGGCGCAGGCGACGATCTACGCCGTCGGCCTCCTGCACGACATCGGCAAGATCGGTGTCCCTGTGCACATCATCAACAAGCCGTCGCGGCTGACGGACGAAGAATTTGAAATCATCAAATCGCACACGACGGCCGGCGCGAGCATCTTGAAGACGGTCGGCGAATTTCCCGAGCTTTCCGTCGGCGCGCGCTCGCACCACGAGCGCTTCGACGGCCGCGGCTACCCCGACGGTCTCGCGGGCGCGGCCATCCCGCGCATGGCGCGCATCATCGCCGTCGCCGACGCCTACGACGCCATGACCTCCCGCCGCAGCTACCGCGACGCGCTGCCGCAGGAAGTCGCCCGAAGCGAGATTGCGGAAGGGCGGGGGACGCAGTTCGACCCGGTGTTCGCGGATATTATGCTCGCGATGATTGACGAAGATAAAGATTTTAAGATGAGGGACGCTGGCGAGAAAATATAAGAAGCTGTTGCAGTTTCGCGATGGTTTCGTTCTGTTGCCGACCGTCACGAAGTCAGCAGCCTCTCCCTCAGGGAGAGCAATGTCATTAAGTTAAGACGTTGGTGAACGCACGAGCCTGAAAGCCTCTCCCTCAGGGAGAGGGGGACCGCGAAGCGGTGGAGCGGGTCCCCTGTACGGCAAAACAATTCGCACGACTGAACTTCCGCGGGTGCGAGTACGAAACGTTTGCCTGCGCGCACCCGCGCAAAGGGATTCCCTACGAACGCATCGTACGTACAGGGGACCCTTTCCGACCCCTTCGGGGCCACCTTCCCCTGAGGGGAAGGCTTTGGTTTGAGCGCTGCTCGCGGTTCATATTTTCGAAAGGAGGCTACTGTCATGCGCGTGCTCGTCGGCATCGGGACGATTTTTTTCATTGTCTTCATCCTCATCGCCGGGCTCGGCTCGACGCAGCGGGTCATCGAACCGCCGCGCACGTATCGCGTCGGCGTGCTCATGATCGGCGATGCGACGGACAGCAGCTGGAATGCCGCGCATCAGCAAGGCCTCGCAAAGGCGGCGGAGACGCTCGACCTGATGCTTCAGTATAAAGAGAATGTGACGCCCGAGACGTGCCGCGCCGCGGCCGATATGCTCATCGCGGACGGCTGCAACATCATCGTCAGCACGTCCATCGCGTTCGAGCCCGACATGGTGGAGGCGGCCGAGGCGCATCATGACGTCATGTTTTTGCAGGCGACGGGCACGCAGGTGCGGCCGAACCTCGTGCCGTACATGGGGCGCATGTACCAGGCGCGCTACCTCGCTGGCATTGTTGCGGGGCGCACGACGCGGACGGGCGCGATCGGCTACGTCGCGGCGACGGAGATCCCCGAGGTGGTCCGCGGCATCGACGCGTTCACGCTCGGCGTGCGCCGCGCAGCTCCGGAGGCCTTGGTCTACGTCCGCTACAGCGGCACGTGGTCGGACGACGAGGCGACGAAAGCGGCGACGGAGTCGCTCCTCGCAGACGAGCCCGCGATCGACATCCTCGCGATGCACATCGACACGTACGGCCCACTCGATGTCGCGCGGGCGCATGGCATCCGCGCCATCGGCTGCAATGCCGCGAACCCCGCGTATCAAGATATCCTGCTGACGGCGCCGATCTGGCATTGGGATACGATTTACGAAAAGTATCTGCAAGACGCCATGAAAGGCCGCCTCACGGCGCGGCGCGGCCTCACGGGCATCGAGACGGGCATCGTCGGCCTCGCGCCGCTCGCAAAGGATGTGACGCCTGAGACGACGCGCGCCGTGCGCCAGATGACGCAGCTTTTGGAAGACGGCGAGACGGATGTCTTTTACGGCCCCGTCACGGATGCGGACGGGCGGCTGCGCGTGCCCGAGGGCGAGAACCCTTCGGACACGGAGCTCTTTGACCGCCTCGACTGGTACGTGGAGGGGGTGACGCTCCGGTGAAGCCGATATTTGGACATCATCCGCTCATCCTCATGTTTTACGCCGCCGCGCTCGCGCTCGTCTTCGGCATTTTCGGGCTCGTCTTCACCATCCAGCGGCATGATGACGAGACCGCCGTGCGGCAGAAGCCGCACATCGGCCTCGTGCTCTACGGCGGCACGGACGACGCCGGGTGGAACCGGCAGCACTATGACGGTGTGATCATGGCCGCGCGCCGCTGCGGCATCGACGTCGACGTCATCGATCATGTGACGTTTGACGACGCGAGCGCCGAGGCGGCCATGCAGACGCTCGAGATGCGCGGCCACGATTTCATCATCGCGACGAGCACAGAATTTTCCAGCGCCGCGGACCGCCTGCATGCGGACGGCAGCCGCATGGACGTCGCCCTGCCGAAGCTCGATGCCCCCGGGCACAGCAGCGTGCCGTATTTCGTCCGCCTTTATCAAGGCGAATACCTCGCTGGCATCCTCGCCGGCCTCGAGACCACGACGGGGCGCATCGGCTACGTCGCTTCGACGCGCAATCCCGAGGTCTGCCGCTCCGTCAATGCGTTTTTGCTCGGCGCGCGCGAGACGCGCCCCGACGCGCACGTGCTCGTCGCTTTCGTCGGCAGCTGGAACAATCCTGACGCCGAGCGCCAGGCCGCGGCGCGCCTCGTCGAGCATGGCGCCGACATCTTGAACAGCCACCAGGACACGATGGCCGTGCAGGCCTACGCCGACGCGCATGGCGTGCTGTACCTCGATTACCTCGAGCCGTATCCGAGCCCGATCGGTTCCGGCCTCGGCCTCGCGAACGTCCTCTGCCGCTGGGATATGGTCTATGAAAACATGCTGCGCGATTACCTCAAAGGCCGTTTCCGCAGCATCTACTGGATCGGCGTCGAGGATGATGCCGTCGGGCTGCGCGGCTTTTCGCCACGCGTCGATGAGGCGGCACGCCAGCGCGTGGCCGCGGAGGAGCAGCGGCTCCGTGAGAACGGCAGCGTCTTCGACGGCGCGATCTATGACACGGACGGTGTGCTGCGCGTCGCGGACGGCGAGACGCTTTCGGACGCCGCGCTCATCCATCTCGACTGGTATGCGGAAGGAGTGGATTTTCTATGAGCCTCAGGAAAGCACTCGAAAACCGCAGGACCGCGATGATCCTCTTCCCTGTGCTGTTCCTCGTGCTGCTCATCGCCGTCGGCGTGCTGCTGCAGCAGCGCATCCGCACGATGTTCCACACGTACGTCGAGCAGGAAGTCGCCATGAACATCGACATGCTCGCGAACCGCATCGACGCGCGCTTCGGCGCCGAGCTCATGGGCATGGAAAACCTCATCCGCATCAAGGGCACGGACTCGTGGGAAAGCCTGCTCGAAGAGAGCGACATCGACGGCATGGGCATCAAGCGCATGGGCGTGCTCGCGCATCGCGGCCGCGCCATCGTCGGCGATTCGCTGAAAGTCAGCGAGTGGGACGGCATCCGCCAGTCGTTCCAGGGGTATCCGGCCATCAGCTACGCGAAGGGCAAAGGCCTCCTCTTGACCGTTCCCGTTTTTTACGGTGAAAATATCCGCTACGTGCTCTACCGCCACTACACGGAGCAGGAGCTCGCGAAAGAATTCGACATCGAATGCTTCGACGGCGCGGGCCGCGTGCTGCTCGTGCTGCCCGGCGGCTCCGTGCCGATGAGCAGCGGCGACTGGACGGAGGCTGACCGCGGCTACATCGACCGCATGGAGCTCGGCGGCGTGCTGCGCCAGCTGCGCGCGAAGCTCTACAGCGCGCCGTCGGCCGCCCTGTACGACCAGGAGGAAAATGTCGTCTTCATGGCCGACCTCGAGCGCATGGACGGCCAGGTCATCGGCTTCGTGCCAGCCTCGGCGCTCGACGGCGGCCTGCTCGCCGTCACGCGGCTCGTCATCTGGGTGTTCTCCATGCTCGTGCTGCTGTTCGCCGTCAGCGCCGGCTATCTTTTCACGCGCGAGCGCCGCGTGATGGAGGCCGACCAGGCCAGCCAGGCAAAGACCGCGTTCCTCGCGCATATGTCGCACGAGATCCGCACGCCGATCAACGCCATCCTCGGCATGAACGAGATGATCCTGCGCGCCAGCCCCGCGAAAGACGTCCGCACTTACGCGCACCGCGCGCACGAAGCCGGCGAAGCGCTGCTCGGCATCGTGAACGACATCCTCGACCTCTCGAAGATCGAGGCCGGCAAGATGGAGCTCGAGCTCGCGGAATTCCGCATTGCGGACGTCTTGGAGCGCGCCTGCACGATGATCCGCGTGCGCGCGGAAAAGAAAAATCTTGCGTTCACGGCCGGCATCGACCCGACAATCCCCGCCGTGCTCTACGGCGACGGCGCGCGCGTGCAGCAGATCATGGTGAATCTTTTGGCTCAATCACAAAACCTGTGGGAACTGAATAGTTCCTCAGCATAATTCATGTTGTCAAAAAAGAAGACTTCCTCTAAGATATGGAAATGCATCT
>OMWS01000066.1 GCA_900314825.1 uncultured Veillonellaceae bacterium | reverse complement strand
TCCGGTATGATTCGGTCATACAATCCCTCGTATTCGCTGAGTTTCAGCTGTTCTACTGGATTCAGCATGGCGGTCGGTCCTCCTGCAAATTGGTACTTCTATTATACAGGAAGTTGCGGAAGGAATCGACCTGTCAGAGGGACTTTTTCAGCAGCCTCCTCAGGGAGAGGGGGACCGCGAAGCGGTGGAGCGGGTCGCTTGTACGTCCTTTGGTTTCGTAGACCATTTGATGTCGCCGGTGCGCGCAGGCACCTAAAACGTTTCGTGCGCGCACCCGCGAAGAGTCCCCCCCCCCTACGAACTCACCTAACGTACAGGGGACCCTTTCCACCGCTTCGCGGTCCCCCTTCCCCTAAGGGGAAGGCTGCTTTTTGAGCACCGCCAGCCGTTCACTTCATACCATCTCCTGCTCTTCTTTCATCATCCGTTCCCGAACCTCTCCCGGCAGCAGCGCGAAGAGCTCTTTCTGCGACCACCCGGCGCGTTCTTCCCGCACACCGAGCCGGGCGATCCGTTCGAGCCCTTCGGCCGCCGCTGCCGCTGCCGCTTCCGGCCTTCCGGCCGCGAGGTAGTCGAGCACGGGCGTCTCCCCACGCTCACCGCGCCGCCTTGCGATGGCTGCGTAGTAGAGGTACACCTTTCCGCCCTGCGCTTTCGCGAGATGCGCCGCGAGCCAGGCGGCGTCCGTTTCTTTTTCATACAGCCCATTCAAAATCTCGATGGCGTCCGCCGCGCCTGCACCGAGCTGTTGCAAGAAGCGCCAGAAGCTCAGGAAGAGCACCGCATGACGTTTTTGCAGCCGCAGTCCCGCCACATACGCTTCCTGCGCCGCCGCGAGGTCGCCGCGCCGCAGGGCGAGATCACCACGCCGGCAATACGCCGCCGGCAGCAGCCGCGCGGCATTGTCCTCGATGCTGCCGATGTCCATGCGCCCTCTGTACCCCGCATGGATCTCGAGGCCTTTACGGAGCGCCTGCTCCGCTTCGTCATATTCCTCCGCCTCGTAATGGCAAAGGCCGCGCATCAACGGGAACTCCGCCTCCTCCGGACACGCTGCTTCCGCTTCCCGCAGGCACGCAATCGTCTCGCCGATCGGCGCATGAGCCTCCTCCAACGCACTCGCCCAAGACTTGTACGCCCGCACGCGCAGTTCCTCCGGCAGTTCTTCCTCTGCGACCAGCGCTTTCGCATGCGCGATCGTCCCAGGATAATCTTCGAGCCCATAGGCGATATCCATGAGATAGCAGCGGTCATCGAGCGACGGCGTGCCGCCCGCAGCACGGATGCGCGCTTCGAGGATGCGCTGGTTGCGCAGGAGCTTGTCGCGCACGATGGAACTTGAATAGCCCGTATGGTCGAGCACCACATCACGCGTGAGCTCGACGGTCTTGCCCTCCGGGATCGTCAGCGTCTCATGGACCGCGCCCTCATAGCGGATGGCGCGGAGATTGCGGAACATGCGCAGCTGGATATCCGACGTCGTCAGCTGCCCGCCATCATCCTGATCGAGGTTGCGGCGGCGGCAGGATACGCCCGCGATGTCGAGATGCGGGTCGAGCCGTCGAAGGAGCGGCCGCACATTCGCGATCGTCTCCTCCGTGAAATATTCATCCGCATCGGGAAAAAGGATCCAGCGCCCATGCGCCTTTTCGATGGCAAAATTTTTCGCCGCCGCGAAATCATCGCGCCACGCGAACGAAAATAGTTGCGCCCCCGCAGTCCGCACGATGTCCTGCGTGCGATCCGTGCTGCCCGTATCGACGACAATGAGCTCGTCCGCGCACCGCCGCATCACATCCAGCCAGCGGCCGATATTTTTTTCCTCATTCTTGACGATGACGCAAGCCGAAATCTCGATCATATCTGCGCCGCTCCTTCCCCTTGTCGCAGGATTTCTCTTAGAATAATATCATAAAGATGCGAGTGACACCCTTCAAACTACGCCTCCCCCCTCCGGGATCAATGTCATGAAGTTGAGGCGCAGCGGCCATTCAAACTCCAGGCTAGTGTATTCACCAGTTTCTTAGCTTAATGACATTTGTCTCTCAAAAAATCCTCTCTCAACGCCTCGTATCGCGCCAGCGCTTCTTCCGACACAAATCCCTCGATCGCCTTGCGCCCAGTCTCAAATGCCTCTGCTTCCGCTAGCAGCAGCGGCTCTGTGCCGCCCGCGAGCCTCGTGAGAATCCTCTGGAAGCCCTCTGGCAGATGCGCGGTCCACTCGGCCCGTCGCGTCTCCGGCACGCGGCGTGTACGGTCTGTGCTTGCCGTCAATTCGACGAGCGCGGCGAAGAGTTCTTGCGTATACAGCGTAGCGCGCCCAAGGAGCGCGTCATGATAGGCCTGATGATCGCCGCTTGCCGCAGCTGCGTGGATGGCGGCGAGCGCATCCTGCGGCGCCTGCAGCGCGGCGAGGCGGCGGTTTCCCTCGACGTAGAGGTCTTCGCGACCGGCTTTTTCCGCCCAGGCCGTCAGATACGACAGCCCGCGCCGCACGTTTCGATAGCACGGCAGCACGAGCGCGTAAAACGCAGTAGCAGCGGACGCTCCTGTGGTCGTCCGATCCTGCGAAGCCTCCTGCGCGCCTGCGGACGTCTGCTCCTGCGCAACTTCCTGCATGCCTGCGGATGTCCGTTCCTGTGCAACGAGGCGTGCCGCGCGTGCGAGCGTCGCCTCGTCGTAGGGATCAAGTGCGAGCGCCTGCCGCAGATACGCTTCTGCCCGTGCCGGCGCGCGCTCCGATAGAAGCTCCGCGAGTGCCGAGCGGACGGTCGCTTCCATCGCGTGACCGCCATCGCCGCCCGTGCGTCCGTTGCCGAGCTTCGCCAGGAACGCATGCAGATGACGTTCTGCTCCCCCCCGGTCGCCTGCGGAGAGCGCGAGCAGTCCGCGCCAGCCGTCAGGCTCAGCCGCTTCGGGATAGGCCTGTGCCGCCTGCTCCGCGACGCGCTGCTGCTCCGCGAGCGGCCGCCCGAGTTTCTTCAGCGAGCGCAGCCACGCGCCATAGAGCGGCAGGTCGCCTTCGACCGTCGCGACGTGCGCCGCAATCGCTTTTTCCGCAAACGGGATCGCGAGCTCGTACTGTCCGAGCCCATAGAGGCAGTCCGCGAGATAGCGGTCGATCATCGGCGTCTCGCCCTCGGCCGCCATGCGCATGTAAAGCATCCGCAAATTGCGCTCGAGTTTTTGCGTCATGCGGTCGGACGAATAGCCGGTATGACGGATCGTGAGGCAGCGCTCATAGCACTGATGCGCGACCGGCGCGCCACGATCGAGCAGCACTTCATGAATCGCCCCTGCGTAGCGGCGGCCCGCCCGCTGCTGCCAAACCCTCAGCGCTGGGAACCGGCCGATCTCGAGGTCATCCGCATCTTCATCGACGTTGATGATATTTGCTTGCAGGCCCTGCATCTCGGGGTCGCGCGCCTGCGCGCGGACGATCGCCGTGCGCACCTGCTCCGGATGCTGAAAGAATTCATCATCGTCGGGAAACACGATCCACGCGCCGTCCTGGGCACGGTCGAGCGCTGCATTGCGCGCGGCTGCAAAATCATCGCGCCACGCAAATGGCACAACCGTCACGCGCCCGGCCGCGCCGCCCTCCTGCGCCGCGCGCGCAATCATGCCCTCCGGCGCGCCCGTATCGACGACGAGGATCGCATCGCTGAAGATCGCGGCGCGACGGAACCAGTCGGCGAGTCCCGCGGCCTGCCCATTCGTGATGAGGCACGTTGTGACAGAGAGTGATGACGCGGCGGCGAGCTGCTGCCGCCAATGCGTGATTGCCTGCTCCGCCTGTGCGCGCATCGCATCGTCGAAGCGGTCGGGCTCCAGCCCGCGCGGCTCGTCGCAGCACGCGAGCGCCGCCGTCATCTCGCGGACGGCGCCCGCGAGGTCAAGCGCCTCCGCGCGCAGGACGGCGAGCTCGGCATGGAACTCCGGCAGCTCGGGAAAATCACGCACAGCCTCCTCAGCCACCTCGAGGCGTTCCTCGCTGCGCGCGGATGCCTTCGCCAGAAGCGAAAGCAACAGATGATAGCTACGGCTCGCATCGACGACGGGCCGCCGCCCCTGCGCGATGTCGCGCCGCGCAAATTCTTCCGCATGCACATAGTCGCCGACGCCGCGATACGCTTCGGCGAGATACATATAGAGCCGGCCGGCCGCGGCCGTATCCTGCGCCTGCTCGGCGGCCGCCAATTCCGCCTGCAACATATGCAGATTGCGCTCGGCCTTCGCCCGGTTCACAGTGCTCTCATATCCTGTATGATACAATCGGATGTCGTCATCCGGCACCATCTTCAGGCGGACAACATCCTGCCCATCATCGCGCAATTCCTCATGGATGCGCCCCGCATAGCGCAGGCGCGCCGTCCGGCGGAACGCCCGCAATACATAGGCATCTCCCATCGACTGCGCCTCATCGCCGTCGATGTTTACGAGGTGGAAAAGCAGCGCATCGACGCCCTCGGCAAACGCTTCTTCCAGCACGCGCCGCACATGCTGCGCCGTCGCCGCGCTCACGTACTCGTCTGCGTCGAGGAAAAGGATGATGTCGCCCGTCGCGGCCTCGAGAGCAGCATTGCGTGCCGCCGAAAAATCATCGCGCCAGGAAAATGGCACAACGCGTGCGCCGAGCCGCTTCGCCAGCCCCACCGTCCCATCCGTCGATCCCGTATCGACGACGAGCAGGTCGTCATACGCGCCGCGGATCGAGGCAACCGACCGCGCCAGCGTCCGTTCTTCGTTCTTCGTGATATAGCAAGCTGTGATATGCATTATGATGCCTTTCTTGAAGCTGTTGCATTTACTAGACCGATGCCGCTTAGATCTGTTGCCGAACGTAACGGATACAGCAGCCTTTCCCTCTGGGAAAGGGGGACCGCGTCAGCGGTGGAAAGGGTACAAGGGTGCGATTTCTAACATTATCATGCTTGTAACATAGCAGTACGAATTCTGAATACGTACTACTATGTTAATATGATAGAAGTGTTTGGCTATCTCACCCTTGTACCCGCTCCGCCTCGCTTTGCTCGGCACCTCTCCCAGAGGGAGAGGCTGCTGTAATTGTTAAGATCGACAGTCTTATGAAACTGTTCCAGTAAATGCAACAGCCTCACAACGTTTTCTTTTTGTTTTATTCTTGGCACAACACGGAAATTCCTGCTAAAAAATTTTCCACAAAAAAACTGCCGCGCTTTCGCGTGGCAGTTTTTCTGCTAGCTGTAGATGGTAATCCCGCGAGGAGATCGTGGAAATTACTGGAGCAGGCTGAGGACCGAGCTGCTGCTCTGGTTCGCCTGTGCGAGCATGGACTGAGCGGCCTGCAGGAGAACGTTGTTCTTCGTGTATTCCGTCATTTCCTTTGCCATATCGGCATCGCGGATCGTCGACTCGGAAGCCTGGACGTTCTCGGAAGCCGTCGTCAAGTTGCTGCTCGTGTAGGACAGGCGGCTCTCGACCGAGCCGATCGTCGTCTGCTGATCGAGGGCTTTCTGGACAGCGTTGTCGAGGACGTTGATCGCGGCATTCGCCTGAGCCTGCGTGCCGATCTGGATCGTCTGGCCCGTGGAGCTCTGGAGGCCGAGAGCCTCAGCGCGCATATCCGTGAGGCCGACGCGGATGCTCTGGTTGGCTTTCGTGCCGACCTGGAGGCTGATCGCGTTGTCGTCGGACTTGTTCTGCGCACGGACGGACTCCGTGAAGTTGTCGAGGACAGCGTTCGCGCTCTTCTGAACCTGGCCCTTCGTGTTCGTGACGCTGAACGTGACACCAGAGATCTGGTTCGAGACGCCCGCTTTTTTAGCATGAATCGTCAGCGCGTTCTTCTCGTCTGCCGTGTTGACAGCATCGCCAGCGATGTCTTTGCCGATGTAGGACGTCGTGCCGATCTCTTCTTTGAACGTACCCTCTGCGCCTTTGATCCCGTTGGCCTTCTTGAGCAGGGCATTGATGCCGCCTTCCGAAGCCTTCATGGACGTCACGTACGTCTTGCCTTCTTTGACGAAGGAAATCGTAACCGTGTCGAGCGAGTTGATGTTCAGGCTGTTGCCGTTACGATCTTTCATATCGGAGAATGCCGTCGAGCCGTCCGTACCGGAGAACAGGGACTCGTTCGTCATCGCCGTCGTCGTCGCATCAACATGGCTGTTGTGCGAACCATCGACGAGGTACTTGCCGTTGTACGTCACGTTCGCGTTGTCGTTGATCTGGTCGATGCTCTGGTCGAGCTCTTTCTGGATCGTAGCGCGGTCGCTGTCCGTGTTCGTATCGTTGGCTGCGTTGATGACTTTCTCTTTGAGGGTCTTCAGGATGTCAACCGTCGAGGACACAGCGCCCTCAGCGACTTTCATCATGCTCGTGCCGTTCTGCGTGTTCTGATTCGCCTGGTCGAGGCCGCGGATCTGGACGCGCATGCGCTCGGAGATGGCATACCCGGAAGCATCGTCAGCTGCCGAGTTGATCTTCATGCCGGAGGAGACTTTCTTCAGGCTGTTGGAGAGAGCGGACGAGTTCTTGTTCAACGTGTTCAGCGTGGAGATGGCCGACATGTTGTTTTTGACTACCATGGACATGATATATTCCTCCCTGATTGAGTGAGTTGTTTTTCTGGCGGCCTTCCGTGACCGCCGTTTCGCCATTTTTTAGGAAGCGATGGCAAAATACGGTCGTTCAGATTGCAACAGATTTTCTGTTTTCCTCTAGGAGACGAATCCGCAGGCGTAGCAGCGCTACGTCAAGGGTTCGGCGACAACGAGGAAACAGAAAAGATGTGCAAGATGGACGGGCGGATTTTTCATCGGTTCCGTTTATAATCGGCAGATGCTGCTACGGCTGCTAGCGGGACCTTCGCGAGCACCTGCAAATTATCGGTTTGTACTGGAAAGCCTTTGTATTTCTCTTTCCACTCTGTTTATCGGACGTTTCGCGAAAAACTTAAGCGTTTTTCGAAAAAAATTTTGAATTTTTTTTTGGAGCGCGAAATTCACGAATCTGTCGCTTTTCCTAGAGTAGTCCCATAGGATGCCGATCGTAACTCTTACAGCAGGCTCTCCCTCTGGGAGAGCTGGCGCGCGCAGCGCGACTGAGAGGGTACAAGGGTGCGATTTCTCCCGAATACGAAGGAATCATCAAAGCATCGCGCTTTAAGTCAAACGGCAGAATGCTTCGAGCATTCCAGATTCTTGTTCAGGTATCGCACCCTAGTACCCTTTCCACCGCTGACGCGGTCCCCCTTTCCCAGAGGGAAAGGCTGCTGTATTCGTTACTTTCGGCAACAGATACATTAGGAATTTCTCTGACAGCAGCCGCTACCAATCGTCAATGATCCTCGTAAGGACGAACCCGCAGCGTCAGCCCGCGGTCGTCGCAGATCTTCTGGCACTTCGCGATTTCGTCCGGGCCTTCGACGTGGTCGACGATCGTGAGGACGACGTTCGGCACGTACGCTTTCGCCTTTTGCGCGAAGTCGAGCATCGCTTCATAAGACTGTACGCCGTACTTCGCGCGCGTGAGCTCATAGTAGCGCTCGGCGTTCGACGCGTTCAGGCTGATGGAGATCGTGTCGAGGACGCCTTTGAACTTCGGGGTGATGTCCCCGCCGTACGCGAGATTCGCAAGCCCGTTCGTATTGAGCCGCGTCGGCAGTGTCGGCTGGATTTCCTTCACATAATGCAAGAGCTCAACGAGCACGTCCAGCCGCATCGTCGGCTCGCCAAAGCCGCAGAAGACGATTTCCTTGAAATACTCCCAAGGAACCGCATCAAGCGCAGCTTTGAACTCTTCCACGGGCGGCTCCCCGTCCTTGTACCACAGCGTCGACTGCTCGGCCATATGCTTCTTCTGCCGCAGGCAGAACGTACACGAGCAGTTGCAGTGGTTCGTGACATTGATATAAAGATTGCGCCGGCCCTCGGGCTGCTCCTTCAGGCTGTCAGCAACCGGCAGGTAACGCCCGCCGGCGTGGGTGGCGTAGATGAGCATGGACATGGTCGCCTCCAAGTTTCTTTCATTCAATCCAAGCCAAATTCGCGATAGAGCTGGTTGAGCAACTCCGGATTACTTGCCGCTTTAACAATTTCTCCGCTACGACCAGCATCATCCAACAAGAGAACCAAACGAGAAAAGCGCCGCTGCTCGTGCCTCTTGCCATTCGCTTCCCCGCGTGCTTCCCCGCGTGCTTCTGCCCATTGCATCCCCGACTTGTAATCCATAATCGCCATTTGACGATTAAGATATTTCATACGCTCCCGCCGATTTTGGAAGAATAGTTTTGTCGCATCAAACGCCTCACTGATTGCAGTTTCGCTCATCGCTAATTCCTCCTTTTCCTTCAAGTCAAGTTTTCCTGAAAAATACGCCATCCATCGTTCCATTTTTGTCATTTCACCAACGGGCTTGTTGATAAACTTTGGGATTTCAAGGAAATGAATTTCCAGATCGTTGTTCAGTCGTTCGCCCGTTTCAGGATTATAGACACCATACATTGCATGTGGCTCTTCCTGTGGCAACAAACAAAACGCAAGAATGTTGATGGTGATGACAGGACGTAGCTGCTGGTAGTCCTCGCCCTTCAGCAAATGCATGAGATACATGCCTGACCAATAGTAAAGCGTCCGTCGTTGCATATTGTGGTAATTGACGACTTGCACTTCGACGTCGATGAATTCTCCCGTATCGAGTTCACAAGCAACATCGAGCCGCGAGAGTTTTTCTTCCGAGCTTTGCGGAATGAGCTCTGTCGAAACAAATCGAATGTCCTTGATCCGATGTTTCAGCGACGGTTCCAATACAGAGTTTAAAAAATCAATCGTGATATTCTTTCGCTCAATTTTGCCGAAAACAAATTTGAACAGCACATCATTCATCGGGTAATATCGGTTTTCATCGATGGCTTGCGTGATTCTCTCTGCAAGTTCTTCATCACTCACGTGCGATCGCCTCCCCTGATTCACTTCAGCTCCGTCAGATACTCTTCAAACGGCAATCCATAGTTCCACGGCAGATCGAGCTCGACTGCGTACTTCAAGCATTTGCTGATGAAGTCCGCGGCTTTCTTGACGGCGCCCGTCAGAGATTCGCCCTTCACAAGGCTGGCGATGACGATGGCGGCGAAGGCGTCGCCGCTGCCGCTGCGGTCGCCGCCGATCTTGCGCTCACGCAGCATCGTGCCGCGGCCGGCTTCGTAGATGAAGTTCTCGATATCCTTTCCGGCCGAGAGGCCTGTGATGACGACTTGCGACGGGCCGCGGTCCGCGAGCTCGGCCGCCATGTATTCGAGGTCGCCGGTATCGACTTTGCCATCCTTCGGATACGGGCGGTCGAGCAGGCGGCAGGCTTCTGTGAGGTTCGGCGTGACGATGTCGGCGAGGGCGAGGAGCGCTTTCATTTTTTCGCACATCTCGTCCGTGTACGACGCATAGAGCTTGCCGTAGTCGCCCATGACGGGATCGACCATGACGCGCGTGCCCGGCTGCTTGAAGGCGCGGATGAAATCGGCGACGATGGCGATCTGCTCGGCCGAGCCGAGGAAGCCCGTCGCGATGCCGTCGAACTGGACGCGATTTTTTTCCCAGTCTTCCATATATGGCCGCATGCGATCCGTGTAGTCGTCGATGGTGTGCGTCGGGAAGCCCGTGTGGCACGAGAGGATGGCCGTCGGCAGCGGGCAGGCCTGGATTTTCATCGCGGAGATGAGCGGCAGCTCGACGGCGACGGAGCAACGGCCGAACCCCGTGATGTCATTGACGAGCGCGATGCGCTTTTGTCTTTGCGGACGTTTCATCGGTTGTCCACCTTCTCCATGCCCACGAGGTCGTGTTCGAAGAAGCGATGCTCGGCCAGCTTTTCATACTTCGTGCCCGGCCGGCCGTAATTCGCCCACGGGTCGATGGAGATGCCGCCGCGCGGCAGGAACTTGCCCCAGACTTCGATGTATTTCGGGTCCATGAGCTTCACGAGGTCTTTCATGATGACATTCACGACGTCCTCATGGAAATCGCCGTGGCTGCGGAAGCTCACGAGATAGAGCTTCAGCGATTTCGACTCGACCATGCGCTCGTCCGGGACATAGGAAATGTAGATCGTCGCATAGTCCGGCTGCCCCGTGATCGGGCAGAGCGCCGTGAACTCGGGGCAGTTGAACTTCACCCAGTAGTCATTGTCCTTGTGGCGATTCTCGAACGTCTCGAGGATTTCCGGGCAGTAGTCGTAGTGATAGTGAACGTTTTTCTGGCCGAGCAGCGTAATATTTTCAGTATGCTTCTCTCTCCGCATACGGTTCCTCCTGGTAGTGTTCCAAAAATTTATCTTCGAAAAGGTTCGGCGGCTCGGGGCGGCCGAAGAGATAGCCTTGGATCGTGTCGGCGCCGCAGAGGTCGCGCAGCAGGTCGTGGACTGGCACGTCCTCGACGCCCTCGACGCAGGTCTTGATGCCGATGCTGTGGCAGAGCGCGACGACGGCGCTGACGAGCTGTTTGTCAAAATCATTTTCGAGAATGTTCTTGACGAACTCGCGGTCGATCTTCACGATATCGCACGAGAGATTCTTCAGCGACGACAGCGACGAGTAGCCCGTGCCGAAATCATCCATGGCGATGCGGATGCCTTGGGCGCGATAGCCATCGAATTGCTCGTTGACGAACGCCCAGTCCGCGACGATCTTGCTTTCGGTCAATTCCAAAATCATCGCATCCGCCGGCAGGCCAAACTTGCCGAGGCAGGCCGGCACGAAATCGCGGAACGACGTGTCGCGCACCTGCTCGTAGCTCATGTTGACGCTCATGCGGAAATTCGGCACGCGCTCGCGCCATTTTTGGCACGTCCGCGCCGCCGTCTCGAACACCCATTTGCCGACCGGCAGGATGAGTTTCGTTTCCTCGAGCAAAGGAATGAATTCCATCGGCGCGACCATGCGGCCTTTCGGATTCCGCCAGCGCAGCAGCGCCTCCGCGCCGACGAGCTCGTGCGTGTGCACATCGACTTGCGGCTGGTAAAAGAGATTGAAGTCATGCTGGCAGCCGCGCTCGACGCTCTCGCGCAGATTGTCGCGCATGGAAATCGAGCGCACCCAGCGGTTGTACTGGTCGCGGCTGAACAGGCAGTTGCGGTTCTTGCCGTCGCGCTTCGCGAGGTCCATCGCGGCCTCGGCGTGCTTGTGCAGCACGAGGTAATCCTTGCCGGCCTGCGGGTAGAACGCCGTGCCGGCCGAGACTGTACAATAATACGGATGGCCGTCGAGGTCCATCGGCCGCATGAGCGCTTTCTGGATGCTGCTGAAGAGCTGCGTGATGACGCTCGTGTCGGCCTCGGGGTAAATGATGCCGTACTCGTCGCCGTCGAGCTTGAACAGCGTGAGCTCCTCTGGCAGCAGCGCGCCGATGACAGCCGCGACGTTCCTGAGCACGACATCGCCCATCATGCGGTTGAACGTCTCATTGACGATCTTGAAGTTGTCGATGCCGACAACCATGACGGCACCGCCAACGCCCGTGATGCGGTACGCCGAGAGCGCCATCTTGATGTTGTGCTCGAACTGGTATTTGTTGAGGAGGCCCGTCACATCGTCGGCCTGGTTGCGCTGCCCCATGCGCTGGATCATGGAAACGAAAATCGGATAGCGCCCGTCCGGGCTCATCGCGCCGACGCGGCCGCGTGAGCGAATCCAGACGTAGTTGCCCTTCGCATCGCGCACGCGGTATTCCATGGCGTGCTCGAAGACATTGAGCTTTTCCATGACGGCGCCGAGCGACGTCTTGAGCTGCGCGCGCTCGTCCGGGTGCACGAGCGGCGACCAGAGCCCGAGGAAATCTTCCACGACTTCCGCAGGCAGGTCGAAGTCCTGCACGAGATTCGGCGACAGCAGTGCGACGTTCGTCTCGATGTCGATGACGAGCACATATTCGTCCGTCGTGCGCTTGATGAGGTCAAAAAGATTCTTGCAGCGCTTGAGCGTCTGCGAGAGTTGGACCCGCGGCGTTCGTCCTTGCTTTCCCATAATGTTCACGCTTTCATTTGCTCGATAAAAACTTACTGTGCTTCTTCCGTTCCTTCGTGAGCGTCGTGCTCCTCCGACGCGCCATGATGATGCCCGAGCGCCTCGGCCGCCACGCCATCAATGAGCCCGCCATGATGGAAGAGAGCGACGATCTCTTCATTCATCCAGCGATACGTCTCATAAATATCCGCCGCCTCGCCCGCACGGATGCGTGCGTGATACGATTTCTTGAGAAGCCGGTTGATCTTGTAATATTGGTGCTCGCGGTTCATGATGGTAGTCCTTTCGCATCAAGTGGTTTCTTTGCCTCTATCATATATCATTCGATGAAGACGGGCAAGTTTTTGATGTTTGTTTATGCTTTCAACAAATCGAGCATCGCCGGTTTCTCCCACAACAATTTCAGCAAATTGGAAATCGCACGGCTCGGAAGGATTTCGCCGGATTCATATTTCTGGAACGCGCGTCGCCCGCCACCGAGAAGATTCCCTGCTGCTTCCTGCGTCAATTTCAATTTCTGCCGCGTCTTCTTGATCTTGTCCGGCGTCAGCAGATGTTCTGCTTCCGCTTTCGCGCGGTTCAAAGCCCTGCTGTACACCTTCATGTCGTCTTTCGTGAAAATGCCTTCATCGTTATCTTTCGGATACCAGCCGGGCATATCAGCAAAAAAACGAATGCCCTTGTATTCATAATCAATCCTGCGGACATCGCGGAACAACTCTTCCCCAGTTTCCGGATGATATACTTTCTCTTGCGTTTCCATCTTCGATCACTCCATTCATCATTTCCGTTTAAATGACAACAGCAAAAATTCCGTAACCACGCCTTCTGTGAATTTCACGTATAGCATCTCATCCTTCCACGGCACATGATAGACATCCTGCCACACGCGATGGTTCGCATACGATGTCATCGATTTATAAAACATGGACGGCTCCATGCCGGATACAACGCGCCGGATGCCGGCATCATCTAGACCCAATTCTGCTGCGGTCTGCGTAGCTTTCTTCGTAACAGCAAAATCCGATTGCTTGAAACTTTCCAGATCATAGGTCGGCTTGCGCTTTTCCATAACATCAACTCCACGTCCAATATATCCCATAATGGTGTATTTTGTCAACGCAAAAGAAAAAGAGCGGCCGCACACTCGTGCGGCCGCTCCACGCGGTAAAACTTAGTGGTTGAAGATATTGCGCAGCGCCTGTTTGTTGACGTCGCGGTTCAGCTGGGCGAGGTACGTCGTCAGCTTGATGTTCTTCGGGCAGACTTCGACGCAGTTCTGGCTGTTGCCGCAGCTCGTGATGCCGCCTTTCTGCATGAGGGCGTTCAGGCGCTTCGGCGCGTCGAATTTTCCGAGCGGATGCAGGTTGAAGAGATATGCCTGCACCGTCGGCGCCGGGCCGATGAAGTCGGACTGCGGGCCGACGTTTGGGCATGCCTCGAGGCAGCAGCCGCACGTCATGCAGTGCGAAATCTCGTAAGCCGTCGCGGCCGTGTACGGGTTCTGAATCGGAGCGTCCTTGACTTCCCACGTGCCGTCGATCTCGACCCAGCCCTGGATGCGCTTGAGGCTCTCGAACATGACGGAGCGGTCAATCAGGAGGTCGCGGATGACCGGGAACGTGCGTGCCGGTGCGAGGTGAATCGGCTGATCGAGCTTGTCAACGAGCGAGCAGCAAGCCTGGCGGGCTTTGCCGTTGATGACCATCATGCAGGCGCCGCAGACCTTCTCGAGGCAGTTGCACTCCCACGTGACCGGCGCAACGCGCTTGCCATCGACCGTGACCGGATGCTTCTGGATTTCCATGAGGGCGGCGACGACATTGAGGCCGGGGCGGTAGTCCACGTCGAACTCCTGCGTGTACGGCTTGTCGTTCGGGCCGTCCTGGCGCTCGATGACGAATCTGACTTTTTTCTGTTCTTCTGCCATTCTCTTATGTCCTCCCTCTTACTCTTTCTTTGCCACGGCGTAGTTACGGAGACGCGGTTTGATAAGAGAGTGCTCAAACTCACGGTAGGAAACGACCGGAGCCTCATGCTCCTTGTCGAACGTGACGATCGTCGTGCGCATGAACTGCTTGTCGTTGCGCTCGAAGAAGACGAGGTCGTTGTTGCCGTCATCCGTCATCGCACGGCCCGTCTCCTTGTCGAAGTGGAACTGGCCGTACTTCTTCTGGAGCGCTGCCTTCTGGTCGTCATCAAGTTTTGCATAGTCGGACTCGAGGACGATCTTCGCATGCGCACCGCGGCTCTCGTCACGCTGCAGGGCGGACTGCGTGATGGCCATCGCATAGATGATCATGTTGCGCAGCTGGCGCACGAACATGGCTTCCTGGTTTGCCCAGTGGCCGCGGTCCGTGATGCCGATGTTGTCCCAGCGCTTGAGGATCTTCTTGAGTTCCTCGACGCACTCGGCGAGGCCATTGTTGTCGCGCTCGACGGAGACATACTTGTACATGATGTCGCCGAGCTCGTGATGGAGCTGATGCGCGTTCTCCGGGCCGTTCATCTGGAGAATCTTCTCGAACTCGTCGACCGTCTCCTGACGAGCAGCTTCCAT
>OMWS01000073.1 GCA_900314825.1 uncultured Veillonellaceae bacterium | reverse complement strand
ATTCAGGATTTGTCAACTGGCCGGTTAACATAATCCTATTGTATGATAGGTGTTCCTTTTTCTCAAAGTTCGTTATTCGGCATTACAGGAATGCTCCCTATTTATTTAATTTTCAAAAAATCTCCTAGAAACCGCGAGGTTCTTTTCTTTCTCGCAAAATGGATTCTGCCATCACAAAAAACACGGAAGCCTCCCTCCATACATGAGGGGACTTCCGTGTTTTCGATCCAATGATTTTTCATGTGTATGATTCGCTTACGAGTGCTTATTTTCTTTATCTACCTCCAAACCGTTCCTGCACAAGTTCGTCGAGCTTGCCCTTCTTCACATATTCCATGACATCAATATCAACGAAATGCTTCTGCGAAATCGTCTGCGCGGCTTTGTCGAAGCCGAAGATGTAGGCGATGGCGATGCTGTAGATGATGTGGCTCGGCGCGAATCCGTAGACCTGATGCTCGAGGATGTGGCGGAGGCGCGCGGCATCGTCTGGATATGCGGCTTTGAGGCCGTCGCTCTTGTAGAGGCGCTTGATGATCTCCGTGATGTAGAGGCCAGACTTCATGTAGAAATCGACGAAGGTCTTTTTCTGGATTGTCGAAGATGCCGGTGTCCAACAGTACCAACATCAATCTTTCCCAATGATTTTCGTCTCGTCCGCCATGATGACCTCGCGAAACGTTTTTCCTGTAATCCAGCAGTTGTCGAGCAAGTCATCGAGATCACGATACCATCCGATAAGCTCATACGTGAAATCACTGAACCAGCCATCTTTCCAGTGCACGATGACAACGCGATAGCGTCCCTTCGTTCCATCCGAAAATGTCGGCCACAAGCTTTCCGGCTCGGGCTCGCGACACATCCGATAGTAGACGCCATGATAGGTGAACTCGATGCCGATGAAGCTCTGATGGGCTTTGTATTCTTTGCCGTCGTATTCTTCGATGAATTCCTGAAGACGATGGTACTCGTTCTGCCGCATCATTCTCGCTTCCTATCCGTGCTCTAAATAGACGAGCAGCCCTAACGCAATACGTCAGGGCTGTCGTTGTCCAAGGTAGCAGCTTTCGCCGCGCCGAGGATCTTCGCTATCATCATAGCAGGAGACCGAGACGTGCGCAAGAACCATTTCGTGCCGTTACTTTCATGAACTAAAGGAGTTTCACGATGAAACTCCTTTAGTTCGGTAAAGGAATTCACTGCGTGAACTCCTTTCGTACGCGAAAGTATATTTATTCTTCCGGCTGAAGAATAAACGATGCATACGCTTTTTTGAAACGCTTGACCTTGTCTGGCGGCAGAAGAACCACGAATGGCTGCACGTCTTCCTCCTGCACATCTTCCGCAATGATGTGGTATCCATCCTCCGATTTTTTGACGTGCCATTTTGCTGTCGCTGCAGGATGTTCCTCCGTTTCGGTTGCACGCGCAATCACGTCATGAAACGTTTCGATGACATCTTTCGGAATCGTCTTCGCTGGAATCTGCCGGATGATTTCATTGTTCAACAGCGACTTTTCTTTCAGCAATTCCTTCTGTACATCTTGAGGGAATGTTCCCAGTCTTGCTGCGGCGGTTGTGTCGATGATGTTCTTTTCGTAGATTTCAAACAGTTCTGGAATGAGGTTTGATATCCTGTCCCACCGATAGACGCTCGCCCGTCCCATCTTCAAAGCTTCCGCGACACGATCGAGCGGAAATTGGATTTTCTGCTTGCGGAGAAGCGTCATTTTTTCATGCACGGCAAATGCGCGATCTTTTTTGGAAAGCTCGGCGCGCTGCACATAGTTCGTATCCGTGACAATCTCGCGTGCCTTGTCGTCATCAATGATGCCATACTTGTAGACAATGGCAGGGATGGAGCGATAGCGTTCATCTTGCGTGATTTCGTAAAGCAAGCGATAAATTTCCGTGCGCGTGTTGCCAGCAAGAATCTGATAGCCGCTCGGCTGCGCATCGAGCTCACGCACGACGATTGGCTGTTGGAGCCCCGTGCGATGGATACTGTCAGCCATCAAGACCTTTTTCTCCTCGCTGATGGGCGTGAACTGATTCCATTCGTCCGGTGTCGGAAAAAGCATGTCGCATGGAATGACTTTGTATTCTCCCATCGTTCCCGTCGTCCGTTTCAGCAACACGTCAATATCTTCTTTTGACGGTTTCTCGATGGCTTGCTCTCGATTGGGCTCCGGGTGTTCCGCAATTTTTTCTTCGACCAGATGCTTGAAACGTTCAGAAACCCCAACAGGCTCTTGGATGTCTTCCGGACGCGCGTCGACCGGCGTGGCATGAAAATTTTTAAGCATGAATCCGATTCACCGCCTCTTCCACCAGCTGTTCATATTTCTTCGTAATCTTCTTGTTGGGGAACATTGTTGTTACTGGTTTGCCCTCATTACCTGCGTTATCCACGTCCTGACTACGTGGGATAATCGTTTTGAAAACACTACTCTCCCAGCTATCACGGATGACAGGAGCTGCTTCCTGAAAGCTCTTGGTTCGATTGTAGACCTTTGTCATGAAGATGCCCAAAAGCTTCAGCGCTGGATTCATACGTCGACACGTCGCCATGAACTTGATGGTCGCATCCGCGCCAAAAATGGCGTCTTCCGTCGGCTCGACGGGAATCATGACATAATCCGAAGCCACGAGCACCGCACCGACTTCATTGTTGAGGCTCGGACGTGTGTCGATGAGGATGTAGTCATACACGTCAAGCGCGCGCACATCTTCGATGATCGTTCGAAAGACCGTCGTCCCCTTGATGCTTTCCGCATTCATGGCGCTGTAGTCGCCATCAAGGCGGAGATTGGAAACGATGATATCAATGTTCGAATAACCTTCTGATGGATTGATATAGTACGAGATATCGCGATGCGCATCCCGGTGATCCATGCGATCTTGGATGAGCTCGCCGAGATAGTTTTCAGGGAATGCATTTGGCGCGAAGCCAAAGCGCTTCGAAAGATTTCCTTGCGGATCAGCGTCAATCAGTAAGATTCGGTTTCCTTTCTTGGCAAGGATGTCAGCGATGGCTGCCGTGCTCGTCGTCTTTCCTGCGCCGCCTTTGTTCGTTGCAATCGTGATGGCCGTGCCTTGCGGATGCTGTTGTTCCATATCTTCCACTTCTTTCTGCTTGTAGAGCGTTTCCACAGCTTCATCAAGCACGCGCGTCTTCGGCTTCCCTGTCTTGCTGGCAAGCGTGTCGAGCTGTTGCGCGCTGTCCTTGGACAGCGTCGTAAACAGCGTTTTCCTGTTTTTCAAAGCCATCGTCCATCCCTCTGCCTTCTGTGTTTTAATTATATAAGTTCTAAAATAAATATTATCATATAAATTTGATAAAATCAATAAAATTATATATCTTTATCGGAGTGGATGGCAAAAAGAAAAACGCCCCAAAAGGACGTTCATTTGAGATGTCAAAACAAAGATTGGAGCTTCGGCGCAGGGACATGGATTTGTCCCGCCATCATTTTGCCTGCAACCAATTGGCAGAGGATACGAAATTCGCGGTAGGTTTTCTTGCGCGACAATGCATGATCCATGTTGAACTCGCGGCCGCGAGCGGCGAGCGTCTGGATTTCTTTCTTGTTTTCCTTGATGAAAGTGACAAGCTCTCCGAGGGACATGGCTTCGATGAATTCCTTTGCACATCCGCGGATGTAATTCGCTTGACTTTGAAACCTTTCTTGTTCCGTAATGTCTTGCATCTGTTTCTGGAGCTCGGCATTACGGACTTTTTGTTTTGCCTGCTTGGCTCGTGCAGTGATGTCGTCTCCGGCCCAGTTGTCAATCACGGCTCTCATAAAGTATCTGCCGTATTCATCTGGCGTCTTCTGGCGATTCGTCTGCTTGTCAGATATAATCCGGTCAAAGACTACTTGGAAATTGGCAGCAATGTGTTCGTCGTCAAAATTGTCGAATTGGTTCTTGATATATGCTGGATTGAATCCTTCTTTAATGGCAAAATCCATCAGCAAGAGAACCCGCCTGCTGAATTTTTTCAGGAGTTCTTTGCGAATTTTGGGAGCTACGCCGGCAAGGAGCAGACAGTCATCTTCTTCGTTGGTAAAACCGAAGTAGATGGTCGTCGCTTTGATGCCCTTCCTTCCGTCATCTTCGATATGGAAGTATCGATACATGCCGATGTCTCTGATCTCTTTTTCCGCCGGCTTGATCACTCGTTGCTTATAAACCCGATAGTCGCTGGAGGGGGAGAAGTTGACGTGTTTGCGAAATTCCTCAATCGGAATGCTGTGGATATTGAGCCGATCTAATTCCCTGAGGTATACGAACATGCGAATGGTCATGACGCTTTCGAATTTCAGGATGTCAGAGATGTCGAGGGACAAGGTGAGATTGTTTTTCAGGTGGAAGAGAAATTGATGCAGGATCGGGGGAATGCTGAACGCGATAATCTTCGAGTTTGCGTCGTAATAGGTTTCACCGAGGAAATTGGCTTCGTAGACGTTGGCTTCTCCCGTCTCATTTTTTTCTGTCAGAGTGATTGTCTGCTTCATTAATTTCCTGAAAATGTCGCTTACAATGGTTCCTCTTGCCTTTGATTTGTTGATGCCAAGCTGGTCTGCAATGCTCATGGCAGAAATGACGTATAAGGGGCGTTCTTGTTCCTTGAGGGAGGCAATAACGATAAACCATGTTTTCAGTTCCAAGAGGGTAAGGCTATATTCTGCAAGTGATACTTCGGAGCGAAAACGCAATAGCCCTTCTTTCACAGTTGGTATGAACTGGCTGTTGCCCAAGATTTCTTTTGGTAGACGACTGTTCTTCGAAGACAAGAAAATCACCTTCTCTCTTATGATCCTGTGCTCTTAGTTTAATCGTATCTCTTCTTCCGTGCAATAGGACATTTCAACATTTCGTGAGACATTCTTTGGGGCCTCTACTATAGTATTTTATATAGAGTAACGTATATAGGGGGCGGGTGTATCACAAAAGGTTGATGCCCCGAAAAGCTAGTAAAATCAAGGCTTCACGGTGTTTTTTGGATGAATTCGCGAGATATAGGTGTATCACAAAAGGTTGAAATGTATCACAAAAGGTTGATTCACGTTTTTGGCGTAGAGCCTTGAAATTACTAGGTTTATCGCTGATTGACGACGAAATAAATGTATCAGTTTCAGTCGAAATGCAAAAACATGAACTGTGGATAACTCCGTAGAAGCGCATAAAATCTAGGTTTTTGAGCAAAATACAAGGCCCAAGGTGTATCACAAAAGGTTGATGCGAAAACGGGGTGTATCACAAAAGGTTGAAATATATGTATCAAGAAAGGTTGAAACGAGGAGTTATCCACAAATTATCAACAATTTATCCACAAGACTATCCACATATTTATCCACAGCATAACTCCATCCCAAAGGGTCATTTTGTGTTGTCTTGCCGAATATTTTTTCAAAAGGTTGCCTGCGTGTTGACCATTTCCGTGCATCTTCCTGCTATGCTTTGGACAGATAGCGAAGAGAGACATTTCGCTGTTACGTCCATCATATTTCAGGAGGTTTTGATCATGAGCAACAACATTTTGGAAGACGCCCTGCTTCTCGCGGCCGGCGGGATCGTCGGTCTCATCGCGAGCGCGGCGCTGATGTCGGATGACGAAGATAACGACGAAGAAGAGGAGGCGCGCGATATGCCGAAGGCGAAAAAGCCGAGTCTCGATGCGCTGTTCGCGTCGCTCAGCGAGGAGGTACAGCAGGCCGTTGCAAACTGCGAAACGGAAGAGGAGCGCGCAGATGTCCACGACCGCATCCAGCAGGCCATTCGGCAGTTGGGAGAAGATTTGGAGAAACGCAGCGCACAAGCAGCAGAAGAGGATGGGACGCAGGAAGCAGCTGCGTTTGTGCGTCTCGGAGACGGGGAGACACCGGATCCGGAAGAGTCCTTTTCCGATTCGCATATGAAGAAGGTTCTGGAAACGCTGTCGAAAATCAGCGACACGCTCGATATCGCGGTGGCGGATCGTCCCGTCGCCAATCGCCCTTCCGTTCCTGTGTGATTTTTGAGCATTGGAAAATCAAAAATATTCCTGTCGTGTCAAAAATATGACTTGACAGGAATATTAAAAGAATACATGAAGAAAAAGCAGGAAATCTGTCAACTGAGATGAAATAGCTTATGCATATGGAACGACTGCGAGGGGCGTTCCATCACCAATCGTCCTTCCGCTCCCGCGCCTGCTTGTGATTCGTGATCGTCGGCAGGCCGAGCTCGCTCAGGATGTCATTGACTTCGTTGACATCGTAGATTTGTCGGCGGATGAAGTAGGTGACGATGAGATCGGTCCGGCTGCTGTCCGTCAGCGTGTAGCCGGCGCGCGCGAGCAGCGTCTTCGTCTCGTCGAGCGTGAGCTTCAGGCCGAGCGCGAGGGCGAGGACGGTTTCCTTTGAAGGATGGTAGTCCTTGTCGTTCTTGATTTTGGAAAAATGGGCTTTCGTGATGTCCGAGCGATGGTAGAGATCGGCGTTCCGGATGCCCTTTTTCTTGATGAAGTCAAAGAGCAGGTCGCGGAAGCCCGGCTGGAGCATTTTCTGGATGCCATGCAAGAGCGCGTCCTTCGCGGCCCCCGAAAGGCGGCCCCGCTGGAACGAGCGGACATCGAGCGAGGCGATGGATGCCGCGCCGAGGAACGGCGGGACAAAGGATTCGTGTGTGTCTGCAGGGATGAGATGCGCTTTCAGATAGCGCCGGACATCTTGCAGGAGTTTCTGTTTTTCATCGTCCTTCATGTCGTGTATCTCCATGGTTTTTCAAGCCGAGCCGCGCGCAGAGCGCGTCTTCGTCGGCCTTGCGCTCGGCGCGGCTCTTCGTGTCCGCGTCGTCTTCGTAGAACGCGACTTCGAGGCAGAGGGAGGCGCGGCTCGCGCCGACGTAGAGCAGGCGGCGGATGAGCGGGTCATCGAGTCGTGAAGTTTCGCTGTCGATGAGTAACACGGCTTTCGCTTCGAGCCCTTTGAATTTGCGCGTCGAGGTGAAAAGGATTTTGCCGGGCTCCGGCGTGAGTGCGAGGGCGCGGCCTGCGAGCTTCACGTCCATCGGCAGGCGGCTGTGCTTGACGGAATGGATCGTGAGGATGGCGATGTCCTCAGGCGCGAGGCCGTCCTTCATCATCTGCGCGACGAATTGCTCGGCGCGGCGCAGCAGGCGCTCGTTGTCGCGATAGAAAAACGCCGTCGGCGGCAGGCCGTGAATCTGGTTTTCATAGCGCTCGGCCGGGATGCCCATGAGGCGGCTGATGAAGTCCGCGATCTCGTGCGTGTTGCGGCAGTTGCGGTAGATGACGAGGCGGCATTCCGCTTTCGTATCCATCCACGCCGGGCTCGTCTTCTGCATGATGTATTGCTCGCGGTCGTAAAAGACGTAGAAACTGCCGTCATAGAGCTCGGCGAGGTCCGCGAGATGCGCGATGAGCGAATCGCTGAGGTCCTGCCCCTCGTCGACGACGATGTCCGGCCATGCCCAGGTGCTGTCATCGAACGAGGTCTCGAAAAAGTCGTAGAACGCCGGAATGACGCGCTCGATGGGGATGGTGTCGTCCTGCATGAGCTCCTGCGCGAGCGTGCGGACATTGTGGAACGTCACGTGCGGGATGGAGCATTCGTTTTGAAGATGCGTCAGCAAAAATTCGTTGAAGCATAGATAGAGCACGGGGCGCCCTTTCGCCGCGAGGCGGCGGGCGCGCTCGAGCGCGAGCACGGTCTTGCCGGTGCCTGCGAGGCCGTGGATCGCGGCGGTCGGTTGCTCCTGCAAAAATTCGAGGACGCTCGCCTGCTGGCGCGTCAGGAGAATCGCATCCGCCGCCGTCTCGCGGTGGATGCTCGTGAGCGATTCGACGAAGTGCAGCGACGGCATGAGCGCGCGCAGGATGGCTTGGTACTGGCCTGGTGCCCACGGGCGCATATAGAAACCCAGATGCCGCCGCCAATAGTCGAAGACGTGACGCAGCGCCGCATCGGGCGCTTCGAGCGCCGTCTGGTCGAGGATGATGTCGCGCACGACCTCCGGTGGGAGGTTTCGCGTCTGGCCGAGCTCGACGGACGTGAACCAGACCGCGCGGCAGACCGTCGTGAAGATGTCGGGCGTGCGCTCCTTCAGGATCGCCTGCAAGCGGTACTGCGTCGCGGCGGCCTGGTTGAACGGGTCGATGCGCTTGCGCGCGCCCGTGCGCCGGTTCGTCTGCCACCAAGCACCGCCGTCGTAATCGATGCCGCCGTCTTTCACCTCGATGGAGAGGATGCCGTGCTCCGGGTGCAGCACGATGAAATCCCCCTCACCCTCAGACCGCGCTTGCCCGTCAGCGTTCAGCCAGCGGAACGAGTAGAAGACCGTGTATTTGTCGTCGAGCGTCTGGAGCGCCTCGTAAACCGCCTTTTCACCGGCGCTGCTATGGAAGGACGGCTGTGCTGCAAGCTCGGATGGATAGATTTTTGCCATGGGGAAGCCTCCCTTGTCTTTCTATGGATGCCTTTTCAACAGGAAAGCGGGGAAATCCTTCTTGCAGAGCTATCGGATAGCGATGAAGCGCTTGCGAACCCGAAAATATTCCTATGGCATCAAAAATATGATGCTATAAGAATATTACAAGAATACATAAAGAAAAGGAAGGAAATTTGACGAACGCGACGAAATAAGAAGAAAAAGCGTGGCCGAGCGAATGAATCTGCTGCAGAGAAACAACAAGGGAAATCATGCGAGGAGGATCGCAATATGGAAAACGAACAAGAAGCCATCAACCCCGAAATCCTGGATGACGTGGATATGAGCAAGCACGAAAAAGATTATTCGGAGCAGGGATTCTGGGACAAGGTACAGAACTACGCAGCGAAAGCTGGCGTCACGCTCATCTACAAAGCGCTCCAGCTCTACTATGTCGCGCAATCGCCTGATTGCCCGATGAAAGTCAAAGCCGGCATCTACTCGGCGCTCGGCTACTTCATCCTGCCGCTCGACATCATCCCCGATGTCACACCCGTCGTCGGCTTCTCCGACGACCTCGCCGCCATCGGCATGGCGCTCGTACTCGCGCAAGCATATCTCACGCCGGAGGTCGATGCACAGGCGAAAGAACGGATTGTAAGCATCTTCGGGGAGAAGGCGCTCGCGAAGCTCGAGGAGTAATCCGTCATGTTCGGAGCTGTCATCAGCTTCATCATGGATATCTTCAAGACTTTGGCAGAAGCGACGGAAGTTATTCCGTGGCTGTCCAATCTCTTCATTTGGATTGGCACCATCATCGGAATCGGTGCAGTGGTGCTGGTGGGGATGATTGGAGGAGTTGTGAAACCGAACGAAGACGAGGAGATATCATCCGAAGGGAAGAAGAGATCAAGCATATGGAGCGATTCGTCTGCGGCTTGATGAAAGGATGGTATCTGCAAACACTTGAAAAAAGCCGCTGCAAGCGTTGGAATCAACGCGATTGTGTACCAAGCAAACGAAGGGGCAGGTCTGTGAGCCTGCCTCTTTTACGTAGCCTATTGTTTTTTTTACAGAATGGCAAGTTATGTGTGTGCAAAAAAAGTCTAACGTTAGACTTTTTCAGAATGCACAAAGTGCGGAAGCTGGCTTGGATGATCGCTGTACTACCCACTTACTTTGCTTTTTTCGCTTCTCTCACGCGTTGCAAGAGTTCCAAAGTTTCTGTTTGCGCCTTTTTCTTGACCTCTCCTTGGATGTCAGCTGCTTTGATGAGTGCTTCCTCCGCTTCATCAAGGGATCCCTCCGCGAAATGAACGCGGCCGATGCGCTGCAGGATTTCTGCTGTATAAGCATGCCTGTCCCCGAGCCGCTCTTTCCTGATGGCGTAGCACTGTTCGTAGTCTCTCATGGCAGCTTCCATATCCCCTTGGCCGAATTCGACATCGCCGCGGCTCTGGTAGCTCCATGCCAGTGCCGGGTGGCTCGGATCCAGAACATCTTTGCGGATTTTCATGCCTTGCTCGATGAGCGCAATCGCTTTTCCTGCATCGCCTTTGCCTGCATAGTCGTTTCCGAGCATCGTCAGGGAATCCGCGATGACAGGATCGTCTCCTTCTTTGATTTTCTTTCGGATGGAGAGCCCTTTTCCATGCCATTCGATGGCTTCGTCAAATTTTTTCTGCCGCAGATAGATGGTTCCGATGTTGTGGTAGGAATATGCGATCTGCTCTTTGTCCTCGGGGATTTTCTTTTCTCGGATGTCGCATGCGATACGATAGTATTTTTCTGCATTGACGAGATCGTCTTCGTTGATGTAGAGGATGCCTATGTTGTTGAAAATGTCCGCTTCCAGACGCGGGCTGTCAATGTGCTTTTCCTTCATGAGGTCGCGTGCTCGGTAGAGATGGTTCAGTGCTTCCGGGTATTGCGAATCTTTGCGGTAGACGTTGCCGAGCTTGTTGAAATCGTTTGCCTGCGCTTCATAGTCAACCGTTCCATCGGCGCGGTCGGCGGCGACATTCCACTGACGGATGGCCTCTTGGTAATCGCGAATGGCTTTGCTGTAATTTTTATCCGCGATGCGGGTAGCGATGTCGCCGCAGCGATGGTATGCGTATGGTAGCTCGGGATGGAATACGCCGGACGTGTCTGCTTCGTAGATGTCGACGACGCGCTCGTACTGCCGCAGGGCGCTTTCATATTTTTTGCATTTGTTCAGCAGTTCTGCCTGCTGTTTCAAGAGTGCGGCCGTCTTGAGGCCATATGCGCCAGAGAACCATTCTCCGGCATTGACGAGGATGTCTGAAAGATCGTCTTCGTCGTCGCTCATCCATCCTTTCGGCCGTCGCTTCGGATCGAGCCCGTCAGCCAAGGAATCTGCAACCCGCTTGAGATACGCACGATAGTCATCGAGCTTTGGATGCAGATTCTGCTGCAGGGCTGTGCGAATGACGGGATGCAGATGGATGCGGTCCATGGATGCGCGGGATTTCTTGTCATGGATGACCCAGCTCTGTGCGACGAGCCGGATTACGACCTCAAGATTTTTCAGGATGCCAAGCGGCTCGATCAACAGCCGGGACCGCAAGCCGCCGACAGAAGAAAGCATAAGCTTCTTGAGAAGGCTCCGTTCTTCCTCGCCGATGCGGCTAATGTCAAAGAGGCGGCCGACGTAGCGGTAAAGCGTTTCGTAGTTTCTGTTGTTGTCCTTGTCAATCGGGATGCTCGTGACAGCTTCTTCGTCAGAGGATGCCAAGGTGTTCAGCATTTCCTGGAAGTCCATGCCGCTGTTTCGCATCGTTTTCGCGACGAGCTCGATCATCATCGTGTGGTGGCCGATCCGCTGGAAGATTTGTTCCAGCGCGGGCTTGTCCTCCAGGAGTACGTCTGCCTCATAGTGCATGCGGAAGAGCTCCATCTGTTCTTCCGGCGCCAGCTTTTCAATCGGGATCATCGTGCCAGGGATGTGGAACAGCTCCTCGTTCCGTGTCGTGATGATGATGTGCAATTCCATCTTCCGCAGGCGCTCGAGAAACGCATCGATGTCCGGGTGCTTCCTGATGTCGATGTCCATATTGTCGATGATCAGCAGGCTGTCCGCATGGAAGCGTGCGAGCTCCTTCATGCGCTGCTCCATCCGGTCTTCTTCTTTTTCCGGTTCCGGTGGGAGTCCTTGGAAGCGGATGCTGTTGATTGTCGCTTTCTTTTCCGTAAAGATGACTTGCTGCGCCTGCCGGTAGGTACCATCCTTCGTGCGGATGGCAGCGTAGTGCAAAGCTGCTTGCGATTTTCCGAAGCCGCCCATGCCATAGATGATGGCGATGCCATACGCCTTGAGGCATTCCTCGATTTTCTGCATCAGATCTTCGCGGCCGATGAAGACGCGTTCAGCCACAGCATCATCAAACGGCTGGAACGCCACGACGGCTGCATCCTCCGGTACTGGAACGTCAGGATTCTTATCCTGCGGGACATAAGGGATTCCCTTCGCTCGCGCATCGTCCGCCGCGCGGAATACTGCCGTCAAGAATGTGCGGCCTTGTGCAGCAGATTTTTTCGAGCCCTCTTCCTCATAAGTCTCATCGATGTTAGCGCCGGGCGAAAATCGCCACTGAGTGTCGGACGAAATTGACCAATTCCAGTCGGACAAAAATCGCCAATCGTGTCCTTCTTGCGCTATACTGAAGCCATCAACGGCTCAGGGAAAGGAGTGCAATGAAAGACACAAACCATACGCAATCCGAAGAGCGTCGCGTCGCAGATGCGGAAAGACGCTGGTGACGCCTTCAAACTTGAGGCTGTCAACCTCGCCGAGATGGAACGCCGCACGGGCCTTTCGCGCAGCCGCTTGCGCAGGCTCAAGAAGAACGGCTTCGAGTTCAAGCCGCACGCGAACAAGGGCCGCAAGGCGAAGAAGACTGTACTTTCAGGATTCACGGGCGCTTTGGACGACCTTCTGCGCAAGGGCGTTTCCAATTCGTCGGTCATCCTCGAACGCCTCAAAGAGCTCGGATATCCCGGCGGCCTGACTGTCGTCAAAGAGTATATTGCAAGGCACAAAAACCTCCTGCCGCCCAAGAGGCAGGTCGTTGCACCGCAGGGGAATCGCGGCCGCAGGTACGAGACGCCGCCAGGAGATTCTTTCCAGATGGACTGGGGATTCACGAATGTGGTGGCAAGCACCGGCGGTACCTTCCAATGTGCGTGCTTTGTCATGACCTGCCACCATTGCGGTGCCTGCTACGTCGAGTTCTTCCCGAATGCCAAGCAGGAGAACCTCTTCATCGGGATGATTCACGGCTTCGAACGCCTCGGCGTTCCAGCACACGTGCTCACGGACAACATGAAGAGCGTCGTCCTGCACCGCGACCTCGAAGGCCAGCCCGTCTGGCACTCAGACTATGACGCCTTCATGCACACCGTCGGCTTCCAGACGAAGCTCTGCAAGCCGAGGCATCCGTTCACCAAGGGAAAGGTGGAACGCCTGGTGCGCTTTGTGAAGGAGAACTTCCTTGCCGGGCGCACGTTCTACAACGTGACAGACTTGAACCGCGCCGCGCTGGAATGGTGCGACAAGCAGAATGGTATTTTCCATCGCGGCTCTGCTTGCGTTCCAAACGAGGTGCATGGAAGTGAATGCGCCCAGCACCTGCATCTGCTGGATGACAGCCGGGAGCTCCAAGGCTATCTCTGCCCGCTCCGCAAGATTTCCTTCGACGGGTTCGTGAACTACGAAGGCAGGCGCTTCGGCGTCCCCTACCAGTACACGGGATCGTTCGTGCGCGTCATGCGGAAGGATGCCTGGCTCTACATTTACTCGGAAGACCTCCAGCAGCTGCTTGTCTCGCACGAAGTGACGTGGAGCAAGCGCGACCGTTTCTGCAAAGACCAGTACGCCGTCCCCGAGCAGCCGGAGGAGTTCCCGACCGCGCCCGTGAAGACGCAGGCGACCATGCTCCCAGAGGACGAGCTCGACCGCTCCTTCGAGAAATTCAATTTCAGCAAGGGGGCGGACAGCGATGACTGACTCCCTGTTCAGCGCCATCGACCGGTGCAACGAGCTGCTGCGGCTGGACTTCTCGGCAGAAGAATTCGCGAAGCTGGCAGAGGAACGTTCCCTTTCCGCGGAATCCATCGAGGCCGTGTCTTCGGTGTTCGAATATCTCCGGGACAAGAAGGAGCAGTCCACTATCCAGATGCTCCTGCGCACCAGCCGCCTGCCGCAGAAGCAGGTCAAGACGTTTGACAACTTCGATTTCGACGTCCTGAAAGGCAAGGTTTCGACGTCCTGAAAGGCAAGGACATCGACAAGCTCAAGAATCTCCAGACGCTGGCTCCCATCTACGCGCACAAGAACATCGCGTTCATCGGGCCGCCAGGGACGGGCAAGACGCATCTTGCGCAGGCGTTCGGCTACGAGTGCTGCCGCCACCGCATGAAGACGTACTTCATCAAGGCGGCCGAGCTGCGCGACAAGTTCACCATCGCCCGCCGCGCGGGTAGAGAGAGCGCTCTCCTCACCAGCCTCGTCCGACCGTCCTGCCTGATTATCGATGAAGTTGGTCACTGCGAATTCGACAAGGCGAACACGCGCTTGTTCTTCGACATGGTGGACCGCCGCTACAACAAGGAGGGTGCGTTCAACATGATCTTCACGAGCAACAAGAATCCCTCCGACTGGCGGGAAATCTTTGGTGAGAACGATGCGCTGCTCTGCTCGCTCGACCGCCTCTTTGATTCCGCTTCTGTCTTCACCTTCCGTGGTGAGAGCTTCCGTGGCAAGCATCTAGAGAACTACACGCTGCGTGCAGAGCACTCCGCTTCCACCACGCAGAACAATCCATTGAACCACTAACCATACCTGAACAGCCAATCTGAGCCGTTGATATTTTATGATTGGCTCTTTTCGATTGACTCAAATTGGCGAATTTCAGCCGACCCGAATTGGCGCTTTTCGACCGACGCAATTTGGCGAATTTCGCCCGACGCGAACATCGATGGCTGGTGTCATAGCATCTTTCTGCACCAAGAAATCGCGCAGCAGTTTCGTCCATGTGCGGAGCCGCGTCCCTTTCCATTTTTCGCAGGAAGAAAGGTGTGCCGTAACATAAGCTGCATTGACGGCCTGTTCCTCTTTTCTGCCGTTTTCCCGTATCCTGCCTTGGAATTGACGCTCTCCTTTGAGCGTCCGGCTGATGACGGAGGGATCGACCCCGAGCACATTTGCCAGTTCTGTCTGCCGGAAGAAAAATGGGGCATTGTTGCGCTCGTCCGTCAAAAAATCGAACAGCATTCCATAGGTGATTGTCGCCATGCAATTCATCCTTTCCAAGTTCCTGCGTTTGATTCACTTTTATCTTACTCAAACTTCCCACATCACCAACACTGTTCATATGAGACCAGCAAAAGGATTTCGGGGAAATAAAAAGGCGTAAAGCCTATCCTTGTCGAAAATAGAT
>OMWS01000031.1 GCA_900314825.1 uncultured Veillonellaceae bacterium | reverse complement strand
GTTATCACGACGACGAATATTTCTTTTTGAAACTCATCGACATGAGCCGACATTGACCAATGACGCTACGCGAATCCCACAGGAAAAATGATTGAGCCGCTGAAATGATGAGATATCACAAGCTGCCGCCAGCATGTCCGCCAATGGGGACCTTCCAAGCGAACGGATGACGATCGAGGGATCGGGATTCGTGCGCCTTTTTTGCGTGCGCGGCCTCCCCTCGACGACATTTTCCCCACGAAAAAAAAGCAGGGCCGAAACTGGCTCTGCTTTTTGATGTGCAGATGCAAAGGCTCAGAGATACCCGACCGGATTGACGGGGGAGCCGTTGATGCGGACTTCGTAGTGGCAGTGCGGGCCGGTGGAATAGCCGGTGCTGCCCATGTAGGCGATGACTTGGCCGCGACGGACGTATTGGCCGGCGACGACGACGACTTGCATGGCGTGGCCGTAGCGCGTGAGGATGCCATTGCCGTGGTCGATGTCGACCATGTTGCCGTAGCCGCCGCTGTTCCAGCCGGCGGCGACGACGGTGCCGTCGGCCGTCGCGACGATGGGCGTGCCCATGTCGTTTGCGATGTCGATGCCGGGGTGGAAGTCGGAGCCGCCCCAGCGCAGGCCGTACGGCGAGCTCACGATGCCGTTCGTCGGCCAGATGGAGGGCGTCGTGACGGCGGGGCCGGTGATGCCGCCCGCGAGAGATGCGCCCGGCGCGAGGAGCTTGTTCTGCTCGCGCATGGTCTGCTTGAGGTTTTCGAGGCTCGCGCGGCGCGCGGCGACGCGCTTTTCAAGATCATCGAGCGCCATCCGGACGTTCTGCACGTCCGGCGCAATCGCGGGGCCGCCGACGCTGCCAAAGAGTTCTTGCTCGGATTCATGCACTTTTGTTTGCAACAACATTTGAGATAACGCAGGAATGTTCACGTTGCCGCGCTCGATCGCGCGCACGCCGTCCATGCCGATGCGTTCTTCCGGCCGGCCGAGGATGGAAGCGGGATACGGGCCGCCTTGGCCATTCTGTGCGTTTTGCGCGTCCGCGCTGTCGCCCGATGCATTGTCGTCGGCAGCGGGCGCGCCGGTCTGGCGGCGGAGCTCCTGCTCCATCTGCGTGAGCTCTTCCATCTGCTGCTGGAGGCTGTACGCTTTCTTCGAAAGCTGGAGGAGCTGCTCCTGCTGGATGCTGTTCACCTCGCGGAGCTCCTCGATCTCCGAGGCGTCCGCGCGCGCTGTCATGGTGCTGTAGACGCCATAGCTGAACGCGCCGACGAAGAGCAGCGCACAGACGGCGAGCATGGCGAGGCCGTAGCGCAGCATGCCGGCCGACAGCGTGATGCTGTGCGTCGTGTCGCCCTTGTCGGGCACGATCTTGATGGTATAGCTTTCGGCCTTCGATTCTTTTTCTTCTGGCAAGATAAATTCTCCTTAGTGCGAGCCCATCGCTTTTTGCAGCGCTTGGTGTTCTTCGTCCGTCAGCGTGTACGTCGACTGGCCTTTTTCGATGGGCTTGACGTAGCTGCGGCTGTCCTCGCGGCCGAAGATGCTCGAGAGGATGACACCGCTATTGTCGGAGTCGAGGAGCGCGACGGCGTAGCTGAGGTCGCTTCCCATGTCTTCGAACGCGCGAAAACGCACGACGCCGACGCGCGTGAGCGCTTTCTGCAAAAGGTCCTGGATCGCCTTGTTCTCCGCGTCGATGCGCTTCTGCTCTTCGACGACGTGCTGCGTCTCTTCGATGTGACCGATGAGCATGCGCTCGAGGTTCTGCCCGTCGACGCCCGTCATCATCTTGCGGTAGCGTTTCTTCATATAAGAGACGTTCAGCCAGAGGTTGATGATGATCGCGTACATCACGATGACGAGCACGCCGAGGCCGCCCGTGATATACATGAGGTTCGTCATGACAAAATTTGAAACCTGCTGGATATCCAAATGTGTTCTTCCCTTCCATTGTCCGCGCCCGGAAATTTCGAATGGGGTCTTCGGGCGTTGCTTCAGCCCTTGATTTTACCACAAATTTTTCGGCGCGTCTATGGAAAGCCGCTGCGCCTGCATTTTTTTGCGCAGCGCGAGGACGGGCGGCCGCGTAAAATTTTTCTTGCACGTTTGATAAACTTGTGATAAACTATGTACAACAAAACAAAAGCACGTTCGGACATATGACAGAAAAGGAGACGATGGCCATGGAGTTCCACGAGAGGCTTTTGATGCTGCGGCGCAAGCGCGGCATCACGCAGCAGGAGGCGGCCGACGCGCTCGGCGTGTCGCGGCCGACGTACGGCGGCTACGAGTCCGGCAAGCGCCGCCCGCAGAAGAACACCATGTACCAGAAGATTGCGGACTTCTTCGGCGTGAGCGTCGACGAGTTCTTCGAAGGGGACGCGGCAAAGCCAGAAAAGCAGCCGCCCGCGCAGGATGGCAACGCGATCGTCGCGCAGCATCTCGCGGGCGAGCTCGCCGGCATGTTCGCCGGCGGGCAGCTCAGCGAGGCGGACAAGGATGCCGTCATGCGTTCCCTCGAGCGCGCGTACTGGCTCGCGCATCCGGGCGAAAAGCCGCCAGAGAAATGACAACACGCGCGTCCCTGCCCTTCGATTCCTTGATCTGGCGCTTGCATGGGAACATCCTGCGCAAGCAGCGAAACATTCGTAAAGGAGCTGATTTCCATGTCGCATGAAGACATTTTCCGCGCCCGCGTCCTCGCCTCGCGCTACGAGCAGCTCAAGACGCTCCTCGCGACCGGCGTGACGGTGCTCGGCTTCTGCGCCGTCGCGATCTCGGTGCATCTTTTGTAAACCTGCGAACCCCAACTCTATATAATCCAACTGCAAAACGGCGCCCGCCGTGCATATTCGCACGATGGGCGCCGTTTTGTATGCGGTTATTTTCACTCGACCTGCAATTCCCTCATCAGAGCATTTTGCAAGACGTTCGAAAAATTGATGTTGTGCTCCGCAGCGAGCTGGTTGAGCCAGCTCGGGATGGAGACATTCTTCCGTACCGTTTTTTTATCCACCTTTTTGCGGTATGCCGTCGTGTCCGCCTGGATCATGCCAATGAACCCATGCGCTGGGATCTTGATGTCACGGACAGCCATGGGCGCAGGAATCGCCTCGCCGTGATTTTCCCGCGACATCAATTCCAGATTCAAAACATCTTCGGCATTTTCGAAGGCTTCTTTTTCATCGACACCGTCCGTATAGCAACCGTCCAGCCCTGGGAAATCAACAAGGATGGCATCTTCGTCATACGTAAAAACCGCAGGATATTTGTATTTCATGGTCATGCCTCTCCTTCAAGCCAGTTCGATGCCGGCATCGTTCAAAATGCGTTTCAATGTCCCTTTTGCGACCTCTTCTTTTGCATGTCGCCCAACGGAAAATTTCTTTCCGGTCTTTGGGCTTTTCCATCGGTCATGCCGCGAACCATGTTCATAGAGGAAGCATCCATTTGCTTTCAATAATCGAATCAACTCCGCCGTCGTCATAAATCCACCTCAATCATATTATACACAATTTTACGCATATCTTCAAATTTCGAACATCACGCCAGTGGATTCGCATAGAGGTCTCGTAATTTTTCGAGCGGCAGCGGCGCGAGGTGGGCGAGGTCGTTGCGGGCGGTGCGGTGGAGGTCGATGGCTTGGCGCTCGCGCTCGGTCGCTTCGAGGTCGTTCTTGCAGCAGGAGATGTTGCCGATCTCGAGGAGGTGATAGTCAGAGATTTCTTCGTGGTTGCCGTTTTCGATGTAGCGCGTCTGGACGAGGGCTTGCGCGGCGGCTGCGTGGCGGTCGAGGAAGGCGATGCGCTGTTCTTCGAGCCAGGGGAAGACGAGGCGGATCTGCGTGGCCCAGGTGCGGCGGCGGATGACCGCGGCATCGGGCGCGGGCGGGAACGGGCGGCCATCGCTCGCCGTGCCTTCCGAGGCGAGGCGCTGGCACGTGGCGACGGGGTCTTCGAGGAGGCGTGCGCTTTCTTTTAGCAGCGCCGCGCTGTATTCGACGTCGTCGCCGCCGAGATTCCGCGCGAGCTCGGCGAGATACGGGCGCAGATAGCTGACGGCCTCGGGCGTGCCCTGGAGCGGGAGCTCGCCGGCGCGGAAAAACAGGAACGTGTAGCTGTCGTAGCTCGTGAGATAGTCCGAGGCCGAGAGCTCGACGATGCCTTTTTTCGCAAACGCCTCCGTCGCCGTCGTCTCGAGCAGGCAGGCAAAGCCGTCACCCGCAAACGGTTGCTTGCGTTTCGCCGCCTGAAATGCGGCTTGATAATCCGAGAGGAACGCCGTCCACGGGTTCATGGCGGCGGCCGGGACATCCGTGAGCCAAAGATAGCTCGCGCCGAGCGTCGTGTCGCGGCAGTCAGCGAGGTAGCCGGCATAGCCGAGCGCAGGCCGGAAGCCGTCCTGCACCTCGGGCCGGCAGAAGTGCGTCAAGAGATAGTCGCCGAACGCATCACGGATTTCTTGTTCATTTGTTGCGCGAGTTCCTCCCGTTGCGTTCCGTGCGTTCGTTGTCCCGCTTGCGGAACGCGCGCCCATGGACGTTCTTGCGTTCGACGCCCCTGCGAACGAGCTGCCCGAAAAAGCCTCCACCGTTCCGCGCACACTTCCCTCTTCTTCATCAAATCGCGATCCCATAACTGTTCCCGCGTTCGATGCTTCCGCCGCCGAGCCATCCGAAGGAACCTCAGTAAATCCGAGCCCGCTTCCTTCTCCTTCCTCAAATGGATAGATTTCGTACGCATCGAGTAATTCAAGGCTGCGCGCTGCTTCCCTGCGATGCACCGCCGTTGCGACGAGCTCGTGGAACGCCGCGCTCCACGGCAGCCGCTCGGGCACGTGCAGCACGACGGTGTGATGCGCGCAGATTTCGTCGACCACGCGGGCGGCGAGGCGGGCGGCGCCGGGGATCTGCTGCCAGAAAAAGAGGTCGTCCGTCATGCGAGGTCCTCCTCTCCGAGCGCGAGCGCGTAGAGTTTTTCTTCGACGTCGTCACGGCTTCCGAGCATCTGGAAGAACGAGTAGCGGTTGAAGAAGTAGCGTCCCTCGGCATTTCCGCGCAGGACATTGAGCTCCGTGAGCTCGTCGAGGAACGCGGTCAGGCGCTCGCGCGAGAGCGTGCGGAACTGCTCGAAGTCATAGGCCGAAGCTTCGTGCGCGATTTCGGCGGGCGTGAAGCCGCGGCTGCCCGCTTTGTGATAGAGGCTCGCGAGCAGGTAGGCGATGATGTAGTAGTATTTGTCGCTGTCGAGGCGCAGCGTGATCATGAATTTTTCGCGGACCTGCTCCTGGAAAGCGCGGTTCGTGAGCACGGCGCGGACGTGGTCGCGCGTGATCTCGTACGGCGGCGTCTTCGTCTCGTCGTAGTGCGCGTAGTCTTCCTTCGCGAGCGCGCGGATGAGCTCCTTGCAATAGAGCTGGATGAGCCCGGGGAAATAATTCGCGTGCGCGAGGATGAGCGCGATGAGGCTGGAAGCATTTTCCGGGAAGCGGAAGCCGAGGTAGCGGAGCGGCGTCTCGAGGAGCTCGCGCGCTTCGCTGACGCGGAACGGCTTCACCGTGCAGTGCGTGAGGTGCGCGAGGACGCTGTTCTCGCCGAGCGCGGCTTTCGAAAAGCGGACGATGTTGTGCAGGCCGGCGATGACGAATTTGAACTGCGCGCTGCCATTCTGCTGCACGCGCTTCAGCGCGTCAAACGGCGCATAATTTTCCGCCGCGCACTGCTCGATGAAAGCGTCGGCCTCGTCGAGCATGAGCAAAAAGTACGGGATGCGGTCGACGGGATCGCGCAGGCGCTGCGTGATGGCACGCGCGAGCTCGGACCAGTCCTCCGTCTCGACGCCCTGCCCGGCCTTGAAAAAGCGCAGGTCCGTGAGCTCCTGGCTGACGGCAAGCGCGGCGGCGCCGGTGCTCTTGCAGTCGTGGAGGTCGATGAGGATCGCGCGGTCGCCGGCCTCGTCGTGGTCGATGTCGTTCTGCGCCATCTTCAGGAGCGCGGACTTGCCGAGCTGGCGGCCGCCGTAGACGATGTTGACGCCCTCGGGCGATTCGACGGCGAGGAGGTCTTCCTTGCGCCCCATGAACATCTCGGGCGGCATGGGCTGGCCGGAGTCGGGGACGTAGGGCTGGCATGCGGCGAACGGCATGATGAGCATCATGAGCATGCGGTTCACTTGGATCTCGTCGTAGTTGCGGAAAAGATAGGCGATGACGACGCGGTCGACGACGGCGTACGTCTTGCCGAGGCGCGCCTCCTTCATCTTGCGCGCGAGGCGGCGGCGCTGCTTCAGATCCAACGCGTAGTCGAGGAAAATGATCGTATGGAGCGTCGCGCTGAGGCGGCTGCACGTCGCGACGAGGTTGTCCGCGTCGTACTGGCCGAAGAGGCAGACGGCGCGGAAACCGTCGCGCTCGGCCTCGGAGCCGAAAATGGCAATCGGGTGCTGGTAGCGCGTGCGGGCGTGGTTCGCTGAGGGCTCGAGCGTCACGCGGAACACGATCTGCTTGCTGCCGCGCGCGCTGAAGCCTTCCTCCGTATCCTCGGAGAGCAGCGTCGCGCTGCGGGCATCCCAGCCGAGCGCCGAGAGCAGGCGCTTCATCTGGTCGCCGTCCATCGGGTTCTTGATCCAGTTTTTCGAGAGCTCCTGGGCGCCGCGGCCTTTTTTGTTGTGCGGCACGTAGCTGCTGCTGCCGAGGAGCTTCGCGAGCGGCGTGCCGCCATCGCTGACGCGGCGGTAGGTATCGCTGTAATTTCTCGGCTGGAGAAAACGGCGCAGCGGGTCGCTTTTTTCATCGAAGCGCGTGCCCGCGAGGTCGATGTCGCCGCTGCCGAAACGGCGCAGCATATCCTCGGCGACGGTGTAATTCTGCGCATCGATCGTCTTTTGGATCGCGGCGAGGAATGCGGTGTGCGGCGCGTCAAGGTCGGCAGCCTGGCAGGCGTCGAGCTCTTTCTGCAGCTCCGCGCCATGCGTGCGCGCGTCGTCCTTGATCTGCTGCTGGAAAGCCTTCACCGTGCGGAAGAACACGCCGTAGTTCTGCGTGGCCTGCGCGTAGCGGTAGCAGTCGTCCATGAGCGCGAGGATGCTTTCTTTTTTATTTTCGTCGCTGCCCGTGCTCGTGATCTGCCCGCAGCTCTGGGCGAATTCGAGTTCTTCCTCGAAGCGGTCATAGATGCGGCGCGCCTGCTTTTCGGCGAACGGCGCATTTTTCTCGATGTGGTAGCCGTGCGCGGCGAGGTACGACGTGCCGCCCTGCACCGTAAGGTAGGCGTCGATGAGGCGCGCGGTCTGGTAGTCATCGCGGACGTCGTCGCCGCCCGTGAAAATCTCGTCGAGCCGCGCCGCAAACGTCGGCGGCTCGCTCGCGGCATAGGCCTGCACAGCCGCGAGGTAGTGGGCAGCCGGGTCGCGCAGATACCAAGCGCGGTAGTCCGGCAGATCGTTTTCATCCAAAAGAAGCTGCGTCGAGCGCAGGAAATCGATGTACCAATAGCGTTTGCGCGAGGGCTCGTAGCTGCCGCCGAGGCGCTCTTCGAGCTCCTTGAGCGCTTCGAAGAGCACTTCGATGCCGGCGCGCTCAAAGGCATCGTCGGACGTCGCGAGGCGTGCGCCTTCCTCTTCCGCAACGGCGTGGAGGTCGTCGAGCACGCCAACCTTCGCGCGCTGATAGTCGGCGTCGTCGAGCGCTTCCGCGTCCATCTGGCCAAAGTCCGCCCAGCGGCAAAGGACGTCGGCGACGTTCGTGATTTCGCCATGGAAACTGCTGCGCAATTTGCTCGTGAGCTTGTCGCTGCGCTTTTCGAGGCTGTTGCGCACGGCATCCCAAGCCGCGTCGATATAGTCATCGACGCGCTGCGGGCTGACGATACGGCGGCCGCCCGCCGGCGCGTCGCAGAACGTCGCATCAACGAATGCGGCCACGCGTTCCACGCCATCGTTGTCCCCCGTCAGCACGGCGAGCAACATTTTTGCGAAATCGCCGTCCTTGCGGTAAACGTATTTCTTCGTGTCATGGAAACGCTTCATAATGACGTTTTCCTTGATATGGCCGATGATGCGCGTGTCGTAGATGCCTTGCGCATCGTGCTGGATCTGGCGGCGCTGCTGCGCGCGCTTTCTGATCCTTGCGGCGGTAGTCCGCGAAGAAGTCCATGCCCTTATTTTTTTCGGCCTTGAAGTCCATGAGCTTGTACAGCAGGTTTTTGAGCGGCGTGCAGCGCTCGAGGAGCGGCAGGCCGTCGAGGCAGCCCGCCTGGAAGCGCTGCATGTCGTAGTCGTGCGGCACGTCATTCGAGAAATACGCGCGCACGGCAGCCGCGGCCGCGAGGTACTGGTCGAGCGTGGACGCCGTGCCCGTGAACAAGGCGAAAAGATCGCCCGCGCCATGGCTCGGCGGGCAGGCGGGATCGTCGACGGCGCTCGCGAGCCGTTGATACGGCACTTCCCACACCTCCGGCGCGACGCGCGCGCAGAAGCCGAGATACGCCGCAGCCGCCGGCAGATGCCCCCGCGCGAGGATCGCCACCACACCCGCGAGGACCGCCTCGGGATCGTCAAAATCGACCGGTGCGAATGTCTGCGCAGCGGGTTCGCCAGATTCTTCGAACGCCAAGGGTTCTTCCTGGTGTTCATCGTCCGCCGTCAACGCCAGAGCTTCCTCGTGGGGCTCCGTTTCCACATGCGATGCAACAGATTCCTCTTGATATTCTGTTCCCGCGTTCGACGAATCAGAAGCAACAACCTGCTCCCCCGTCGTCAACGCATCATCCTGCGCCTCCGCATCCGCCTCGCGAACGCTTTCCTTCTCTTCTTCCTCTTCTTCTCCTTCCACGTCTTCAACGTCCTCATCGTCAACGTCTTCCCTTGCATCGAGCTCAAACCAATCCGGCGCGGGCTCCCAGGCGCTGTCGTAGAACGCATCTTCCGGCAGGAGATAATAGTACGCCGACACGTCCTTGATCTGCGGATACGCCTTGCGCAGCGCGCGCAGGAGGCACGTCAGCGTCGATCTTTCCATGCCGACGAGCGTGAGGTCGCGCAGCGCGCCCGAGGCTTTGTGGCTGAGGATTTTGTCGATCGTGTGCTTGCCGGAGAGCGGCGACTCGTCCGCCTCCGTGTCCTCGCCGGCGAACCAGTACACCGCCATGTGGACGCCATTTCGGAATTCGTCCGCGCCCATCACGGCCGCGCCGATCGTGCCCGCGATATCGACGCCCAGGGCTTCATCCCGCGCCTCTGCGAGCGCACGCGCATGATGCGCATGGATTTTCGTGAACGCGAGGCGCACGGCGGCCAAGGCCGTCTTGTCGTCCACCTCCAACCGGGGCGTGAGATGCTTCGCCCGCTTCGGCAAGTTGAGATAGCTCCGCACGCGCTCCATGCCGAGGAGCTGCTCCATCTTCGGCGTCGTCATGTAAAACGTACCGCAGCCCGCAAGCGTATACGAGCGGATACAGCCGAGATGCAGCAGGCGGTCAAACGCCGCATCGTAGACCTCCGGCGTCCACTCCTCCTTGCCGACGAGCACGGCATAGTCGCGGTCGATGTAATGCGTGTCATCGAGCTCCATCAAAATATTGCGCGCACAACCGCGCACGAGTTTCGTCAGGCGCTCGAAATCCGACGTGAACGCTTTCGCGCCCGCCTTCGCCGTGCCCTTCGGCAGCATCTCCGTCTGGAGCTCGCCATAGTCGTAGCCCTCCGGCAACAGCAGCCCCTCGGCGCTCCAATGATCCCAGAGTTCCTTCTCCGCCCGCGCTTTCGCTTCCTCGTCGAGCTCCTCGTCCGCTTCATCCTTCGCGGACGGCACAAAGGCACGCGCAAGGTCATCCGCAGGGTTCGCGTGATTTGTCATCTCAACGTTCGCTGCTGCGTTGACATCATCGGTCACAACGGCATTGTCTGTTGCGTTTCCACCAACGCCCCGTGTTTGCTCCGCTTTCTGCGCGGAATCCGTTCCGTTCGTTCCCTGGTCCTGCGTTACGTCTGGCTCGTTTGACGTGCCGGCAACCTGCGTTGTTGCTGCAACAGCATCCGAACCTGTCAACGCAGAAGAATCCGAAGCACCTGGCGCCCGCGCCAGACGATCCGACGCAGATGCAACATCCTCCTTCTCATCTTCTCCTGCCAGCGATAATTTCCCCGGCACGAGCAGCGCTCCGAGCAGCACGTCGGAAAACGCCGCCGTCCCCATCAAAACGCGCAAGCACGCGAGCTTCTCCGCGCCGTCCTGCGACCGTAGCGCCTGCACGAACGTCTGATACGGCTGCAGCGTCTCCTTGAGCCGCGCGACCGACTCCGCCGCATCGCCGTGCGTCGGAAATTTTTTGCGCAGCTTCAGCGTCTTCTGGAGCGTCGCCTGCGCCTCCGCGAGCGCCGCCCGCACCTTCGCATCGTCCGACGCGAGCGCGAGGAACGGCGCCGCTGCGTCCGCGATCGCCTGCGCGCGCGCCTCCGCCTCGACGCGCGCGACCTCGCGCCCTAGCGTTTCAAAATCTTCCGGCACCTGCTCCCACTGGAACACCTCCGCACAATGCTGCACGCGCCGGCGATCCACTTGCACATTCTCGATCGCCTGCTGCACTTCCTCGCACAATGCAGGCGCTAAAAACGCACCGCCCTTTCCTTGGATGGACGACGCCAGCCGCTTCGCCAGCGACGCGAGCCGCTTATAATCCGCTTGCATATCCTCCGCCAGCGCGCGTAACGCTTCCGCGTCCCGCGTGATCTCCGATAGACTCATCGTTCTCACTCCTTTGTCTTGTTCTTTATAGAGTTCTTCGTTTTTCGTCGAATCCCTGCTTTTTTGCGCAGATGAGGAGTGAAAAATAGGCTCATATGGATCTGTTGCCGAACGTAACAAATACAGAAGCCTCTCCCTTTGGGAGAGGGGGACCGCGAAGCGGTGGAGAGGGTACTTTGGTGCGATAGCAAAGCAAAAATAAAACACTACCATAGCATCAAGTCGTCTGAGTTCAAACGTAATGCTATGATAGTGTTTTCATTATTGGTACAAACCGCACCCTTGTACCCGCTCAGTCGCGCTTCGCGCGCCAGCTCTACCTAAAGGATAAAGCGACCGCATAGGCGCTAAAGCGCCTTGCGTCTGCTTTTCCCAGGGGGAGAGCCAGCGGAACAAGTTATGCTCCGCAACAAATGTAACTACACACAAATCCTCACTTTTCCAGCGCCCGATAAATATCGATGGCCTCTTTCAAGACCTCTTTGTCAAAGGATGTCAGCGGGCGCGACACTTCCGTCGTCTTACCCGTGAGCTTCAGCACGTCCTTGGTGTCCGCCGATGCCGCGGACGTCGCGAAGGCGTAGAAATCATTCAAGATGTCCCCGTCGAAGCCCGCCGCGTAATCTTCCGTGACGAAGCCCGTCTGCTGTTCCTTGACCGTCGCGCCCTCCGGCACGGCGAAGCTCATGTCGCGGCCGCCCGCCGTGAGCGTCACGTCTGTCATGTCGAGGTACTCAAGCCCGCCGTACGAGAACAAGATGCGGAACAGCACGGCGCCGTCCTTGCCCGCGTAAGCGACGGACGGGATCATCGTCGCGGCCTTTCCAGAGAGGCGCGCGAGCGCCGCGTCATTCGGCACGAACGTATAGACGTCCGCCTCCTCATCGTAGCGGCACGTGAACTTTTGCGTCAGCGCATTCGCCTGCTGGATATGCGCAAGCGTCTGCTCCTGCGCCTTCGCCTGGTCGTCCTTCTTGTCCTTCGCCGCGCAGACGGAAGCGGCCATCACGAGCACCAAGAGCGTCGCGAGCACGGTCATCATCGTTTTCTTCAAAATAATTCCCCCTACCATCAAGATTTTGAATTCATCATACCACAGGAATATGAAAGTTGTCGATGAAACGCATGATGCGAAAATCTTGCGAGCCCGCCTCAAACATGATATAATCAAAGACAACAAGAGCAGCTGATTCTGTTGGTCGCGTCAGCTCGCCCTTCAAAATTCTTGAAGCGAGAAGGGGCTTCCGTTCGACACATCGTCGGCATCACCTCTTCCAGTTCGGCTTCTTTGCTCCTTCAGTAGCTGGGAACTACTTCAGGAGCTGCAGAATGCCAATCACGATTCCAGCGAAAGCCAGCACGAGGCTGATCTTTTCGTAGAGGCTCATGGCATTCACCTCCTTTGGGGGTGAGCTGACGCCAGCTGCTCTTACGAAAAGTATAGCATATGTGCTGGCATTTTGCTATGTACAGCGGCAAGCAAGCATAGAAAGGGGCAACCTCATGCTGCCAGAAGAACGCCAGAATACGATCGTCCAGCTCGTCAACGAGCTCGGCGCGGTGAATGTCAAGGAGCTCAGCGCGCGGTTCGCCGTGACGGAGGACAGCATCCGCAAGGACCTCACGCTGCTGCAGCGGAACGGCCGCCTGAAGAAGACGTATGGCGGCGCGCTGAAGATCGAGCCGGACGACGACCATTTCGTCTCGCAGCGCAAGCGCAAATACCGTCCGGCGAAGCAGAAAATCGCGAAGAAAGTATTGAAGCTTTTGAAAAACGGCGACACCATCTTCCTCGACATCTCGACGACGAACATCGAGGTCGCGAAGCTCCTGAAGACGTCAGGCCTCTCGCTCACAGTCGTGACGAACATGATCGACGTCATGCTCGCCATGCGCGGCGACGAGCACAATCGCCTCATCTTTATCGGCGGCACATTCAGCGAGGGCAGCGACGGCTTCGTCGGCGCGCTCGCGAACCGCGAAATCGCGCGCTACCATTACGACAAAGCCTTCCTCGGCGTCGTCGGCCTCGACCTCGCCGCGCGCGAAGCGACGACGTACACGCCCGAGGACGCGACGACGAAAGAGACGATCCTCCGCCACGCAAGCGAGCGCTACCTCCTGCTCGAATCGCGCAAAGTCGGCAAGGACAGCGCCTGCATCTACTCCGACCTCACCGGCCTCACCGGCGTGCTCACGGAAAAAGAACTCGAGGAGGAAAACATCGAGCAGCTCAAGGCCCTTGGAATTTCTTGTTTGTAACAAAAACAAAAGAATTGTTGCAGTAACTAAACGGATTCTGTATGCATCTGTTACCAAACGTAACGATTGCCGAAGCCTCTCCCTCTGGGAGAGGGGGACCGCGAAGCGGTGGAGCGGGTACAAGGGTGCGATAGCAAAACAAAAAGAAGAAGCCTTTCAAAGCAATCAAGTCGTTTGAGTTAAAACGCTGTGCTTTGAAGGCTTCTTTGCATTTGGTACAAATCGCACCCTTGTACCCTCTCAGTCGCGCTACGCGCGCCAGCTCTACCTAAAGGATAAAGCGAACTCTAAGCGCTAAAGCGCTAAGAGCCTGCTTTTCCCAGAGGGAGAGCCTGCTGTGAGCGTTACGATTGGCAGTCTTATGAAACCGTTCCAGTAAATGCAACAGCCCCATTTTTTTGCAGCTGCAACAAGCTTTATTCGATCACATGCACTTTCTCCGCATCATAGCGGCTCTTCCACTCACGCTTTTCGGCGGGATAGCCGACGGGGATGAGGGCGAAGGGGACAGTGTGGTGCGGGGTGTGGAGGACGTCGACGACGTTGTCGATGCGGTCCTCGAATGGCGCGATGCAGAGCCAGACGGCGCCGAGGCCGAGCGTCGTCGCCTCGAGGAGGATATTCTCGATGGCATTCGACATGTCGTACGGCGCGATCTCGGGCACTTGCACATCTTTCCGCATGACGGCCGCGATGACGACGGGCGCCTTCGCCGCGCACGTGGCGAACGGGCTCGCCTTCGAGAGCTCCGTGATGACCTCTTTGTTCTTCACGACGTAGAACTCCCACGGCTGCTGGTTCACGCCCGACGGCGCCGCCATCGCCGCCCGCAGCAGCTTCTCGATCTTGTCGTCCTCGACAGGACGCTCCTCGTACTTGCGGATGCTCACGCGTTCAAAAATCGGATCCATGATGAAATTCCTCCCATGATTGGTTCGTTTTTGACTTGCTTTTCCCTATTCTATCATGAAATCTCGTATTCGGAAAGCGCATTTTCGATCAAATAGCCACCCTCTCCGAGGGCAATGTCATTAAGTCAAGAAGTTGGTGAACACACGAGCCCGAAGCCCCCCTCTTTGAGGGCAATGTCATTAAGTTAAGCGTGAAAGGCTCACAACCCAAGCCTCCCTCCTTGGAGGGAGGACAGGCGCGGAGCGAAGCGCAGCGCCAGGAGGGAGCGGCCTGTAGGTCGTACCAATTCGTACGCCAAAACTCAGGCCCCGTGGCCGTACGTCGTAACATATCCGTGGACGTGCGCGCACGGGATTCGTCACGGCCGTGGCAGCGGCCGGAGCGGCGTCCGCTCCTTGCGGCGTAAAAGTCATGCCCTCTGCCGAAAAAAGTGTGCCAAGTTGCCATACGTCTCCGCAAGCCCCGTGACCTCCTCGATCGGCGCGGCGACGGCCTTCGCCTCTGCGGCAGGCACGCTTGCTTGTGTACTCGTTGCGCCCGCAGCCTCAGTTTCCATGCGTTCTTCTTCATGTTCTCAACCTGCTAAAAAACCTACAAAAAAAATCGACACCCCAAACGAGGATGTCGATTTTCGTCCAAAGGACACAGCTCCTGCACAGCTGTCTTGCTATTTCGTTTATCATAACGCAAAAATATGAAAATCTTCGCAAGAACGCAAAAACCTTGCATTTTTTCCAGAATTGTCGTATCATAACTATAGATAAAGGCACCGCCCGGCGGCGCCCTCATAGAAAATTATACGGTCGTAACCGCCTCTAGAGTTTGCTGCTTCGGGAGGCGGTTATCTCTTTTGTGAGACTATGAGGATCAGAAGGATCAGCAAGAGCGTCAAGTTCATCTCGTTCATAGGTGTAGCCCCCAGTCCGAGGGCACTGTTTGGCCGCCAAAACGATGCCTATGGCATCCTTGTAGCATAAGAGCCGACTTCTCATCAAGAGAAACCGGCTCTTTTTTATCTGTTCATGCTTTCATAGTCTTGAATACATACGCCGCAATGCCCATTTCCATCGCGACGAGGAACGCGAGGAAGAGAAACGCGTCGGCGATGCCGATGGCGTGGGCGAGGAAGCCGATGGCCGCCGGGCCCATGAGGACGCCGAGGTAGCCAAGCGTCGAGACGGCGGGGACGGCGGTCGAGAGCGGCATGACCGTTTGTCTCCCGAGCAGGCTGTAGAAGACCGGCACGACATTCGCCGCGCCGACGCCGATGGCGAAGAAGCCCGCGTACATGAGCGCGCCCGGCGCGTAGATGACGCCGAGGAAGCCGAGCATCGTGCAAAGCGTGCCGCCGAGCACGACGGCTTTCTGCCCGAGGCGATTCACGATGGCGTCGCCCGTCAGGCGCATGACGAGCATGGCCGCCGAGAAGATGGCGAAGCCCGTGCCGGCCATGGCCATGTCCATGCCGCGCACGGTCGTGAGGAACACGCCGCCCCAGTCCATGACCGCGCCCTCGACGAGGAACGCGATGCAGGCGATGGCGCCGATGAAGGCGACGATGCCGTGCGGGATGGCGATGAGCGCGCCGCCGCCCCCGCCGCCATACGGCAGGAGGCCGCTCCTTGCGACGAGCAGCACGACGCCCATGATGATGGCCGCGATGACGGTCGAGGCGAGCGGCGTGAGGCCGACCGTGCCGACCCAGAGGCCGAAGAGCCCGGCGCCGACGAAGCCGCCGACGCTCCAGAAGCCGTGAAAGCCGCTCATGAGCCTTTTCCCGCTCGCCTGCTCGACGATGACGGCCGCGATGTTCACGACGGTATCGATCGCGCCCATCGACGCGCCGAAGAGCAGGAGGATCGCCGCCGCGAGCGGCAGCACATCGACGATGGAAAGGCCGAGGAGCAGCACGGCGAAGAGCGTACTCGCCGTCAGGAGGACTTTCCGGCAGCCGAAGCGCTCCGCCGCCGTGCCGGAGATCGGCATCGTCACGAGCGAGCCGATACCGACGCACAGGAGCAGCATGCCGAGCACGTCATCCTCGATGGCGAGACGAGCTTTCAAATATGGAACAAGCGGCGCCCACGACGCCGACCCGAAGCCGCCGATAAAAAACAGCGCACGCACTGCCCACTGCTCGCGCACGCCAGGTGTTTTCCGTTGTTCCATTTTTTCTGCCATAAAGGCCCCTTTCCGCCACCGCCACAACACGTGACGCGGGCGCAACACTTGCAAGTTTTCCAAAATTATCGTATAATAGGCACAGATAAAGGCACCGCCTAGCAGCGGCCCTCATAGTTAAAACAGGCTCAAAAGAGATGAGTCGCTACGAGTTGGTAGCTAGGAGCGACTCACCGCTTGGTTTCTATGATGATCAAAAAGATCAACAGCAATACTACGATCAACTGTTCCATAGGCCTTACCCCCAATCTGAGGGCACGGATTCGCCGTTAACACGACACCTATGGATGATAGTAGCACAAAAGCCGGCTTCCTTTCAATAGGAGGCCGGCTCTTTTTTGTGAATCGTTCCCGTCGACATCATTCGTCCAAGGTCACATTCCTCAATCCTTCGCGCCGCGCCACGTCCGCGAAGTGCTGCATCTCTTCCGCCGAAAATTTCTGCGGATTCTCGTCGAAGCAGTACGCGCGCCCGACGAGCGGATACTTCGCGGCGGCGAGGGGATTGTAGTTGAGGAGCTCGTAGTGAACGTCCGGATTTTCGCTCGCGAGGAAGCGTGCGATGGCCGCGACATTTTTGTCCGTCGCCGTGAAGCGCGGGATCATCGGCGTGCGAATCGTGACCGTGGGGAACGGTGCGCCGTCCGGGGGAACACGTGTGCCGCTGGTTGCCATGCCGCCGCCTGAAGGAATAGGTGTACCTGTTCGAACGCTCGCTGTGCGCGCGCCGCGCAAGAGGATGCGGAGGTTTTCCAAAATGCGGTTGTTCGGCACGCCAGTCGCGCGCTCGTGCGCCGCGCGGTCCAGCATCTTGCAGTCGGCAAAGACATGATCGAGGTGCGGCAGGACGTGCCGCAGGGACGCTTCCGGCACGAGGAGCGCCGTCTCGATGGCCGTATGGACGCCGGCTGCCTGCATGCGGGCGAGCACGTCCGCCGCAAAGGCCGGCTGCAAGAGCGGCTCGCCGCCCGACAGCGTCACGCCGCCGCCATGACGGAAAAACGGCAGGTCGCGCAAGAGCTCCTCTGCGAGGGATTCGCTGGTGACTTCTCGCGAATCCCAACGCAGAGCATCGCCCGGACACTGCATGATGAGGCGCTCCCAAAGCTCCACGCTTGCTGCATCGTCCGCGCGAAAAAGGATGCCGCGCACGCGGAGGCCATCGGGGCGCTGCGCCTGCTTCGTTGCAACAACGGAATCGGTTGCTGCCATGTTGTCATTCGTAACAACGCAATCCGTCGCAACGATGTCACCCGCCGCAAGCACGCCCTCCCCCGCTGAGCGCGCCGTCTGCTCGCAGAGCTTGCAGCCGATGCAGCGCTTCGGGAAAAACAAGGGTCGGCGCTGCGTGCTGATCCCTTCCGGATTGTGACACCACTTGCACCGCAATGGACAGCCTTTGAAGAAGACCGTCGTCCGGATGCCCGCGCCATCATGCGTGGAAAAGCGGCGCACATCGAAAATCGTGCCTTGCAAATACATCGTTCCCTTCGATTTGGATGCGACAGTAACGCCTACAGCAGCCTTCCCCTCCGGGGAAGGGGGACCGCGAAGCGGTGGAAAGGGTACTAGGGTGCGATTTGTAACAAATATCATGCGCGTAACATAGCAGTACAACTTCGGAAGACGTACTGCTGCTTTCCTACGATGTATTTGTTCAGCTATCGCACCCTAGTACCCGCTCCGCCTCGCTATCGCTCGGCACCTCTACCTAAAGGATAAAGCGACCGCATAGGCGCTAAAGCGCCTTGCGTCTGCTTTTCCCAGAGGGAGAGGCTGCTGGATATGCAACGCTCGGCAGTATATCCCTACAGATTACGAATCTCTTCTTTTCTATTCTCCGTTATACCCCCGCATAGCTCGTCCTCGCGATGATCTCATCTTGCAGATCATCCGCAAGCTCCGTGAAATACGCGGTATACCCCGCGACGCGCACGGTGAGGCTGCGGTGTTTTTCGGGGTGGGCTTTGGCGTCGAGGAGGTCTTCTTTGCGGACGACGTTGAACTGGATGTGCGGGATCTCGAGGTCGACGAATGTGCGGAGGAACTGGGCGAACTTGTTGACGCCCGTCTCCGTCGCGAAGAACTCCGGCAGGAACTTCATATTGAGGAGGCCGCCGTTCGTCGTGAGCTCCTTGTCCAGTTTCGAAACGGACTTCAGCACGGCCGTCGGGCCGTCGACGTCGCGGCCGTAGGCCGGCGACATGCCGCCGTCGGCGAGCGGCTCGCCCGCCTTGCGGCCGTCCGGGCTCGCGCCGACGTTCGCGCCCATTGGCACGTGCGCCGAGACGGTGTACATGCCCGTGTGGTACGGGCCGCCGCGATCGTTTTTGTGCGCGCCGATCTTCTGGCGGAAATAGCGCGCCCACTTCACGCCGAGCGCATCGACCCAGTCGACGTCGTTGCCGTACTTCGGCACTTTGTTCAGCAGGCGCGCGCGCAGCACATCGTAGCCCTCGAAGTTTTTCTGGAGCGCCTCCAATAATGTTCCACGTGGAACAATTTTTTCGTCGTACACGAGCTGCTGGATCGCTGCGAGGCTGTCGGCGAGATTCGCGACCTGGATCATCTGCACGCCCGAGAGATTATGATGCGCGCCGCCCGCCGTGACGTCGACGCCCTTTGCCATGCAGTCGTCGATGACGGCGGAGAGGAACGGCGTCGGCAGGAGCTCGATGTGCGCCTTTTCGACCTCGGCGCAACCTTTCAGCATCCGCTCCATGAAGTAATCGATCTCTTTCGCGAGCGCCGCCTCGAGATCCCTAAACGTCTCGTAGCGCGTGAGATCGCCGAAGTCCGGCGAGAGCTGCGCGCCCGTGAGCAAATCTTTGCCGCCATTCAGCGCGAGCTCGAGCGCCTTGCAAAGATTGAACATCGCCGCGTCGCTCCAGCCGAGGTTGTTGCCCTGCGTCGTGAGTTCGACGCAGCCGACGATGGCGTAGTCGCGCGCCTCTTTTTCCGAAAAACCGAGCTCCTCGAAGGCCGGGATGACGGCCTTGTCATTGAAGAACTGTGGCATGCCGCTGCCCAAAGCGACCACGCGCACGGCTTTTTTCAGCAATTGATCGCCTGTGTGCGGATGGAGGCGCACGGAAAGATTCGGCTGCGGCAGGCCGATGTGCGCCTGCGCCTGCAGGCAGAGGAACGAGATATCGTTCGCAAAATCCCGCCCGTCCGCATCGACGCCGCCGACGGCGATGTTGAAGCCGATCGGAAAGCCCGCGAAATAACGCGCACTGCCGCGGTTCCGCAGGTACACGATCTGGTTGAACTTCAAAAAGAGGCATTCGATGAGCTCGAGCGCCCGCGCCTGCGTCATGCCGTCTTGGCGGCTTTTTTCATAATACGGCGCCAGGATCTCGTCGAGGCGGCCCGGCGAAAACGACGACGCGTTCGACTCCATCTGGAGGATCACGAACAGGAACCACAGCGACTGCACGGCCTCGTGGAACGTCTGCGGCGGGCGCCCGGCGACAGCGGCGCAGACGTCGGCGACCAGCAACAGCTCTTCGCGGCTGCCCGGCATCGGCGCACCGTCCGTCGCGCCCCGTGCGCCCGTCGCGCTCTTCGCGCATGCAGACGCTTCCGCGTCCGCAAACGTTTGCCCGAAGGCCAGCGCATTCTTGCGCAGCACGTCCGACGGTTTCGCGCCGCGCGCCATCGTACGCATGCGGCCGGCATAGCGGTGCATGAAATCCTGCGCGCCCGCCATGACGATGGCGACGGCGGTGTAAAAATCTTTCGCCGCGCCCGTCGCCGTCTGTGCCTTTTCTTCCGCCTCTTTGCGCAAACCGGCCGGCCCGAGCTCCAGCCATTTCTTGCAATTCGGGCAGATGTGGCCTTGCGCGTGATCCTTCTGATTGATCTTCACGACGCGCGCGATGGCGTCGATCTCCTCGCCCGCCCGCGCGCGCAGCACGTCCTCGAGCGAGCGGCCATTCCAATACGGCAAAATCTCGTCGCGGAACTCGCGGATATCTTCCTCGCGGACGTGGAAACGATCCTGCGGCCGCGTCGGCAGCTCTTCGAACTCGCGGTCGACCCAACGGCTGCCGCTCTCCGGGAAGACGACGCCCGCGCGCACTCCCGCCGTGCGATTCCCCACGATGAGCTCGCCCGGTGTCACGCGGATCGCGAGCCCTCGGAGCGCCGCCGCGAGCGCTTCCGCCCGCACGAGGATGCGCGGCTCGCCCTCATGCTCCTGATACACGCGCGTGATGATGCGCGCCTGCTCGATCGATGCGTAGCGCGGCTCGTCCAGCATGACCTCTTTGAGCCGCCCGATCCGCTCCGGCATCGCGAGCCCGTCGATCGCTTTCCATGACAATGCAGCCGTTTCCGTTTTTCCCATGACGCTCGCCCTTTCCAGATTCGTGAATTTTCCTGTTTTTACGATTCTTTCCTTCTTTTGAAATAAATGTAACACAGGGGCAACGGCTTGTCAACGAAAATCCGCCGTCCCGCGCCGCTTTTTTTGCGCCGCAACAGGATTTTTCTCATCGTTGTCGAATAAAAATAGAAAAAGAAACGCGCGGCCGTCCCCGGGCTGCGCGGAAAGGCGGTGAGGTCATGGCGTTGAAACGGGAGAAGCTCGCCGAGCTCGTGCGGCCGTACGTGCGGGCGCGGTGCTTGACGTTTGACGCGTTCGACGAGATCTTCGACAAGCAGCTGCACCTCCCCAAGCAAGTGCAGTACCAGGCGGCCGAGACACTCCACACGCTCGGCGTCGAGCTCGTCGACGAGCTGCCGCCCGAAGATGCTGCGGACGCGGACCGCACGGAAGACGACGCGGGCGCCGAGGAGGACGCGGATGCCGAAGACGACGATGACGAAGACGGGACGTTCGACGACGAGGACAGCGAAGACGACGCGCCGTTCGAGGAGGGCAGCGGCCCCGCCTCTTTTGATGACGTGGCGATCCCGCCGGAGGCGCTCGTCGATCCCCGCCTGCGGAAGATGACGAACGAGATGCTCTGCGTGCGCATAAAGGCTGGCGACCACGCGGCGCTCGCGGCGCTCTGGGAAAAGAACAAGCGGCTCGTGTATCAGCAGGCGTGGCTGTTCTGGAAGCGCCACCCCAAAGGGCCTGCGGTCGACGACCTCGCGATGGCCGGCGTCATCGGCTTTTTGAAGGCCGCCGAGCGCTTCGACGAGAGCCAGGGCCGCTTCACGACGTACGCCGTCTTGTGGCTGCGCCAGTCCATGACGCGCTGCTACGAAGACGAAGGGACGCTCATCCGCCTGCCCGTCCACATGCATGAGAAGCTGAACAAGGTCATGCGCCTCGACCGCGAGTTCGAGCAGGCGGGCGAGCATGACGCAGCCGCCCGGAGGGCGCGGATCGCCGCCCGGCTGGCGTGGACGCGGGAGGACGTCGCCAAGGTGCAGGCCCTGCGCGCGCTCGCCGCGCCGACGTCGCTCGACCTCCCCGTCGGCGCGGAGGCGGACACGTCGCTCGGCGATTTCCTGCCCGACATCACGACGCCGAGCGTCGAAGACCAGGTGCTGCACGCAGACACGCGGGACTTCCTCGCGAAGCTCCTCGCAGGGCTGAAGCCGCGCGAAGCGGAGGTACTGCGGCTGCGCTTCGGCCTTGACGACGGTCATGCCCGCACGCTCGAAGAAGTCGGCGAGCAGATGGGCGTCACGCGCGAGCGCATCCGACAGATTGAATCAAAAGCGCTCCGGAAGCTTCGCGGCCGCATCGGCTGGCTCAAGCAACAAGATTATCTGGAGGGATGACGATGTCACTTTTGGAAACGCTCCGCGCGCGCGTGGAGGAAAAGGTGCAGGAGGCGCTCGCCGTGCCGGGACGCCTCGTCGTGTTGCGCGGCGTGCCAGAGGCCGCGCTGCCGGACGACGTGCGCACAGCCATGGAACATGCCGACACAGCGCAGCTCATCGTGGAGCCCGTGGCCTATTTCATGGACGCGGTCGTGCAGGCGAAGCGGCGCGTCGTGCTCTACGAGGAATACCGCCTGCTGCGCGAGCTCCTGAAGACGCCGTATCCGACGACGACGATCCTCTCGAACAACCTCTACATCGACGCCTATCCCGTCGCGCTGCCGTGGCCGGCGGACGTGCAGGCCGCGCTCCTCGCGCATTTCAGCGGAGACGAGGCGGACACAAAGGCGCTCCTCTGGGACGACACGGACCTCTCGGCGGCGCGCGGCATCCTCGAGCGCCCGCTCTACGGCAGCGTCTTCGCGCAGGACGGCCGCCTCTTCGCGACGTATCCCGATGGCCCTGCCGCCGGCAGCACGACCGTCGACGTGCCGCTCTTCGGCATGGCAAAGGCAGACCTCGCGGCAAGCGCAGGCGAACCAGAGCAAACGCTCTTCGGCGAGGCCGACTACCTCGCGCTCGTCACGGCCGCCGAGGACGGCACGCTCGCGCCGGACGTCGAGCACGTCCTCCACATCGCGGAGTACGCGAGCGGCCAGGAGCGCCTGCGCGAGTATCTCTGCCGCCTCGCGGAGGCCGCCGGCGTCCGCTTCGCCCTCGCCGGCGCGGCCGCACCCGAGGACGCCTACGTCCACCGCGACGACTACACGCGCATCCTGCACGAGCACTGGGGGAGGGATCGCTCGTTCCGCACGTTCCGCGTTTACGACCTCGCGGCGCTCGAAAAAGGGGAAAAGACCACGCGCGAGGTCTCGCAGGAAGCCGTCATCGCGCACATCGTCGAGCAGGTCGAAGCCTGCGGGCGCGGCGAACTCGCGCGCGACGTCTTCGTCACCGCCCCGACCGGCGCGGGCAAGTCCGCGATGTTCCAAGTGCCCGCCATTTATCTTGCCGAAAAGGAAGAGCTGCTGACCATCGTCATCTCGCCGCTCATCGCCCTCATGCGCGACCAGGTGCGCGGCCTCGGCGACATTGATTATCCGGCGGCCGTGACGCTCAACTCCGACATCCCGCCCGCGCTGAAGGAGCAGGTCATCGAAAAGGTGAAGGACCGCACGTACCACATCCTTTACCTCTCGCCGGAGACGCTGCTCGCGCGCAGCGACGTCGAGCAGCTCATCGGCGACCGCACGATCGGCATGATCGTCATCGACGAGGCGCACATCGTCACGACGTGGGGCAAGCAGTTCCGCCCCGACTATTGGTATCTCGGCGGCCACATCCGCAAGCTCCGCAAGCAGCAGATCGAGCGCCACGGGCGCGATTTCATCCTCGCCACGTTCACGGCGACCGCCATCTACCACGGCCGCGAGGACATGTACGGCGAAACGATCGAAAGCCTGAACATGATCGACCCGATCACGTACCTCGGCTACGTGAAGCGCAGCGACATCGACATCCAGATTGCGCGCCTCGCCGAAGGCCTCGGCCGCAAGGAGTACCGCCGCGACAAGAAGCAGGCGCTCGAACGCGAGATCGACGCCGCCGTGCTGCAAAACCAAAAGACGCTCGTCTACTTCCCGACCGTCGCGCTCCTGCGCGATTTCTGGAACGACCTCGACGTCAAAGGCAAGAGCAAGGACCTCGCCATGTACCACGGGCAGCTCCCGGCGGACATGAAGCATCAGGCCTACGACGATTTCAAGAGCGGGAAACGCCCCGTCATGCTCGCGACGAAAGCGTTCGGCATGGGCATCGACATCCCCGACATCGTGAACGTCCTCCACTACGCGCCGACGGGCAACGTCTGCGACTACGTGCAGGAGATCGGCCGCGCCGCCCGCGACAAAAGCATCCACGGCGTCGCGCGCTACGACTATGACGTGCGCGATTTCCAGCACATCAACCAGCTCCTCGGCATTTCGGCCATCCGCAAGGGCCAGCTCGTCGCCGTCATCAGCAAAATCCTCACGGCCTTCCGCGAAAAGCTGCGCGGCGGCGGCCTCACGTTCACGAAAAAGCGCAACGCCATGCTGCTCGACGCCGAAAACTTCTCCTACATCTTCGGCCCGACGAAAGACGACCGCGACAGCAATATCGGCCGCGTCAAGTCCGCGCTCCTGCTCATCCAGCGCGACTTCGAGCGCCAGCGCGGCTACTCGCCCATCAGCGTACGCCCCATCCCGCTCTTCGGCCGCGGCTACTTCTGCCTCGATATCAGCGTTGCCGCGCAGCTGAAAAAACAATATCCGCACGCCGTCGAAGACCGCGACGTCCGCCACGGCATCTACGACATCGCGCTCGATGCCATCTGGGACCGCCCGGCCTTCCGCTCGTACTCGTTCCCGCAATTCAAATACCTCGTCTACACGCAGTCGGACAAGCTCGCGTTCAACAGCACGTATCCGATGCAGCCCGCATTCTGCGTCAACGTCACATACAAGGAGCGCATCCACGCGTTCTGGGACCTCTGGCGCCCGCTCAAGATCTTTTTCGAGCACCAGACGCGGCACGTCGTCATGACGGACGAGATCGCGGCAACGCTGCGGAAGACCGGCATCATGAAGACGGACTACGAAGCGAAATCCTTCGCCGGCGTCCTCTTCGCCACGATGGACGCCTACCGCGTCCCGTTTGGCCACGCGAAGAAGCTCTACCAAGAGCGCGGCCAAGGGTATCAATTGACGGAGCACGTGAAATTCTTTTTCACCTGGTGCGAGCGCTGGTACAACGAGCTGCGTGCGGAGGCGGAGCACGGCACGTTCTACCTCGTGCAGGACGGCGACCGCGGCCGTTGCCGCGCCCTCACGCTCGTGCTCGGCCTCCTCGAAGCCATGGGCGTCCTCACGTTCGAGATGAACGGCGGCGCGAGCAGCAAGCTCTACATCTACATGAACCAGACCGACCCACTCGACCGCATCGTCGAGAACCCCGCCGGCTATCGCAACCGCCTGCTCGAAGACATCTACGACCGCCACCGCATGTCCGTCGCCATGCTCACGTACCTCTACGAAGGAAAATTCACGAGCAAGCAAATCTGGGATTCCCTCGAAGACTACTTCCTCGGCATCATCCCGCCCGCCGTCCAGCAAAAAGCCATCGCCCTGCGCAAGAAGCAGCCCGAAGACCTGAACACCTAACCGCGCCGCCCTGGCAAACCTCCCTACACACAAAAAGCGCCCGACGCGAAATGTTCCACATGGAACACTCCGCGCCGGGCGCGCGTCGTTTTTTTGCGCCGTCAGGCTTTACGCTTCCGCATGCTGCATCGGATTTTCCTGCACGCCGAGGTAGCGCTTGAGCGCCTGCTGCAAGAGATGCGAATAATTGACGTGCTGCTTTTTCGCCAGCGTGTCGAGCCAGCGCGGGATCGTCACGGTCTTGTTCGTCGCCTTGTTCGCCATGCGCTCCCGGAAAGGCGGCATCCACGCCTCAATCATCGCCAGCGACTCGCCCGCTGCGCAAGGAACATCTGCCGTGCGGGACGGCGCGGGGATGTCCTCGCCATCTTCTTCCATGCCATAGAGATGCAGCTGGAGCGCTTCCTTCGCGTTTTTGAACGCTTCCTCCATGTCGTCCGCGCACGGCAGGCAGCCCGGCAAATCCGGAAACGCAATCGAAATGCCATCGTCCGCTTCATGGAAGACGGCTGGGAAAACATACGTGTCTTTCATTTCGAGCCTCCTGCCTCATTCGGGAATCGCGATTCCCGCTTGCTGGAAAATGCTTTCGACCGTCTTGCGCGGCAAATCCTTCTTCGGATGCGTGATGGTCACACGGCCTTTCTTCGTCGGATGCTTGAACTGATGATGGTCGCCGACGCAATTGACTTCGTACCAGCCATCCGCTTTCAAGATGCGGATGAGCTCGCGGGACGAATAACTTTTCATCGGATTCCCTCCGCATATATTATAGCACGTGTGATAATACGTGCAAATGAATTTCAACCTGTGTATGCATCCTCGGCACGGTTCGTGAAATCCTGCTTTGCGAGCCACGCGCGCTCTTCGTCGGTCTCGGGGATGTCGATGCGCTCGATTTTGAAAATAACGGGACGCGTGCCGTCGTTGCAGCAGGCGATCATCATGCGCTCGTCATTCGTCCAGCCGTGCATGATGCTCCCGCCCTGCAGCGCGGTGTAGACATAACGGCTCACCGCATCCCACGCCTCGCCGCAGAATTTCCCGTCCATGAGATGATAAAAATCATCTTGCGCCGGCGTGCGCTTCAAAAGGAACGTCTGCCCCGCCTTGAAGCACGGGCACGTCCCCGACTGCGGGTCTGCGAGGTATTTCTTCTGGAGCTCGGGGAAACATTTCGTTTCGAGGACGGTGATCTTGCATTCGTGTTGCATGGTTGAAACCTCCTCACCTCTACGCTTCAAAACAAATCGCTATGCGAGCCCGTTCGAGAAAGCGTTAGCGTCAGTACATTCTCCCGGATCTGATAAATGAGCAGCCAATCCGGCAAGATGTGGCACTCCCGGTACGTTGCAAATTTCCTGGAAAGTGCATGGTCACGATTTTTTTCTGGCAGAGGCTCGCCCATGGACAGCTTCTCGATGATGTCTTTCATCAACTGCATGTCAAATCCACGCTTCTTCGCCAGCTTGTACTCGCGCTTGAATTGTGCCGTCATTCTGACACCATACTTTGGTTCTCTCATCATTCCGCATCCAAATCCGCAAATAGTTCATCCAAATCATGATACACCTTGGCGTTCGGATCATTTGCCATCCGCTCCGTCTCGAGCATCGCCGCGATGGTCTCCTCGTTCGGGTTCTCCTGCGTCGTAATCTCGAACGGGATGCGCCCCTCGCGCAAGGACTGGCGCACGAAGACATTGATCGCCGTCGAGAGGCTCATGCCGAGCTCATGGAAGAACGCCTCCGCTTCCGCCTTGAGGTCGGCATCCATTTGAATGCTGATGTCAGCCGTCGTCGCAGCCATACGATCATCTCCTTTGCTTTGTTGCTATTATTATATCGCGTTTGCACGAAAACAACAATCACCTGCACGAAAATCCGCGCTTCAAAAGGAACGTCTGCCCCGCCTTGAAGCACGGGCACGGCCCCGCCTGCGGGCCCATGAGGTAATTTTTCTGGAGCTCGGGGAAACATTCCGCCGCGAGGACGGTGATCTTGCATTCGTGGCGCATGGCAACCTCCTGAAAACGTAACCATTCATCCCCGCTTCCGCTTCGCGGCATAAGCCTCTACTTTTGGAACCGACCACTTGCTGGCCTTTGCAATGATAGAAATATCCACCCCTTGGTCAAGCAATCCATCAATCATTTCATACGTTTTCTGTTCGTATCCTCTATCAAATCCGATCTGTTGGCTTCCGATGATATCATTGTTATAGTCCCAGATAGCGGATTCCCTTTGCAGGTATTTCCGATACTCCATTTCATCCATGATGAAGCTGTCCGATGCCTCGATGGCATCTCCGATTTCCGGCGTCGCCATGGCGAGTTCCTCCTTTTCCAAGGGATCGAGCTTGTTCGCAAAATACGCGAGCCATCACTCCATGCGGTTCATTTCCTTGATGGGCTTGTTTTTGTACTTCGGGATTTCGAGGAAGTCCATCTCCAAATCATCCGTCAGCTTGTGTTGCGTCTCAGGATTGTAAAGCCCGTAGCGCGAGAACGGATCTGGCTGCGGCAGAAACGAATAACGGAGGATATTGATGGCGATAGCCGGCTTCATCTTCAAATAGCCGTCGCCGCGTTTCAAGCCATTGAAATGCAAGTACATTTGCGACCAATAAAAGAGCGACCGCTTGTCCATATTCAAATGATTGAACACCTGCATCTCCAGATCGATGCGCGTGTTGTTGTCAAGCACGGCAAAGACATCAAGCCGTCCCTGCTTCTCGTCTTCCGTTGCAGGAATCAGTTCAACGTTCTGGAAGTCCAGATCGACGAATGCATCTTCGCCCGTCCTCCCGAGCAAATCATTGATGCACGTGAGCGTCACGCGCTTGCGTTCCTCGCGGCCGAACACGAACTTGAAAATCAAGTCGTTCGTCGGCTCGTACGGCGGTATCTTCTTCATTGGCTTCCCCTCCCGTCAAGCAACTTTCAACATCTTTTCTTCAATTATACTTATGATTCGAGCAATTGTCCACGAAAAAGCGAGGCCGCACAAACAACTTTGTGCAGCCCCGCAGTGCGTTGCATATTCCTCCGTCCTTCACCCCGTATATGCATCCTCGGCGCGGTTCGTGAAGTCCTGCTTCGCGAGCCAGGCGCGCTCTTCGTCGGTCTCGGGGATATCGATGCGCTCGACCTTGAAGATGACGGGGCGTGTGCCGTCATTGCAGCAGGCGATCATCATGCGCTCGTCGTTCGTCCAGCCGTGCATGATGCTCCCGCCCTGGAGTGCCGTATAGACATAACGGCTCACGGCGTCCCACGCCTCGCCGCAGAATTCCCCGTTCATGAGGTGATAAAAATCGTCTTGCGCCGGCGTGCGCTTCAAAAGGAACGTCTGCCCCGTCTGGAAGCACGGGCACGGCCCCGACTGCGGGTCGGCAAGGTATGTCTTCTGGAGCGCAGGGAAACATTTCGTCTCGAGGACGGTGATCTTGCATTCGTGTTGCATGACAGGAATCTCCCTTCGTTTTCAAAAATGCCCGGTGCTGCATGTTCCACGTGGAACACACAACGCCGGGCACGCGTGTACAAAACAAATCTGCTTGTGTGGTCACCTGCAATCTTCCAGCAGTTCCGGATGGTTGACCGCTTTGACAATCAAGCGGCGGAGGACGCTCGTATAGCCGTTCCCGAGCAGTTCTTTCGCCTTGCTGATGGTTTCGTGCGGAATGCGGATCGTCACATTTTCTTTTTTTGCAGCCGCACGCCTCGCACGAACGATGGCCGCGCCACGAGCCAATTGTTCGTCAGTCAGAGGCGGAGCATCATCATAATTGATGGGGAACTTTGCTGCACGACGAATCGCATCAATCGTCTCGTGTGGGGGCTTTTGCCCCTCGTAGACGATAGCCTCATGAATCGCCATAATACATCCTCCATGATATCCTCAAAAAGCTCATGGCGCAATCATTCACACCGTGAACCCCTGCCGCGACACTTTCCGCAGCGCTTCGATCTTGCGCTGTTTTTCGGCTTCGACGTCGAGGGCGGATTTTTCGCCACCATGCAGCAGCTCGAGGATGCGGGTGAGGTCGTCGTCGCCGTAGTAGTCGATGACGATCTTCCCTTTCTTTTTGCCGCGCTGGATGTTCACCTGCGTACCGAAGTACTGCGTCAGGCGGTCGATGGCGGCGCGGAGTTCGGCTTGCGTGCTGGTGTCGATGGCCTGTTTTTCTTCGGTTGTTGTGGCGGCGTCCATGGCATCGAGGAGCGTCGGGTCTTCGGCGAGCTTCCTCACGAGCTGCTCGCAGCCGCGCGCCGTGAGCTCGTGCTCCTGGATGTAGTCGGCGGCTTTCCTTTGGAGCGCGTGGTCTTCGATGGCGACGAGCGGCCGCGCCTGCCCCATCGTCAGCGTGCCGCTCGCGACGTAGTCCTGCACTTTCGCATCAAGCTTCTGCAGGCGCAGGAAGTTCGCGATGTGCGAGCGGCTGCGGCCGACTTTTTGCGAGATCATGTCCTGCGTGTAGTTGAATTTGTCGATGAGCCCCTGATACGCTTTCGATTCTTCCATGGGATTGAGGTCTTCGCGCTGGAGGTTTTCGATCAGCGCGATCTCGCTCGTCTCCGCGTCGTTGTATTCGCGCACGAGCGCCGGGATCTTTTCGAGGCCGGCAAGCTTCGCCGCGCGCCAGCGGCGTTCGCCCGCGATGAGCTCGTAGCCATGCGTGGACTTCCGCACGAGGATGGGCTGCAGCACGCCGTAGGCCGCGATGCTCGCGCGCAGTTCCTCAAGCGCCGTTTCGTCGAAGTCCTTGCGCGGCTGGAAGCGGTTCGCGAAGATCTCGAGCATCGGGAGCTCGACGACGCGATCCGTCTTCGGTTCGAGCACCGGCTTCTGGTCGAAAAATGCCCCGAGGCCTTTGCCTCCGAGGCCGCCGTGTTTAGCGCTCACGTTTCAGCATCTCCTTTGCCAGTTCCTTGTAGACTTGCGCGCCCTTCGAATGTTTGTCGTAGTAAATGACGGGCTGCCCGTACGACGGCGCCTCCGAGAGGCGGACGTTGCGCGGGATCAGCGTCTGGTAGACGACGTCGCCGAAATTTTCCTGCACCTCGCGCACGACGTCCTGCGCGAGCTTCGTGCGGCTGTCGTACATCGTCAGCACGACGCCCTCGACCGCGAGGTCGGGATTCAGATTATCGCGCACGAGGCTCACCGTATTCATGAGCTGCGCCACGCCCTCGAGCGCGTAAAATTCGCACTGGATCGGCATGAGCACCGCGTCCGCTGCCGCGAGCGCGTTCAGCGTCAGGAGGCCGAGCGACGGCGGGCAGTCGATGAGGATGAAATCATAATGGTCGCGCACGGCCGCGAGCGCTTTCTTGAGCCGCGTCTCGCGCGAAATCGCCGCGACGAGCTCGACCTCCGCGCCCGCGAGATTGATGTTCGCCGGCAGCACGTCGACTTTGAACTCTGTGGAGACGATCGCCTCCGCCGCCGTCTTGCCGCCGAGCAGCACGTCGTAGATCGTCGCCTGTAGCTCGGACTTCTGGATGCCAAAGCCGCTCGACGCATTGCCCTGCGGGTCGCTGTCCACGAGCAGCACGCGCTGTTTTCTCGCCGCGAGGCACGCCGCGAGGTTCACGGACGTCGTCGTCTTCCCCACGCCGCCCTTCTGGTTCGCGATGGCCAAAATCTTCGCCAAAGAGGTCACCCTTTCAAAAAACGGTCGCCGTGTGACTTCAGACACGGAAACGCTTGAATTTATCTGCTAACCTTGATAACATAGTTGTTACGTTGTTAAGGAAGCGATGGTTTAAGACGGTCGTCCAGATTGCCGTAGATTTTCTGTTCCTATCTCTAGGAGACAAACCGGAGGCGTAGCAGAGCTACGTCGAGGATTTGTCGACGACGAGAGGACAGAAAAGATGCGGTAAGATGGGCGGGCGGAATAAATCATTGCTTCCTTGCAGCACGAACAGAAAATCAACTACCTATTATATTAGGCGATTCGCCGGAAAAAATCCACACATCTTGAAAAAAATGTTCCACGTGGAACAATAAAAGCCTCGCCCCTTGAGAATGTCATGAAGTTAAGAAAGGAGCACGCGCCCAAAAGCCTTCCCCTCAGGGGAAGGTGGCCCCGAAGGGGTCGGAAAGGGTCCCCTGTACGGCAAATGTATTTGTAGGGCTGAACTTCCGCGGGTGCGAACACGAAACTTTTGGGATATCTGCGCGCACCGGCGATGTCAAACGGTCTACGAAATCAAAGTCCGTGCAAGCGACCCTTTCCGCCTCGCAAGCTCGGCACCTTCCCCTAAGGGGAAGGCTGCCCTTTATCGAAAGGATGTGGCAAAATGCCAGTCTACCATGCCCCTCTGTTACAAATCGACCCGAAAGAGACCCGCCGCTATGCGGGGCTCATGAACGCGAAGGCGTTCGACGAGCAAATGATCCTCGACGCCACGGAGGACGGGCTGCTGCTTGCCGAGCCGCGCGGGATCTGGACGCTCTATGACTACGACTGCGCCACGCAGACCGTCGCGGCCGAGCCGCCCTTTGTCATCCAGGGCAAAAAAATCGGCAAGCACCTCGCGGGCTGCGACAAGGTCATCCTGCTCTCGGCAACCGTCGGCGAGGCCATCGAGGACGAAGTCACGGCGCGCTTCGCACGGGACGAATACGTCTCGAGCATCCTCCTCGACGCCGCCGCGACGACGGCCGTCGAGCAGATCGCGGACGGCATGGAAAAGGCCATCGCGCCGCAGATGGCGCGCATGGGCTACGGGATGCGCTGGCGCTTCTCCCCCGGCTACGGCGACTGGCCGCTCGATCAGCAGCCCGAGATGATCCGCACGTGCCACTGCAAAGACATCGGCGTCGGCCTCTCGGACTCCTGCATGCTCATGCCAAGGAAAAGCATCACCGCCATCATCGGGCTGTATAAGGTCGAGGCGGGGAAAGAAGAACACGCCACGCCGAAAGGATGCGCGGCGTGCGGGAAAATCGATTGCCCGTCGCGAGTGGTGAAGAAGTAAGAACTTGCACACGCCAAACGCCTCCCCCTCTGGGGGAGGTGGCCCCAAGCATACCATCCTGCGCCTCCCCCTCTGGGGGAGGTGGCCCCGAAGGGGTCGGAGAGGGTAACGCAAGAACTAAATTCTCCTCCCTTTCGATAGGAATACAGCTCTCTCCATACGTTACCCTCTCCGCCTCGCATTCGCTCGGCACCTCCCCCAAAGGGGGAGGCTTTTGATACGTATGCTCTCCGAATGTTTGTATCTAATAGAAAGGAACCTTTCCTATGATTTATTTTTTTGACGGTGCCATGGGCACGATGCTGCAAGCGGGCGGGCTGAAGCCCGGGGCTTGCCCGGAGGAGATGAATATCATCGCGCCGGAGGTTGTGAAGGACATTCACAAGCAATATCTTGCCGCTGGCGCGACGATCATCGAGACGAATACGTTTGGCGCGAGCCGGCTGAAGCTCGACCATTACGGTTTTGAAGACCGCGTGACAGAATTCAATGCCGCTGCCGTGAAGATTGCCAAGGCCGCGATTGCGGAATCGGGCAAAGAGGCGCGTGTCGCGGGCTCGATGGGCCCGACGGGGCGCTTCATCGAGCCCTTGGGCGATCTCGACTTTGAGGAAGCGTACGCGGCGTTCCATGAGCAGGCGACAGCGCTCGCGGAGGCGGGCGCGGACATGCTCATCATCGAGACGTGCATCGACATCCAGGAGATGCGCGCGGCGCTCCTCGCGGCGAAGGACGCGACGACGCTCCCTGTCGTCTGCCAGCTCTCGTACAGCGAGGACGGCCGCACCGTCACGGGCACGGATCCGCAGTCCGCTGCCGTCATCCTCGATGGCCTCGGCGCGGACATCATCGGCGTGAATTGCTCGCTCGGCCCAAAAGAACTCATTCCCGTCGTCGAGACGCTCGCGGCGAACTGCCGCGCACCGATCAGCGTCCAGCCGAACGCGGGCATGCCGTTCCTCAAAGACGGCAAGACCTGCTTCCCGATGGACGCCGAAGAATTCGGCACGTACGGGCCGAAGCTCCTCGCGGCCGGTGCGACGTATCTCGGCGGCTGCTGCGGCACGACGCCGGCGCATATCGCCGCGCTCGTGAAGAATGTGCAAGGCCTTGCGGAGCCTGAACGAAAGCACGGCCGCCGCATGCTAAAGCTCGCCTCGCGCAGCCGCACGGTCACGATCGATCGCGACCTCGACACCGTGCTCATCGGCGAGCGCATCAATCCGACGGGCCGCAAGAAGCTTGCGGCTGAGATCAAGGACGGCTCGCTGCTCTCCGTCAAAAAAGAAGCGGTCAACCAGGTCAAGGCCGGCGCGCGCCTGCTCGACGTGAACATGGGCGTCCCCGGCATCGACCCGGCCGCCGCCATGCAGCGCGCCGTGCGCGAGATCGCGCAGATCACGGACGCGCCGCTCGTCATCGACACGAGCGACGCGAAAGCGCTCGAAGCCGGCCTGCGCGCCTATCCCGGCCGCGCTTTGATTAATTCCGTCAGCGCGGAAGACAACCGCATCAAAGAATTTTTGCCGCTCGCAAAAAAATACGGCGCCGCCATCCTCTGCCTGCCGATTGGCGAGGAAGGCGTGCCGAAGACCGCAGAAGCGCGCTTCGAGGCCACAAAATACATCATCGACGAAGCTGCGAAGTACGGCCTGACCGAGGGCGACTTCCTGCTCGACGCCCTCGTCATGACCGTCTCGGCGGACAAAAACGCGTGCCGCGAAGTCCTGGATACCTTGAAACTCTATCGTGAGCGCCTCGGCTATCCGAGCACCATGGGCCTCTCGAACATCTCGTTTGGCCTGCCGAACCGCCCGCTCATCAACAGCACCTTCTTCGCCATGTGCCTCGCGGCCGGCCTCGACGCGCCGATCATGAACCCGTACGACGAAAAGATGCAGGACGCGCTCATGGCCGCGCGTGCCCTGCTTGGTGAAGACCCGAACGGCATCGAATTCAGCAAGAACGCCGTGAACCTCGCCGCGCCGAAGAAAGCCGCCGTGGCCAAAACGACCGACCTCCCGATCCTCCAAGCCATCAAACAGGCCGTCATCGACGGTGAAAAAGACGAGATCGCCGGCCTCGTGACGCAGGCCTTGAACGAAGGGCACGAAGGCAACGAAATCACAGAACTTGCGCTGACCGCCGCCATGAACGACATCGGCGTGGACTTTGGCGCCGGCAAGATTTTCCTGCCGCAAGTCCTGCTCTCGGCCGAAACCATGCGCGCGGCCTTTGACAAGCTCAAAGAGCTCATTCCCGCCGCCGCGACGGCCGACAAGGGCACCGTCGTCATCGCCACCGTCAAAGGCGACGTCCACGACCTCGGCAAGAACATCACGGGCGCGCTGCTCGCGAACTCCGGCTTCCAGCTCGTCGACCTCGGCAAAGACGTGCCAGCCGAAGACATCGTCCGCGCCGCCATCGAGCACGATGCCGACATCGTCGGCCTCTGCGCCCTCATGACGACGACGATGGTGCAGATCGACAAGGTCATCGCACAATTGCATGAGGCTGGCGCCCGCGCCAAAGTCATGGTCGGTGGCGCCGCCGTGACCCAAGACTACGCCGACGCCGCCGGCGCCGACGCGTACGCCAGCGACGGCGTCAAGGCCGTGAAGCTCGCGAAGGCCATCGTCGGGAAAGAATAAGCAGAAAAGAGACAAACAGAATCGGCTCGGAATGTTCCATGTGAAACATTCCGAGCCGATTTTCCGTTCTTTATTCGTGCCGGACAGTGACGCTGACGCCGTGCGGCTTTTCTGGATCCATGACCTTCGCAAGGTCGTCCCAGACAATGCCGAGGTCCGTGTCAGCGGTTACTTCCGCCGTGATTTCCGTGCCAGCGGGCAGGACGGCATTGTGCCCTTTCATGAACGCGCCGCCGACGAAACTGACGAGAGCTGCGACCGCGATGGCGCCATCCGCGCTGCCGCGCTCTCGGCCCGCTCTCCCACTCAAGGGAATCCGCACACCGTTCACCGCCTTCATCCCGCGGACGGACAGCGAAAGCCTGCCCGCATGACCGAAGCCGCTCGCCTTCGACACATCCGTAACGACCGCATCCACGCGTGTCCCTGCAGGTGCGACGATGACGCCGTTCAAAATCAGGTTCTCTGTCAAGCGCATCGGCACGAGCTCGCCCTCTTTGAGATTCTTCGAAGAAGCATCGCGCACGAGCTCCGCCGTCACCTCCACGCCCTTCGGCACATACGCATGATCCGCCGCGATCGTCGAGCGCACCGGGCGTATCCGCTCGACAGAAGTCGTTGCACTCGCTGGATCCGTCACGCGCCCGCGCTGGTCTTGGAATGCCAACGGCCGGCCGGCAGCATTCGCCAAAGGACTCAAGCCAAGCCAAAGTGCAGCCGCCGCCAAAAACAGTTTTTTCATCCTTCCACCTCATTCTGGTTTTGCATTTCAAAAGAAACTTAAATTTACTATCATCATTTATTTCGACACGACAGCACAATCTCCTTCGTAAGCGCCTAATAACATGACGTACCCCAACACAGAAAAATCCCCATCGGCACCAAATGGTATCGACGGGGATAGGTTCGATTCACGCTTTGCAGTTG
>OMWS01000016.1 GCA_900314825.1 uncultured Veillonellaceae bacterium | reverse complement strand
ACTACAGGCCGCTCCTCCCTGGGCCTGCCGGCCCTGTCCCTCCTCCAAGGAGGAGGGCTGTCTCTTAACTTAATGACATTGCTCCCAGAGGGAGAGGCTTTTCAGCACGTGCTACTTCAAAATGTATTACCTCTTATGAAAGGAATCACCATGAAACACCAAGTGCCCGTCGAAAAAGGCAAAACCTACGAACTCCAAATTCATACGCTCGGCACGAGCGGGGAAGGCGTTGGTCGATATGAAGACTTCACGGTCTTCGTCCCAAACGCATTGCCGGGCGAAATAGTTCGTGCTGAAATTGATGAAGTCAAGAAGACGTACGCCCGTGGTCATGTCGTCGAAATTCTCAAAGCGAGCAAAGATCGTGTTGAACCCGTCTGCCCAATCTACGCACAGTGCGGTGGCTGCCAGCTCATGCATCTTGACTACATGGCGCAGCTTCGCGCGAAGCGGCAGCAGGTGATTGACGCCATCACGCGCATCGGCAAGCAGACGGACGTCCCTGTCCTTCCGACGCTCGGCGCGGCCACGCCGTGGAACTACCGCAACAAGATGCAGTTTCCCATTGGCCGCGTCAAAGGTCAGACCGTCATCGGCTGTTTCGCGCAGGGCAGCCACGCGATCATCGACACGACGGATTGCCGCATCCAAGCGCAGGGAAACAACGCGATCGTCAATGCCGTGCGCGATGTTGCCACCAAGCTCAATATTTCCGTCTACAACGAAGACCGCCACACGGGCGTGCTGCGTCACGTCATGGGGCGCGTCGGGCTCGATGGCGACATGGTCGTGCTCGTCACGGCGACGGAAAAACTCCCGCACGAACGCGAATTCGTCAAGCTCCTGCGCGCCCGCCTGCCTCACGTCGTCAGCATCCAGCAGAACATCCAGACGTACCGCAACAACGTCATCCTTGGTCGCGAGACGAAACTTCTCTGGGGCCGCCCGACGATCAAAGACCGCATTGGCCGTTTGAACTTTCACATCTCGCCGCGCTCGTTTTTCCAAGTCAACACCGCGCAAGCGGAAGTCCTCTACAGCAAAGCGCTGGAGTTTGCGAACCTCACAGGCGCGGAGACTGTCATCGACGCCTACTGCGGCACCGGCACGATCACGCTGTTCCTCGCACAAAAAGCCCGCGAGGTCTACGGCGTCGAGATCGTCAAGCCCGCCATCCAGGACGCGAAGAAAAACGCGCGCGACAACAATGTCAAGAACGCCACGTTCCTCGTCGGCGACGCGACCGCCGTCCTGCCGCGCCTCGCGCACCAAGGCGTCCGCGCGGACGTCGTCGTCGTCGATCCCCCGCGCGCCGGCTGCACGCCCGTCGTCCTCCAGACGTTTGCAAACATGCACCCCGACCGCATCGTCTACGTCTCCTGCAACCCCGCGAGCCTCGCAAGAGACCTCGCCATCCTCGACAACCTCGGCTACCACGCAGAAAAAGTGCAGCCGGTCGACATGTTCCCAGAAACTTCGCACGTCGAATCCGTCACGAAACTCGTCAAAAAGCGTTGATGGTTTTTATGTGCCTGTTGCGAAAGGAAACAATCACGTTTTTCTTATGCATGTTTTTCGTTTACAACTTGACATCTATTGCCGCGAGGCATAGAATGGAATCACTCTAGTGAAAGAAAAGGGGCAATCATATGTCGAACGTCAATGTGGATTGGAACAGCCTCGGGTTCAGCTATCAGCCGATCTCGCAGCGCTATGTCGCGAATTACAAAGATGGCAAATGGGGAAAAGGTGGTCTCACGAGCGACGCGACGGTCGTGCTCAATGAGTGCGCCGGCATCCTGCAGTATTGCCAGCAGGTTTTCGAAGGCCTCAAAGCCTACAAGACGAAGGACGGCCGCACGGTCACGTTCCGCCCGGACATGAACGCGAAGCGCATGGTCGGCTCGGCCGAGCGCCTCGAGATGCCGCCCGTGCCGGAAGAAATGTTCATGGAAGCGGTCGACGAGGTCGTCCGCGCGAATGCCGACTGGATCCCGCCGTTCGAGACGGGCGGCGCGCTGTACCTGCGTCCGTACCTCTTCGCGACGGGCGAGGTCATCGGCGTCAAGCCGGCGGACGCGTACCAGTTCCGCCTGTTCGGCACGCCGGTCGGCTCGTACTTCAAGAACGGCGTGAAGCCGATCACGATCTGCGTCAGCGACTTCGACCGTGCTGCCCCGCACGGCACCGGCCACATCAAGGCCGGCCTCAACTACGCCATGAGCCTCTATCCGTACATCCTCGCGCATGGCAATGGCTTTGACGAAAACATGTTCGTCGATTCCGCGACGCGCACGTACGTCGAGGAGACGGGCGGCGCGAACTTCCTCTTCGTCACGAAAGACGGCACGCTCGTCACGCCGAAGTCCGGCTCCATCCTGCCGTCCATCACGCGCCGTTCGCTCGTCGATATCGCGAAGCATCTCGGCATGACGGTCGAAGAACGCCCCGTCAAGCTCGCGGAAGTCGGCGACTTCGCCGAGTGCGGCCTCTGCGGCACGGCAGCCGTCATCTGCCCGGTCGGCAAGGTCGTCGACCACGGCAAGGAAATCCCCATCGCGAGCGGCATGGAGAAGATGGGCCCCGTGCTCCAGAAACTCTACGACACGCTGCGCGGCATCCAGCTCTGCGAGATCGAAGGGCCAGAGGGCTGGGTTCACGAAGTCAAATAAATCGTTTGGTTCGCCAAGCGTCTGGAAAATCCCAGGGACACGTTCCCTGGGATTTTTTGTGTGCTTGCGACAGAATTCGGGACGTTTTTCGTCGCGTTTTGTCCTAAAATGGGCGCTTGTTTCGTCGGCGCTGTTCGGCCATCTGCATTTCGTGCCGCTTGTCCTCGAAAAACTTGCAGAATGTGCTAGAATGCATTAAAATACAAATTCATGATCTTTGGAATGAGATGGTGTTTTGCTTGTCCTTTTGGAGAAAGCGGGGAGAGAATGTGATGAAATGGAAACGGAGGCGGGCAGGCCTCCTGAGCTTCGCCTGCGTGCTCGCGATGCCGGGGCCCGCGCTCGCGGGGGCGCAGCCGTATTGGATCGCCTACGACGCCGGCGTCGCCGCGCTCGAGCGGCACGATGACGTGACGGCGGAGGCGTGCTTCGCGCGGGCCGTCGCCGAAGTCCCCGTGGAAGATCGTGAGCGTTTCCGCTTTGACGTGGATGCCAAGCGGGCAGCGCTCTACATCAAGAACGGAGAGCCCGAGCGCGCGGAGACAATCCTCGCGCCCTACGTGCAGGCGGGCACGGATAATCTGAAGGTCGTCAGCGACTACCTCATGGCGCTGCGCATGGAGGGGAAGCCCCAAGAGGCCATGGCGTATTTCGAAGCGCATTTTCCCACGGAAGCCGATTGGAGCAAACTGCCGGTCTATGGCCTCCAGAATATGGGCGACATTTATCTGCGCCAAGGAAAATGGCGACAGGCGCACGTACTCTACACGTACACGCTGCCACAGTCGGACAATGATTTCGTACGCATGGGCGACGCCTACGCGCTCGGGCATCTCGGACAGAAAACGGAGGCGCTCGAAGCGTACCAGATGGTGATCGAGCGGAATCCCGTGCGCCGGGTCATCGTACCGATGGATGCGGCCGCGTTCCTCCAAGAGGGCGACCTGGCGTTCGCGCGGAAGATGTTTGACTTGCTCGGTACGACGCCAGAGGAGCGCGAGCAGGTCCAGCTGCAATACGCAGAGACGCTGCTCGATGTGCAGAATCAGACGATTGCGGACGCGAAGCGGCAGTTTTTGCGTGACGAACGCCTCGCGGGCCGCGACTACCATCACGAGATCGACAAGGTGCTCGCGCCGCTCCTCCAGAGCAAAAACGAAGACGTCCGCACGAAGGCGCTGGCGCTCAAAGCGCAAAACCAATTGCAGCGCGGCGCGATCGCTTCCGCGGAAGAGACGCTCGCGTCATCGCTCGCGCAGGACGCGGAGGAGCCGGCCACATTTCGCGCCGGATCTGGTCTCTCGACGACGCAGCGCCATGCGCTGACGGTCACGGCGGGCGAAAACGTCGATACGGACACGAACCATTACCGCGATGTCGGCGTGGATTACCGGCAGTATCTGGGCAGCAATCTCTACGCGCTCGTCGGCACGGGCTGGTCGCACAACGAGGATGATGATGTGACTGGCGCGTATGTCGAATCGTACGCAGGCTTTGACTGGCGTCAGCCGTGGGGCTTTTTCCAGCTGACGTACGACCGTGCGGACGGGGACATCGAGCAAAATGGCTATGACGCGACGCTTCATTATGATTGCAATGATCTCACAGAGCTCGAGTTCGAAGCGGGCCGTCATCCCTACGATGCGGCACGGGCCGTGCGCGCCGGCATCTACCGCGATGCGTACGCGCTCCGCTTCGATCATCTTTTGACGAATCGCTGGCGGCTCGGGCTCGCGGGCGAGTGGGCAGACCTCTCGGACGGGAATGACTGGTGGTCGCTCGGCCTCGCTACATCCCTGGGCCTCGGCCATCGCCACAACTTCCGTGATCAGCTCTTGGCCTCGTACCGCTACAGCCATTACGATGAGCAGGTGGACCTGTACAATTCGCCGAACCGCCGCGTGGAATATGCGTTCGGCTGCAGTCGGAAATGGCAGCTGCCGCGCCTCCGCGCCTCGTGGGAACTGATTCCGATGCTCGGCTGGAATCAGGAAGACGGCACGGGCACGGAATTCTCGCCGACGCTCCGCCTCGTCTATCGCCGCGATTTCGCCCATTACCAGAGCCTTGCGCTCGGCCTGCAGTATGATTGGCAGCAGCACGACCCCGACCGCGCCAATGCCGACCACCAGAAGAGCGGCTACAGCGTCGATGTTTCGTACGATATTGGATGGTGAGCCCTATGAAAACAATCAAAAAACTTTTGGCGGCGCTCGCCTGCACGTTTGGCGCGTTCTGCCTTGCCGGAGGGACGGCCGACGCGCAGGTCTCGATTTTCTGCTACCACGAAATCGAGAAGCCAAACGACCCGTTCGCCATCCCGCAGAAAGAATTGGAGCAGCAGATCAAGGATTTGAAATCGCAAGGCTATCGCTTCGTCTCGCTCGCGGAATACGAGTCGTACATGAAAGGCGAGCTCGACCTCCCCGAGAAGAGCGTACTGCTGACGTTCGACGACGGCTATGCGTCCGTCTACACGCAGGTCTTTCCGCTGCTCCAGAAATATCAGGTGCCTGCTATGATCGCGCTCGTCACGTCGTGGACGGAGGGCGAGGGCAAGCCGCGCGACGTCGGCGCGCTCTTGACGTGGAACCAAGTGCGCGAGATGGAGGCAAGCGGCCTCGTGAGCGTGGCGTCGCACAGCCATGTGATGCACAAGCAGCAGGCCATCGACCCGCAAGGCGACCGCAATGCCGTCGCGGGCTATCACCTGTACTTCCAGAACCTCACGAAAGTCGACGGCACGACGGAAAGCCGCTACGAGACGGACGAGGAATATCGTACGCGCGTGCAGCAGGACCTCCAGAAGAGCCAGAGCGTCTTCAAAGAGCGCCTCGGCCATCCCGTCCACGCCATGGTCTGGCCGTATGGCATCTTCTCGGGCGAAGCGCAGAAAGCCGCGCAGGCGGCTGGCATGGAAGTCGCGTTCAACCTGGGCGACCGTGCGAACAACACGCCGGACACGTCAAGCCTCATGAACTCGAACCGCGCGCTGCTTGCCAGGACGACGCCGCAGAAGGAATTCCAGCAAGACCTCGCGGGCTACCAGCTGCCCGTCCGGCTGGCACAAGTCGACATCGATGCCCTCTATGACGAAGACCCCGCCGCCTTCCGAGCGAATATCCAGGGCGTCATCGAGCACCTCGGAAACAACCGGATCAACCTGGTCGCGCTGCAAGCCTTTGCCGACCCGGACGGCGACGGCAACGTGGACAAGGTCTATTTCCACAACAATGTCGTGCCCGTCGCGGCTGATGTCTTCAACACCGTGGCGAACGCCATTGAGACCGCCGGCATCCGTGTCGTGGCTTGGCTGCCGGGGCTCAGTTACACGACGCTCGCGGCGGCCGACGGCAGCAATATCGTGCAGGCCGACGGCGAAGCGGGCTGGTATCAGCGCTTGTCTCCGTTCGACGCGGCAAATGAAGCGAAGCTCGTCGAGCTCTACCGCGACCTCGGCCGCTACACCGTGGCGCAGGGCGTGCTGTTCCAGGATGATCTTTATCTCAATGACTTCGAGGACGTCTCGCCGGCCGCGAAAGGCACAGACGCGGCTGCGAAGACGCGGCGCCTGACAGACCTCTCGCTCGCGCTCGGCGCGGCCTTCCGCGAAAGCCGTCCCGACGGCCTCCTGCTGCGCGACATCTACGACGCGGTCGTGCTGAATCCTGCGTCGGAAGCGTGGTTCGCACAGAACTATGCGGACTGCTTGAAACACTATGACTACGTCGTTGTCATGGCCTATCCGTACATGGATCACGAGAAGGATCCGCTCGACTTCCTCCAGCGGGTGGCAAAGGCCGTGGAAGAGGCGGGCGGCACGGACAAGACGATCGTCAAGATCCAGTCGTACGATTGGGAGAAAGAACAGTGGCTCGGTCAGCAGACGTTCTCGGAACAGATGAAGACCTTGAAAGCAGCAGGTGTTCGGAATCTTGGATATTACCCGAATACGTTCTGCGCTTGGGAGAAATGATATGGATTACGAAAGGACGGTGGGATGATGAACGCAAATGATTTCGTGGAAGGGATGAAAGCCTACGTCTTCTTCTACCCGCTCATCATGAGCATCGCCTGGCTCATCGGCGGCGTCTTCTTTTATTGGCGTCGGGAAAAAGGGCAGAGCAAGGAGCCGCCGCCGCTCGAGAGCCATCCGATGGTCAGCGTCCTCATCCCCGCGCACAATGAAGAACGCGACCTCCGCGATGCCGTCACGTCGATTTCCCAGAACGCGTATGAAAATCTCGAGGTCATCGTCATCAACGACGCGAGCACGGACGGCACGCAGGACGTGATCGAAGCGCTCATGAAAGAATACCCGGCGCTCCGCGCCGTCCGCCTGACAGAGAACATGGGCAAGGCGAACGCGCTCAACGCCGCGCTCCCGATGACGAAGGGCGAAGTCATCGTCACGCTCGACGCGGACAGCATGCTCGACCGCCACGCCATCGAGTGGGCCGTCTGGCATTTCATCCATTTCCCACGCGTCGGCGCCGTGACGGGCAACCCGCGCGTGCGCAACCGCACGACGCTCCTCGCGAAAATCCAGACGGCGGAGTACGCGAGCGTCATCAGCCTCATCAAGCGGACGCAGCGCCTCGTCGGCAAGCTCATGACGGTCTCGGGCGTCGTCGCGGCCTGGCGCAAGACGGCGCTCGTCAGCGTCGGCGGCTGGGACCCTCGATCCGTGACGGACGACATCGACATGACGTGGCGCCTCGAGACGCGCTTCTGGGACATCCGCTACGAGCCGAACATGCTCTGCTGGATGCTCGTGCCCGAGACGCTCCGGGGCATCTGGCACCAGCGATTGCGCTGGGCGCAAGGCGGCGTCGAGGTCATCCGCTTGCACCGCGGTGTCTGGAAAGACTGGCGCGAGCGGCGCATCTGGCCGATCTACATCGAGTACGTCCTCGGCATCCTCTGGTCGTACGCCTTCCTCGCGTACTTCTTGCTCTGGGTGGTCAGCCAGCTCACAGGCGTCGGGCGCGAGATCGTCGGCAATCCGTTCTGGGGATGGAATGGCGCCGTCATCGCCTGCGTCTGCCTGTTGCAGTTCGCCGTGAGCATCGTGCTCGACATGCGGTATGACAAAGATTTGTGGAAAGTGATTTTCTGGGTTGTCTGGTATCCCGTGGCGTATTGGGCATTCAACGCGACGGCGGCAGCCGTCTCGTTCCCGAAAGGGATGCTGCGTTCCATGGAACAGCCGGCGACCTGGGTGAGTCCTGATAGGGGGGTCAGATGATGATGAAACAGCAAACACCGGTCATTGATTGCAGCGAGCAGCGAAGCAGCTGGCTCCGCCGGGCGGAGCAAGTGATCTCCGCCGTCGCCACGCTCATCGTGTGGGTGGTCGTCCTCTACGCGCTATACCGCATCCTCGTGCTCGGCAACTATCCGGAGGATTCGATGATGGAAGTGATCGTCATCCTTGCCCTGTCAACGCTCGTACTCCTCCTCTCCAGCGCGTTCTGGCAGGCGTACAACATCCACCGCTTCCGCGGGCGCGAACGCCGCAAGGCCGTCCCGATGCCGTCGGATAAAGAATTGGCGAAATCCTTCGATATGAACCTTCCGAAATATCAAGCGGTCCAAGACAGCACGTTCGTCGAAGTTTCTTCTCTCGACGGGCAGGGCTATCACGTGAAAAAGTGATCGCGTTGACGTGAGGGAATGCGTACGTTCCAGGAAGACGCGGACAAATCATCCCGGGGAAAGCTCCTCGGGATTTTTTGTCGTTTAGGATAAAAAAATGTTGAGGGTCACAAGGATTTTCCAGAAATAAGATAGAATAAAATAGTAAACTGATTTTTTGGAGAAAGGAGGAAACCTCATGCCTATGGATTTTTCCTTGCCGCAAGTGCCACTCCAGCTGCATGGCATCTTGTCGACGATCGGCCCTTTGGACATCCTGGACATCCTCATCGTCGCCATCATCCTTTATAAAGTCTATGAAATGCTCCAGGACACGCGTGCCATCACGCTCGTCAAAGGCCTCCTCGTCCTCCTCGGCATCACGCTCGTCTGCAACTGGATGGAGCTCCACGTCATCTCGTGGCTGTTGCAAAAGGCCGTCACGCTGATTTTCGTCGCGTTGCCCATCGTCTTCCAGCCGGAGCTGCGGCGCGCGCTCGAGCATCTCGGCCAGGGCAAATTCCTCGCGAATCCCACGACGCTCGACGAGCTCCAGGCGCAGAGCGTCGTGCACGAGCTCGTGAATGCCGTGCGCGAGCTCGCCTCGACGAAGACGGGCGCGCTGCTCGTCATCGAGCGCAACATGGGGCTCAACGACATCAGCGCGAGCGGCATCCAGATCGACGCGCTCATCACGGAAGCGCTGCTCCGCAATGTCTTCATCCCGAATACGCCGCTCCACGACGGCGCGGCCGTCATCCGCGGCAACCGCCTCATCGCGGCCGGCTGCCTCTTGCCGCTCACGCAGCGCGCGTTTTCGACGGAGCTCGGCACGCGCCACCGCGCCGCCATCGGCCTCTCGGAGCAATGCGACGCGCTCATCGTCGTCGTCAGCGAGGAGACGGGCACGATTTCCGTCTGCGAGGAAGGACGCATCGTGCGCCACCTCGATGCCGAGCGCCTGCGGAAAGTCCTCATGCCCGTCTTTGCACCGGAGCATCAGACGTTCCGCGAAGTGCTGGCGAACTGGAGGAAGAAAAAATGATGAATCGCATCAATAGCCTCTTCCGGCGCAACCTGCCGGCGAAGCTCCTCGCGCTCGCCGTCGCCGTCATCCTCTGGGTCGTCGTCATGAACGAGCAGAATCCCGCGATCGAAGGGAGCTACGCCGTGCCGATCGCCGTCGTGAACGCGCCGGAAGGCTACAAGATCACGAAAAGCGACGACAGCGTCAAGATCAAAGTGCGCGGCCCGCGCTCGCTCTTCGTCGCGACGTCGGCGGAAGACTTCCGCGCCTACGTCGATCTCGACGGCGTCCCGGCGGGGAAGAACGATTGCAAAGTGCAGACGGCGCTGCCGCAAGGGTTCGAGCTCGTCGAAGTGCAGCCGGAGGCCGTGACCTTCGACCTCGACCAGGTCATCCAGAAGCGCATGCGCGCCGACGTGACGGTCACGGGCAGCTCGGCGGCGGGCACGACCGTCGCGAAAGTCTCGCAGGACGCGTCGTTCGTGACGCTCGAAGGGCCGCAGTCCGCCATCGACACCGTCGTGCGCGTCGTCGGCTACGTCGGCCTCGCAGGGAACAGCAATGACTTCGACCTCACCGTGCCGCTCACGGCGCTGAACGCCGACGGCCGCGAAGTGCAGGGCGTCCGCGTCGTGCCGCAGACGACCGTGGTCTCCGTCCAGCTCGCGCGCGGCCTCTCAAAGAAGATCGTCTCGATCCATCCCGTGCTCGCCGACGACCTCCAGCCCGGCTACCAGCTCGGCGACGTGCGCACGGATCCCATCAAGATCGAGATCGCCGGCGACAGCAAGACCATCGAGAGCCTGTCGGCTGTGGACACGGAGACGATCGACCTCGCGAAATTCACGACGAACCAGAAGCTCACCGTCAAGCTCGCCCTGCCAACAGGCGTCACCGTCACGAATCCCGATGTCATCGTGAACATCGAAATCACGAAGAAAAAATAAAGCCTGCGCCCCAAAGCCTCCCCCTTTTGGGGAGGTGCCGAGCGAATGCGAGGCGGATAAGCAGACGCACGGCGCTTTCGCGCCGATGCGGTCGCTTATGCCGCTTGCGGCGGAGGGTGGCGAAGTTACGAGATTCTGATTCCATTCGATAGAATCGAGGATCTCATCAGCCGTTACCCTCTCCGACCCCTTCGGGGCCACCTCCCCCAGAGGGGGAGGCCTTTTTTGAAAGAATCTTGTATACATAGAGCCGCAAATATGGACACGTGTCCGTTTTTGCCGTATCATAAGGAAAGTTGATGCTTTCATATCCACGTTGTGGATATGTCTGAGATATTGAGGAGGAATCTTTCTGATGACGAACAGTATGGCTGCATCCCATGCACGGGACAAGAGACTCAAAGACGCGATTTTCGGCGCGAGTGCCGCGTGCCGCGAGGCCACGGAAAAATACGGGGCCGACAAGGTCACGAACGCGACGATCGGCACGATGATCGACGACGACGGCAAGCTCGCCTGCCTGCCGACGATGGAGCGCGTCTACCGCAGCCTTCCCATGACGGATCTCATCGCCTACGCGCCGATTTCCGGCCTGCCGGCGTACCTCGACGCTGTCATCGACCTGACGTTTGCTGATCACAAGCCCGAGGGGTATCTCGGCTCCGTCGCGACGGCGGGCGGCACGGGCGCCATCCATCATGCCGTGGCGAACTACGCCGAGCACGGGACGTACGTCCTCACGTCCGATTGGTACTGGGGCACGTACAACGTCATCTGCAACGAGTGCGGCTGCAAGCTCACGAACTACACGCTGTTCGACGAGCAGCAGCACTTCAACCTTGCGGCTTACACGGCAAAAGTCGATGAAATCCTCAAAGGCCAGGACAGCCTGCTCGCCATCATCAACACGCCGGCGCACAACCCGACGGGCTTCAGCCTGACGGAAGAAGACTGGGACGGCGTGCTGGAGCTCACGAAAAAGTACGCTGCGCAGGGCAAGAAGATGAGCATCCTCGTCGACATCGCCTATATCGACTACGCCGGCGAGAAAAACGAGACGCGCAAATTCATGGACAAGTTCGCCGGCCTCCCCGACAACGTCCTCATCATGTTCTCGTTCTCCATGTCGAAAGGATACACGATGTACGGCCAGCGCACGGGCGCGCTCATCGGCCTGTCGTCCAGCAAAGCCGTCATCGACGAATTCAAGGAAATCAACAAGTACACGAGCCGCGCGACGTGGTCGAACATCAACCGCGGCGCCATGACGCTCCTCACGAAGATCCAGCAGGACAAAGCCGCGCTCGCGCAGTTCGAGAAAGAGCGCGACGACTTCTACAAGCTCATCCAGCATCGCGGCGACATCTTCATGCAGGAAGCAAAAGCATGCGGCCTGAACGCGCTGCCTTATAAAGGCGGCTTCTTCCTCTCCGTCCCGGCGAAAGACCCGGGCGCCGTCTGCGACGCGCTGCATGACGACCTCGTCTTCGCCGTGCCGCTGAAGCTCGGCGTCCGCATCGCCGCCTGCTCCGTCTCGACGGAAAAGATGAAAGGCGTCGCCGCCAAAGTCCTGAAGGCGCAGAAAAAAGTCGAAGGCTGATCGCTTTCTACAAGAATCAAAGATTTTTTGAGACTGTTGCAATTCCGTTTTTGCTGCGGAAGTGCAACAGTCTCTTTGTTTGCCTGTTTGTTCTTCTTTGAACTATCCTCTGATAAAGTTAATTTATGAACTTTGTAGACAAAACGCCGAAAATCCGATAGAATACATGGTGAAGAAAGGCAAGAACGAGGAAACAAATACGAATCCGTGATTCGTCAACGATTCGTATGTTTGTCAACGGTTCCAATTTTTCCCAGGTAGGAGGAGCATCTATGGAAATTCTCGTATGCATCAAGCAGGTGCCGGGCTCGAACAAGGTCGAAGTCGACCCGGTGACGGGCGTCCTCAAGCGCGACGGCGCGGACAGCAAGATGAACCCGTACGACCTCTACGCGCTCGAAGTCGGACTTGAGCTCCGCGAGCAGTACGGCGGCAAGGTCAGCGTGCTGACGATGGGCCCGCCGCAGGCCAAAGCCGTGCTCTATGAAGCGTTCGCTATGGGCGCGGACGAAGGCGCGCTCATCACGGATCGTAAGTTCGGTGGAGCGGACGTGCTCGCGACGAGCTACACGCTTTCCCAGGGCATCAAGAAATTCGGCAAATTCGACCTCATCCTCTGCGGCCTGCAGACGACGGACGGCGACACGGCGCAGGTCGGCCCGGAGGTCTCGGAGACGCTCGGCATCCCCTGCGTCTGCAACGTCAGCGCCATCGGCGCCGTGAAAGCCGGCGGCATCACGGTCATGATGGACATGCCGGAAGACATCGAGGAAGTCAAGGTCTCGTTCCCGTGCCTCCTCACGGTGCAGAAAGACATCATGCAGCCGCGCCTGCCGTCGTACAAGCTGAAGAAAGCGACGGAAAAACGCGGCATCCAGATGTTCACGCTGCAGGACATGGACGATCAGGACGAGCATCATTACGGGCTGAATGGTTCCCCCACGCAGGTGCAGCGCATCTTCCCGCCGACATCGGACAAGGTGCAGCAGACACTCGAAGGAACGAATGCGGAGATGGCCGACCAGCTCTACCGCATTTTGAAGAAGAAGAAGTTCACGGCCTGATTGCAGGGGGAAAAGAAACATGGCAAAATTAGTCGTCCATCAGGACAGAATTGACGACGTCCAGTCGTTCATCAAAATCTGCCCGTTCAGCGCGATGGTGGAAAAAGACGGCAAGGTCGAGCTCACGGCTGCCTGCCGCATGTGCCGCCTCTGCGTGAAAAAAGGCCCGAAAGGCGCGATGGAATACGTCGAGGATGAAAAGAAGCCGACCGTCGACAAGAGCCAGTGGCTCGGCATCGCCGTCTACGTCGACCACGTCGAAGGCCGCATCCATCCCGTGACGTTCGAGCTCCTCGGCAAGGCGCGCGAGCTCGCGGAAAAGATTTCGCAGCCCGTCTACGCGCTCTTCATCGGCAGCGAGATCACGAAAGAAGCGGAAGAGCTCCGTCACTATGGCGCGGACAAGGTCTTCGTCTGCGACAAGGAAGAGCTCAAAGACTTCAAGATCGAGACGTACGCGAAAGCCTTCGAGCATTTCGTGAACAATGTGCACCCCGCGGCCATCCTTGTCGGCGCGACGCCGGTCGGCCGCCAGCTCGCGCCGCGTGTCGCTGCGCGCTTCCGCACGGGCCTCACGGCTGACTGCACGGTGCTCGACATCCATGCAAGCAGCGACCTCGTGCAGATCCGCCCGGCGTTTGGCGGCAATATCATGGCAGAGATCCTCACGCCGAACAACCGCCCGCAGATGGCGACCGTGCGCTACAAGATCATGGACGCGCCGAAGCGCACGAGCGACGCGCATGGCGAGATCGTATCGTTCGACGTGCCGACGGAAGAACTCGGCAGCCACGTCGAAGTCCTGCGCGTGACGAAGAAAGAGAAAGAGCAGAGCATCGAGAATGCAGATGTGCTCGTCGTCGCGGGCCGCGGCCTCAAGAAGAAAGACGATATCAAGCTGCTCGAAGAGCTCGCCGACCTCCTCGGCGGCCAGGTCGCCTGCACGCGTCCGCTCGTCGAAAACGGCTGGTTCGACGCGAAGCACCAGATCGGCCTCTCCGGCCGCACCGTGCGTCCGAAGCTCATCATCACATGCGGCGTCTCGGGCGCGATCCAGTTCGTCGCAGGCATGAACCATTCCGACAACATCGTCGCCATCAACCAGGACCCGAAAGCCTCCATTTTCAAGACGGCGAACTACACGATCGTCGGCGACCTCTACGAAGTCGTGCCGCGTCTCATTTCTGACATCCGCGAGGGGAAAGGTGAAATCGCATGAGCTACAAGACCATTGACGAGAACGACTACAAGGCCATCCTCTCGTTCATCGCGCCGGAGCGCGTGCTTTATCAGGACAATATCAATGAAGAATACAGCCACGACGAGCTCTCGAGCGAGAAATCGTACCCGGATATCGTCGTGCGCGTGCAGTCCGCGCAGGAAGTCTCGAAGCTCATGGCATACGCCAGCGAGCACAACATCGCCGTGACGCCGCGCGGCGCCGGCACGGGCCTCGTCGGCGCGTCCGTCGCCGTCGAGCATGGCCTCATGATCGACATGACGCTCATGAACCACATCCTCGAGCTCGATGAGGAAAACCTCACGCTAACCGTCGAGCCGGGCGTGCTGCTCATGGAGATCGCTGCATACGTCGAAGAGCGCGGCTTCTTCTATCCGCCGGATCCGGGTGAGAAATCCGCGACGATCGGCGGCAACATCAGTACGAACGCCGGCGGCATGCGCGCCGTGAAATACGGCGTGACGCGCGACTACGTGCGCGGCCTCGAAGTCGTGCTCGCCGACGGCACGATCCTCGAGCTCGGCGGCAAAGTCGTGAAGAACAGCTCCGGCTACGCCATCAAGGACATGGTCATCGGCTCGGAGGGCACGCTCGCCATCGTGACGAAAGCCATCCTGAAGCTCCTGCCGCTGCCGAAGAAAAATGTCAGCCTGCTCATCCCGTATCCGACGCTCGCGCAGGCCATCGGCACGGTGCCGCTCATCATCCAGTCGAAAGCCATCCCGACGGCCATCGAATTCATGGAGCGCGAAGTCATCCTCGATGCCGAAAAATACCTCGGCAAGCGCTTCCCAGACAACCAGGCCGATGCCTATCTGCTCTTGAAGTTCGATGGCAACACGATGGAAGAAATCGCGTCGTACTATGACGACACGGCGCAGATCTGCCTGGAGCAGGGCGCCATCGACATCCTCATCGCCGACACGGACGAGCGCAGCGAATCCATCTGGAAAGCGCGCGGTGCGTTCCTCGAAGCCATCAAGTCTTCGACGACGGCCATGGACGAAGTCGATGTCGTCGTACCCAGGAGCCACGTCAATGATTTCGTCGAATTCGTGCACGGCCTCCAGAAGGAAATCGGCGTGCGCATCAAATTGTTCGGCCACGCCGGCGACGGCAACCTGCATGTCTATATCCTGCGTGACGACCTCTCGGAAGACGACTGGCACAAAGTCCTCGACCGCAGCATGGATCGTATGTACGAAAAAGCGCGCGTCCTCCAAGGCCAGGTCTCGGGCGAGCACGGCATCGGCCTCGCGAAGCGCTCGTACCTCAAGCAGTCGCTGCCGCCGGAGAACATCGCGCTCATGCAGCGCATCAAGAAAGCCTTCGACCCGAAGAACATCCTGAATCCGCACAAAGTCTGCGAAGACTGAAAACGCATCCATACAACCTCCACGTCGATCTCCCGGCCTGCTTTGCCTGCGGCCGGGAGATTTTTGTCTGGTGGCACGAATTATTTATGAAACTATAAATTCGTCCTATCGTCTGAAAGTTTAATGAAAGTGTGAATTTACATCTTGACGGATTTCGTCTATAATAAGATAAATCAAGGGAATCATAGGACAAAAGAAAAGGGTAAAGCGTAGAGAAAGGGAGTTCATCTATGGAAATGCTTCTCGGTTTCCTCGTGCTGCTCGCATGCCTGCTCGTTGGCGTGCGTCATGGCGGCATCGGCCTCGCCGTCATCAGCGGCATCGGCCTCGTCATTTTCACATTCGTTTTCCAGTACAAGCCGGGCACGCCGCCAATCGACGTCATGCTCACGATCCTCGCCGTCGTCACGTGCGCCGGCTTCCTCCAGACGTCCGGCGGCCTCACGGTCATGCTGAAATACGCAGAGGCGTTTCTGCGCAGCAATCCAAAGCAGGTCACGATCCTCGCGCCGCTCACGACGTGGTTTTTGACCGTCCTCTGCGGCACGGGCCACGTCGTCTACACGATGTTCCCAATCATCTATGATATTGCAATCAAGCAGGGCATCCGCCCGGAGCGCCCGATGGCCGTCTCGTCCGTCGCTTCGCAGATGGGCATCTGCGCGTCTCCGGTCTCTGTCGCCGTCGTCTCGATCATCGGCTTCATGGCCGCTGCCGGCTACGATTACTCCGTGCTGCAGATCCTCGCCGTCTCCATCCCGGCCACGGGCTTCGGCGTGCTCTGCGCCGCGCTCTGGAGCTATCGCCGCGGCAAAGATCTCGAAAACGATCCGCGCTTCCAGGAATTCATCAGCGATCCTGAAAACAAGAAATACGTCTACGGTGATGTCGAGTCGCTGCAGGGCAAAAGCCTTCCGAAAGAGTTCTATCGCGCGATGTTCATCTTCTTCGGCGGCATCGCGATCATCGCCATCCTCGGCAACTTCCCGGATCTCCTGCCGCATTTCGTCGCCAAAGAAGGCGCGAAGCCGAAACCCATTTCCATGACGGCCGTCATCCAGATGGTCATGCTCCTCGTCGGCGCTCTGATTCTCTTGACGTGCAAAGTCAAAGCAAAAGACGTCGGCAACAGCCAGGTCTTCAAATCCGGCGTCGTCGCGCTCGTCTCCGTCTACGGCGTCGCTTGGATGGCGAACACGTACTTCGGTGCGCACATGAGCTTCCTCAAAGAAGCGCTCGGCAGCGCCGTCGCCGCGTATCCTTGGGCGTATGCGATCATCGCCTTCCTCACGTCGAAACTCGTGAACTCGCAGGCGGCCGCCATCGCGATCGTCGTCCCGATGGCACTGTCCGTCGGCATGGATCCGGTGCTCATCATGTCGTTCATCTCGGCGTGCTACGGCTACTTCTTCCTCCCGACGTATCCTTCCGACCTCGCGTGCATCGGCTTCGACCGCTCCGGCACGACGCGCATCGGCAAATACATTTTGAATCACAGCTTCATGATCCCTGGTCTCATCGGTGTCTCGACGGGCTGCGTCATGGGCTTCATCATGGCTCATATCGTCATGTAACCATCTTTCCCGTTTCCGTATGATTTCATGATTCCTGCCTCCCCCGTGCGCGGGGGAGGTTTTTGTATGTCTACGTGGCATTCGAGAAAATATACTGGAATCGTTGCGCTTGTCATGATATAATTCAATAGCTGGGGATTCTGTCCCTCTGGCAGGGTCCTCCTTATTTTTCGAAATTTCGAACGGCCATGAGTTTTTTCATGGTGCAAGGCGGTGTTTTCCATCAGTACCACGGATTCCGGTAAGGATTCAGAGAAAAAATCTTCCAGCAAGGGCGAGTCGTTTCTCAAGGGCACGTTCATCCTGACGATCGCGGGCTTTGTTGTCAAAGTCATCGGCTCCCTCAACTGGATTTTTGTTTCGCGCATTTTGGGCGGCGAGGGCATCGGCCTCTATCAGATGGCGTTCCCGATTTACTTCCTCGCCATGACGGTCTCACAGGCTGGCGTGCCGGTCGCCATCTCGATCATCACGGCGGAGCGCGTCGCGCTCAAGGATATCTGGGGCGCGAAGCGCGTGTTCCGCATTTCCATGACGTTCATGCTGCTGACCGGCATCATTTTCTCGCTCTTGACGTTCTTCGCGGCGGATTGGCTCATCGATTTCCATTTCCTGCGCGACGCACGCGCGAAGATGGCCGTGCAGGTGCTGGCGCCGACGGTCTTCTTCGTGACGCTCTTGGCAAGCTCGCGCGGCTATCTTCAGGGCTGGCAGCGCATGACGCCGACGGCCGTGTCGCAGATCGTCGAGCAGATTTTCCGCGTCATCACGATGATCCTCTTGGCGGATCTCTTCCTGCCATGGGGTCTCGACTACGCGGCCGCCGGCGCGTCGCTCGGTGCGCTCGCCGGCGCGGTCACGGGTCTCATCGTGCTCGTCTATTTCCATTGGAAACTCGACCGCGACATCGAGCGCGACTACGGCAAGGAGCTCGCGCCGCCGCCCGGCGAACCGCCGCTGTCGTGGCAGCGCGTCATGCGCCGCATTTTCATGCTGTCGCTGCCGGTCTCGGCGTCGAGCCTCATGCTGCCGGTCGTGTCGAACCTCGACCTCATGATCGTGCCGCAGCGCCTCGAAGTCGCGGGCTACAGTATCAATGAGGCAACAGAGCTCTTCGGCTACCTGACGGGCATGGCCGTGCCGCTCGTCAACCTCTCGACCATTCTCACGGCGTCCATGGCCATGAGCATCGTGCCGATCATCTCCGAGGCGCGCGCGCTCAAGGACATGAGCCGCGTCTACACGCAGACGGCGGCCTCCGTGCGCATCTCGAATTTTGTCTGCTTCCCGGCGTTCGTCGTCGTGTTCGTCCTGGCGACGCCGATTTCCGCGCTCATTTACAATGCGCCGGGCGCGGGGCCGGCCGTCATGATTTCCGCGTTCTCCATTGTGCTTTTGGGACTCCATCAAGTCTCGACGGCCATCCTCCAGGGCCTCGGCCATCCGACGATCCCGATGGTGAACATGATCCTCGCGGCAGCGGCGAAAGTGCTCCTGAACTGGAACCTCACGGCCATCCCTTGGCTCGGCATCATGGGCTCAGCCTGGGCGACGGCAGCGGACATGGGCGTCGCGGCCATCATCAATCTCGTCTTCATCTACAAATTCATCGGCTACCGCATGGAAGTTCCGCAGCTCGTCAAGACCATCATCTCGTCCGTCGTCATGGCCGTGGCCGTCAAAGGCTTTTATGACCTCACGATGGCGTGGTGGGCCATGGGCGCGCTCTCGACGTTCGGCGCCGTGTTCTTCGGCTGCTTCGTCTATATCCTCGTCATGGTGCTGATCGGCGGCATCGGCGAGGAAGACATGGCGAAGATCCCGATGATCGGCCGCTACAGCATCCGCGTGTTGCGCAAGCTCGGCGTATTCAAGGAAAAAGCAGACAAATAAAATACGCGCCTCAACATCGAGGCGCGTTCGTTCACTGTGCCACAGGCGCAGCAGGGAGGCAGAGCCCATGAAAAAAATCTTGCTCGCGTACAATCCCGTCTCGGGACACGCGGCGTTCAAGCGGCGGCTCGACTGGATCATCAAGGAATTCCAGAAGCGCGACTGCATCATCATCCCGTATCGCACGCTGCGGCACAACCACCATTTTGCGGAGTTCGTGCGCGCGGTGGAGCCCACGGGCATCATCGCGGCGGGCGGCGATGGCACGGTGCACGAGATCGTGAACCTCGTCGTGAAAAACGAGCTTCATCTGCCGGTCGGCATCATCGGCAGCGGCACGTCGAATGATTTCGCGACGTATCTGCATATCAATGACGATTACGATGCGTATTTCGATGCGATTGCTGCGGGCAGCACGCGCCCCGTCGACCTCGGCAAGGTCGGCGGCACGTATTTCATCAATGTCGCGAGCGCCGGCGTGATGACGGGCATCGCGCACGAAGTCCCGCCGCGCCTCAAGAACGCGCTCGGCAAGTTCGCGTATTATCTGCGCGGCATCGGCGAAATCCCGAAGATGCGCGCGGCGCACTTTACGGTCGAAGCGGATGGCACGCCGTACACGTTCGACGCATTCCTGTTCCTCGTCGTGAACAGCGCGACCGTCGCGAGCTTCAAGGACGTGCTGCCCTGCGCGGCCATCGACGACGGCAAGCTGGATTTCCTCGCCGTGAAAAAGGCAAACGTCGCCCAGGTCATGCGTCTCAGCACGGATCTCTTCGCCGGCCGTCCGGTCATCGACCTGCCATCAATTTTCCACGTGCAGGCAAAACATTTCAAGATTATGGCCGACATTGAGCTCTCCGGCGATCTCGACGGCGAAGTCGGCCCGATGCTGCCAATGGAGATTACGACCGTGCCAAAGGCTGTGGAGATTTATTGCTTTACGTAACACGGCGAAGTTAAGAAATCTTGCGATGCTGCCATAGGAGCAGGAAGCGCAAGGTTTCGCAGTTCCGTTGCTCGCACATCATATAACAGCATTTGTTGCAACGCAGATAATTCATCCAAAGGCCGCAGACAGTCGCGGCTGTTCAAAAACTGGCTCGTCTTCGTGATGATCGGAAGACGGGCTGTTTTTTTTACGCCATGAAGAAGCGCTGTGCCGCGTGCATTCATCGCGAGCACGCGCAGGTAACGCGGGCCGGTGGCGTCGCATGTGGTCGCGATATCGTTCGTGAAGTTCGCCAAGATGTGGACGAGCAAGCGGGAGATTCGGGACTTCGGGTAGCGGCTGGTGGCGATGGCTTGCGTGAGATGTTCCCAAGAATCTTTGGAATCGTTACGAGAGGGGAGAGGAGAAGAGCAGCGTTCGAGCAGACGGTGTTCCAATCCTTCGTTGATGCCGGTGATGCGTTGCAACTCGTCTGCATTCATCGTGAGCAGTCGTGCAAGCAGAGGACGGAGCAAGAGGTCTTGTTGTGGAAGGTTCTTCGGGTTTGCGTTCTGAAGTGCGTCGAACGTGGCAGGCGGCATCACGAGACGTAGCTTGTTCCAATCTGGCTTGCCGCGAAGGGCGCTGCGGATGGCCGAAGCGCTGGCGGTGTCTTCATGCAACTGCGTGTCATGGTAGGCCGCGCCCGTTCGCTCAATGAGCAGGGGCGTAACGTCCGAAGCGTAACGCGCGAGAGCACGGAGATATTCGATAGCGAGGATGTTGTTTGGCGCGCGAAGAATCGAATCATCGATGTTCCTGCGTTCCATGAGTTCCGAACTTAACGCAGACGCATAGGAAGCGCCGGCGGCGATGCGGTCGTGGAGCGCGGATTGGAATGATTCCGTGTCCATGCAGTGTGCAACCGATTGAAGCATCGCCAAATCATTCGTTTCCGCCCCGAACGCCAGCGCGTCGATGCCGAGCGCGGCGAGGCTTTGCACGCCGCCGCGTGCGAAGTGCTCGGCGCTGCGGCAGGCGAAGGCGTAGGGCAGTTCGCAGACGAGGTCGACGCCGTTCTCGATGGCGAGCTTTGCCCGCGTCCATTTGTCGAGGATGGCCGCCTCGCCGCGCTGCGTGAAGCTGCCGCTCATGACGACGGCGATCGTGGCGTCAGGGAAGGCTTCACGGATGTTTGTGAGTTGGTATTTGTGGCCGTTGTGGAATGGATTGTATTCGGCGATGATGCCGATGTTGTTGCTCATATCGATCTCCATGGATACGAAAAAAGGAACCAGGCGAAATGCTTGGTTCCTTTTTGATTTCAAGTGGTGCCGGTGGCCGGACTCGAACCGGCACATTGTTGCCAATGGCAGATTTTGAGTCTGCTGCGTCTGCCAATTCCGCCACACCGGCATTGTTTTGGCGTGTGTGCGTCATGAACGAAATATATTTTACCAGACGCGGGCGCGCTTGTCAAATCAAAGATGTTTTTCCGTCAGCACGCGGTCAAGTTCGTCGAGGACGTCATTGACGTTCACTTCCGTGATGACGAGCGGCGGCTGGAAGGCCATGACGTTGCGGCCTGCGCCGTTCTTGCCGATGATGTAGCCGCGGTCTTTCATTTCTTCGAGCACGTCGTCGAGGAGTTCCGGCGCCGGCGAGCCGTCCGCGTGGATGAATTCTGCGCCGTCCATGAGGCCGAGGCCGCGCACGTCGCCGATGACGCCGTGGCGCGACTGGAGCTCGCGCAGGCCGCTCCGCAGCTGCTTGCCGCGTTCGTCGGCGTTCTTGCAGAGCTCGTGTTTTTCAATGTAATCGAGCACGGCGAGGCCGGCCGTCGACGAGACGGGATTGCCGCCGAGCGTCGAGGCACCGGGACGCGTGTAGGTGTCAGCGATTTTCGCCGTTGAGATGAAGCACGAGATCGGCGCGCCATTGCCGAGCGCTTTCGCCATGCACATGATGTCGGGCACGACATCGAAGTTCTCGATGGCAAACATCTTGCCCGTGCGCGCAAAGCCCGTCTGGACTTCGTCGACGATGAGCAGCGTGCCGTATTGTGCAAGGATTTCTTTGACGCGCTGGAAATATCCTTTCGGCGGCACGACGATGCCGGCGTTTCCTTGGATCGTCTCGGCGATGAAAGCGCCCGGGTGGCCGCTCGTCGCCGTTTTCACAATGTCCTCGATGGCATTCGCGCAGGCGAGGTCGCACGTGTCCGGCTTCTTGCCGAGCGGGCAGCGGTAGCAGTACGGATTCGGCGCAAAGTGGATGCCACCGACGGGCGTCGGCGCCGTGCGCCACATCGTGAGGCCCGTGACGCTCATGCCGAGCTTCGTACGGCCGTGGAGTCCCTGGCGCAGCGCGATGATCTCGCTGTTGCCATTGTAGACTTCAGCGAGCAGCAGCGCGCCTTCCGTCGCTTCCGAGCCTGTCGAGCAGAAGAAGCATTTCTGGAGATCGCCCGGCGTGACGGCAGCGAGGCGCTCGGCAAGGTTCACGAAGTTTTCCGTCAAATAAATGTTGCAGACATGTTGCAGTTCGTCGATCTGCGCCTTCATGAGCTCGGTGATCTCGGGGTTGCAGTGGCCGCAATTCATGACGGAGACGCCGGCGTAGCAGTCGAGGTACTTTTTGCCGTTGCTGTCCCAGAGATACTGCATCGAGCCTTTGACCATTTCCTGCGGATTGCTGTAGAAATGGGCGAGGCAGGGCATGATGTATTTTTTCTTTTTTTCGATGATGGCTTCAGGGCCGATGAAATGTTTTTCGTTCATAGAGTGCCTTTCAAAATCAAATGGAATTGCGTGACTCGCGGAAACGGAATGTGCCGATGCCGAGGTTGCGCGGCGTCATGTCTTTGACCAGTTCAAGCATCTGGTCGTCAAACGCCATGACCTCCCGGCCGGCGGCGAGCTCGTTCAGCGCTTTGCGGTACATCCACGTGACGGTCGCCGTGAGGTCGGCGTCGTAGTCTTGCGCTTCGATGCGGTACGAGGCGATGCCGCCCATCTTTGCGAGGTACGGGTAGAGGCAGAGGTCATTCGCAAAATAAATATGAGCGCGGCCGAATTGGTCGATGCGCAGGCGATGAATCTCTCCAGCGCGATCTTTGAGCGCGAAGTGACGATCTTTGAGCTCCGGATTGTCGAGCTCGTTGAATTTCACATTCATGCCGATGAAATCATGGTCGCAGATCATGGACTCGTAGCTGCCGTGGACGATGACTTCGATCGGGAGCTCCGAGGTCTCCACGATCTCGCGCAGCTGTTCGAACGAGAGCTCGAGCGACGCGCAGGCCATCGTGAGGCCGTTCTCTTTGAGGAACTTCGCGGCGAGATGGTTGAAGAGGTTGAACGAGACATCCGCTTGCACAGGCAGGTCGGTCAGCGTTTTCGCGAGTTTCAACGAGCCGAGGTTGCTGACGAGGATGCCGTCGGGCTGGCGTTCCCACGTCTTGAGGCCTGTGAAGAATTGTTCGAGCTCGCCGCATTCGCGCCGCATTGTCGTGCGCGGCGTCTGGAGGAAGACTTTCGCACGGCCTTCCGCGGCCGCGAGCACGTCCTGATAGTCCGCGAGCGTCCATGGACGGTTCGGGCGGAACGCTTCACCGCCGACGTAGACAGCATCCGCGCCATGCTCGATGGCGGCCTTGGCTGAGGAGGGCGTTGCGGCGCGCACGGAAAGGCGCGGCTGCGGCGCGAAGGGCTTGTCTATCGCGCGCTCCTGCTTCAGGATGTCATCTTGGAAGCCTGCTTCCTTGACGGCGTCGGAGAAGAAGCGCGGCTCGCGCTCGCCCGTGAAGCCGATGTCTTTCGCGGTCGGCTGGCCAAAAGCGAATGTCGTCGTGAAGTCGCGTGCGCGGTTGTCATACAACTTTTTCCAGCCATCTTCGTCCGTCGTGTAGCCCGTCGGATCGGCGATGTAGGCGTCGATGGCGGCGCGATACGTCGAGACGATGCGGCGGAGGAACGGTGCCGGACGCATGCGGCCCTCGATTTTGAACGAGAACACGCCGGCCTGGATGAGCTGCGGGATGGCGCGGTACATGCACATGTCCTTGAGCGCGAGCTTATACGAGCCCTCACTGCCTTCATCAACGCGCTCGCCTGTCGCCTCGTCGATGAGGTCGTACGCCCAGCGGCATGGTTTCAGGCAGCGGCCACGGTTGCCGCTCTGGCCGAAGACGACGCCGGAGTGGATGCATTGGCCGCTTTCCGACACGCACATATCGCCGTGCATGAAGTACTCGACCTCGATGCCGGTCTTCGCACGAAAGTTCGTGAGCTCGGAAAGCGTCATCTCGCGGCCGACGACGATGCGCGTGATGCCGTATTCCTTGAGCTTCTCGATGGCGTGCTCGTTGTGCGTGTTCATCATGACGGACGTGTGCAGCGGGATCGTGATGCCCATCTCATGCACGAGCTCGAGCACAGCGAAATCCTGCACGAGGATGGCGTCCGGACGAATCTCTTCGAGATAGGCTAAATATTTTTTCAGCGCGGGAAGTTCCTCGTCGCTGATGAGATTGTTCAGCGTGATGTAGAGCCGCACGTCATGCGCGTGACAATAGGCGATGGCTTCTTTGAGCTGTTCGTCTGTAAAATTGAAATCGCCCTCGTGCATGCGCATGTTGAAATGCTTGCCACCGAGATACACAGCATCCGCGCCGGACGCGACGTCGGCGACGAGCGCGTCCCACGTGCCGGCCGGTGCGAGGAGCTCGACGGATTTTCGCGTTAACATCATAAAAGGGAAGACCTCTCTTCGTTTCGAAAAATTTTTCTGTCATCAGTATAGCAGGAAAGCGACAGAGGGGCAAATAAAAGTCATTCTTTCGCGAATCCGTGACGCTTGCTCTAGCACGGACTTGCGTCGCGTGATATAATTATAGCGATTGACTGCGTGAACGTGAAAAAATCGGAAGGATAAAAACAGAAAGATTGAAGAAGGACAGCTTTTATGACATTTGACTCCAGCAACGATACCGTTGCGATTCTCTACGACATCGAAAACGCGCCGTATGAGATGCTTGACTATACGCTCGGCAAGGCGCGGCGCTTCCAGCCGTGCCGCATCATCGTCGTCACGGATTGGGACAAGGTGCCCGAGGATCAGAAGCGCTGGGAGCGGCTGCGCCGCCGCCCAGGCTTCACGTTCCGTCCCGTGACGCGGACGTACCTCGGCAAAAACTCGCTCGACAACGCGCTCTACGATTCGGCGCTCGTGCTCTACCAAGACGGCGTGCGCCGCTTTTTCATCATCACGACGGACTCGGATTTCGTGAAGATCGCCGAGGCGCTGAACAGCGGCGAGAAATCGTACATCATCGGCGTCGGCACGAAGCAGGCGAGCGAGACGCTAAGGAGCGCCTATGACGAGTTCCTCTGCTACCCGCCAGAAAAACCGGAGAAGAAGCCGCGCAAGGCGAAGACGGAAAAATCGTTGAACGAAGAAAAGAAAGATGCGGACGTGAAGAGTTCGAAGAAGACGGAAAAAACGAAGAAGAAAACGAAATCGGCAAAAGCCACAGAAGATGTGAAAGCCACGCAGGCTTCGAAGAAAGCGCAACAGAAGCCGGAGCTGCCAAAGCAGAAGAATGCGGAACCGAAAAAAGAGGCAGCGGCAAAGAAGAACGTTGACACGAAGAACGTTTCATCGAAGACCGTAAAGGCGCAGAAAGCAGCGGAATCATCGAAGAAAGAACCATCGAAGAAAGAATTATCGAAGAAAGAATTATCGAAGAAAGAGCCTTCGAAAAAAGAACCGCTGAAGAAAGAGCCGCCAACTTCGGCGGATTCCCTGACGATCCGCCTGCCACGTACCTTGCAACGCGATCTCGAGCGCCGCAAGGCGGAGGAAGGCGTCTCGATGGACGAGCTCGTGACGTATCTCATCATGCGCGGCCTCGCGTGACCATGAAGGAGCCACTATTTTGAAACGAAAAGAACAGGCATTGCTCTACGGATTCCATGATGAAGCGCGCATCCATCTCGTGCGCAAGGCGCTTGACCGCCTCAGCATCGGCGCACGCGTCCTGCCGCCCGAGGCGCATTACCAGAAGGTCGGTTATCTCATCGGCATGAAAGGCTTCCGCGTGACGCCGGAGGACAAGGATGAGGAAGATTTCGTGTTCCCGCATGAGGTCTTGCTGCTCGACAAGATCAAGGGCAAGCGCCTCGACGAAGTGCTCGCCGCGCTCGCGGCGACCGTCCAGCCGCCCGTGCAGTACAAGACGGTCGTGACGCCATTCAACACGCTCTGGACGCTCAGGCGCCTCTGCGAGACGATGCAGCGCGAGCATGGCGCGCTCGCGGAACGAGAACCAAGGAAAGAAGATTGATCGATGGCAAGGAATCCTTCGAACGGGCGGAATGATTTTGAGGAAACGCAATTTCTGGGAAAACCGTTGACGTCCGAGGAAATGCAGAAGCAAAGAACAGCGTCACAGCTGGACGATACGCAATCCATTCCCGTGGTGGGCGACGCGCCCGAGGGAACGCAGCAGCATCCGCGCCGGCGTTCTGGCGTTCGCGAACTCTCGCCCGTAGAATCGTTGCAACCCCGCCGCCCGCAATCACCGGATTCCACGAATGCTGTGAATGGAACGAATGGAACGGATGCAGGTGACGGCAAGCCGCCATTTTGGACGCGGGCGAAAAAGCGCAATGCGATCCTCGTGGGCGGCTTCGTGTTTGCGTTGCTCCTCGGTTTCATCCTCGCGGGCTACACGCAGCAAAGCGCCGAACGCGCAGAGAACGAGCGCATACATCAGGAACAGCAATTGCAGGACAAGCAAGCGCAGCTGGACCGCGACACGAAAGCGCTCGAAGAGAAAAAAGCGCAGCTCGAACAGGAAAAACGTGACCTCGAGCGGCAAAAACAGCAAGCCGCCGAGACGGCAGCGCGGGCGCAAGGGCGCAACGAGCAGATCGAGAGTGACAAGTCGTCCGGCCTTGGCAAATTTCTGGATAAAGTGACAGGGAAAGAGAAAAAACAGCAGGAAGCGCAGGCAGCGAACAACGCGGAGGCGACGGCGGCGCAGACGGATGCGGCGAACATCGACCAGTCCATCGAGAATGCGCAGCAGATGCTCGACGACGTGAACGCGAAGCTCGACGCGGCGAAAGCCGTGCAGCAGGACGCAAGCGTGGCGCTCGAAAAGGCGCAGACGGCCTATGATGAAAATCGTGACACGATTGACACCGTCGTCTCGTACGCGAAGACGGGCGCGCAGATGCTCGGCAGTTTGCTGTTCCAATAATTATTCAGAGAAGTAAGGGGGACTTCTTTTGTTGAAGAAATATGTATGGTTTGCATTGATGATGGTTTCTCTGCTTGCATTCGCGGGCTGCGGATCGGAGCAGGCGAAGAATGCGCCGCTGCCAAAGCTCACGATCGGCCTCATGCCGGACGTGGACTCTCTACCGTTCCTCATCGCACAGGAAAACGGCTATTTCAAAGAGGAAGGCGTCGAAGTCGAGCTCCAGCAGTTCAAGAGCGCGATGGATCGCGACGCGGCGCTGCAGAGCGGCACGCTCGATGGCGATGTGTCGGATATGCTCGCCGTCGCGTTCGCGAAAGACGGCGGCTTTGACGTGAATGTCACGTCGTACACGGACGGCAGCTACAAGCTCATCGCGGGCGCGGCGGAGCCGGCGAAGACGGCAAAAGAGCTCGCGGACAAGGACGTCGCTGTCTCGCGCAACACGATTATCGAGTACGTGACGGATCAGATCCTCGCGAAAGACGGCATGACGGGCGACGATATCAATAAGGTCATCATTCCGCAAATCCCGACGCGCCTCGAGATGCTCCAGAATGGCAAGCTGGCCGCTGCGACGCTGCCGGAGCCAATGGCGAGCATCGCCGTGCACAATGGCTGCCATTTCGTCACGGGCTCAGACGAGCTCGGCATCAATCCCGGCGTCATCATGTTCACGGCGACGAGCGTGAAGGACAAGAAGGCGTCGATCCAGGCCATGTACCGCGCTTACAACAAGGCCGTGAAATATCTGAACGAGACGCCGCAGGATGAGTACATGGCGCTCGTCATTGAAAAAGGCGGCTTCCCGCAGGCCTCGAAAGAAGCGCTGAAGCTGCCGAAGTATCACGAAGCGACCCTGCCAAAAGAGAGTGATGTTACGGATTGCATTGCCTGGCTCACGGGCAAAAGTCTGATTTCGTCGTCGTTTGGCTATGACGACATCGTGGTCGATGTGCTGTCCAAATGATGACGGACAGGATCAGAGAGATGTTATGATTTCGATTGAAAAGCTTTCCGTTACGTACAACCAAACGAAGGAAGCGCCACACGAAGCACTCGATGGCGTCACGCTGACCGTCCCGAAAGGGACGGTTTGTGCTGTCCTCGGGCCGTCGGGCTGCGGCAAGTCGACGCTCATCAAGACCGTGGCGGGGTTGCTCACGCCAGTGTCCGGCACGGTCACGATGGATGGCGCGCCCATCGACCCGAAGGCGTGTACGATCGGCTTCATGCCACAGAATTACGGCCTTTTGCCATGGCGCACGGCCATCGACAACGTATTGCTCGGCCCCAAGATTCGTCATCAGTATGTGGAAACGGCACGCAAGCAGGCGGAAGCGCTGTTTTCTGCGCTGGGCATTGCAGGCCTTGAAACGCGCTATCCGCGGGAGCTCAGCGGCGGCCAGCAGCAGCGCGTGGCACTCGCGCGCGCATTTTTGCTGAAGCCGGACATCCTGCTCATGGACGAGCCGTTTTCCGCGCTCGACGCGATCACGCGCGAAGAAATGCAAGACGTGTTCCTCGGCCTCTGGAAACGCGCGCATGTCACGACGCTCTTCGTCACGCATTACGTCGAGGAAGCCGTGTACCTCGGACAGCAGATCGTGCTCATGCAGACGGGCGGGCGCATCGCACAGGTGATGGAAAATCCGCTGTTCGGCCGCGAAGGGTTGCGCGAGTCCGCCGCATTCTTTGAACTCGCGCGGACGCTGCGCGAACGCATCCGGGAGATGAGGCGCGTATGAATTGGAAGAAACTGCTCATGACGTATGCGCTCGGCGCGCTGTTCCTGCTCGTGCTCTGGCAGATCGTTGCGACGGCGGCCGGCCTGCCCATCATCCCGCAGCCCGCGCGCGTCTTTGGACGGCTCGGCCAGATTTTTTCCGACAAGATCGCGATCCATGCAGCCTATAGTCTCTGGCGCATCGCAGCCGGCCTCGTGCTCGCCGTCGCCGTCGGCTATCCGCTCGGCGTCGCCATGGGCTATGACAAGCGTGCCGACCGCCTGCTGTCACCGATCGTCTATTTGACGTATCCCGTGCCGAAGATCGCGCTGCTGCCGATTCTCATGCTGCTCGCGGGCGTCGGCGAGCTCTCGAAGATCCTCATGATTTTCCTCATCATCGTCTTCCAGGTCGTCATCGCTGTGCGCGATGCGATCCGCGAAGTCCCGGAGGAGACGTTTTTCCCGCTGCGCGTGCTCGGCGCGTCTTTCCCGGCCATGCTCTGCCATGTGCTCTTGCCGGCGACGCTGCCGAAATTCCTGACGGCCGTGCGCGTCGCGATGGCGACGGCGATTTCCGTGCTGTTCTTCACGGAGACATTCGGCACGCAGTATGGCATGGGCTACTTCATCATGGATGCGTGGCTGCGCGTGAATTATCTCGACATGTACGCGGGCATTCTCGTGTTGTCCGCGCTCGGCCTCGTGCTGTTCACGCTCATCGACGGCACGGAACGGCGTGCCTGCAGCTGGCAGAGGTGACTGATGAAAACATGGTTCTTTGCGCTCGTCTTTGCCTGTGCCGTCGGCATGGGGTTCGCGTTTTTCGCAGATGACGCGGCGGATTCCATCGGCGCGTTGCCGTTCGTTGCGCACGAGGAAAAAACGGCGGGCATCGACGTGCAGGCGGCGGGCGATGTGCCTGCCGCGCACATGGACGACATCCGCCAGGCCGTCCAGCTTTTCACGGAGGACATGACGGCGAATGGCGCGCCGCTCCATCATGATGTCCACGTCTACGTCGCCGCGACACAGGCGGATTACGTGCGCGTGATCGCCGAGCAGTTCGACCAGAGCGCGGATGAGGCGCAGGCCATCGCCCAGGTCTCGGGCGGCTGGACGGGCGGGCGGCGCGGCCTCACGGCCCTGAATGGCGCGGCCGGCGTCATGAAGACGGCGAGCGACCGTCAGAGCACGACGGCGCACGAACTTTTCCACCAGCTGCAATACGAGCTTTCGGACGGCAACGATACGGGCGCGTCGTCGATTTTCTGGCTCGAAGAAGGCACGGCAGACTACATCGGCGCGCGCATCGCGGAAAAAGCAAACGGCAAGACGCTGCGCAAGTGGTCGCTCGATACGCTCGATGATCTGCGTCTCGCGGAATCGACGGTGAAACCGGATTCGATCGTTCACTGCACGATGGAACAGCGCATGAAGCTCATGGACAAGAGTTATCATACCTACCAGATGGCGGACGCGATGACGCTCTGCCTCATGGAGCAGCAGCGCGGCAAGGAAGTCGCGTCCATCCTGAAATACTTCCGCATGCTCAAAGAAAACAAGGATGGGGAAGCAGCATTCGAGCAGGCGTTCGGTATGAAGCATGCAGCGTTCCTCCGCCACTTCCGCGCATGGTATGAGAGAGAAATGAAACGCTCCATCGAGCTGACGTTTTCCGCACGCGCCGGCGTCTCCGATGGCCTTGCGCCGTCGATGAATCAATATGTGAAGACTGCCGCCGCGCGCGTTCGCCAATCGTTTGGAGCTGTGCCGCACGGCCGTTATGATGTCGTGCTTTGTGCAAATGAACAGGATTTCGCAGCAGCGATTGCCGAGCATTGCGCCGTCGCGCCGGAGGAAGCGGCAAAGCTCGCAGACGGCAATCTCTGGATCGAAAACGGCAGCACGATCGTCTTCCAAGTCGCGCAGCTCGAGGATGCGCGCCAGCAGGAATACGCGATGGCCATGCTCCTCGCGCGCCTCTTGCGCATCCAAACCGCCGGCCGCCCCGAAGAACACCCGGACGCGAAACTCGACGGAGAGATCGAGACGTTCCTCGACCATTACGCGACCAGCTTGTCATTGCGGCGGATCCGGTGATACGGAGGCATTGAATACCGCCTCTTTATGCAGGATTATGTTACATCTGCGGTAGGATGATCGTGTCAATCGCGAAAACATTCGATATAGACAGTGGAAGCTCTTGCTGAAACAGGGCGGGGCTTTCGCGTGGGAAATGCGCGAACCATCACGGGAAGCCCTTTCTTGCTTGATCCTTGCATGGCTGATATAATCAAATCAGAGTTTCAGAGATTTAGGAAGGCTGTGCAGATGGACACATCACTAAAATTCGTTGACTTGTTTTCTGGGGCAGGTGGATTGTCAGAAGGTTTGTCGAATGCAGGGTTTCATTCGCTCTTTGCCTCCGAAATCATTCCGGTTTATGCCCAGACGTATCAAAAGAATCATGCAGATACCGAAGTCTGTATCAATGATATTCGCAGCGTTGACGCGGACAAGGTGCGAAAGAGCCTCGGCTTGGAGCGCGGGGAACTGGATTTGATAGCGGGAGGCCCGCCGTGCCAAGGGTTTTCCATCAATGCGCCTGTCCGCAGCACATCGGATCGCCGGAACCATTTGTTCAAGGAATTTTTGCGGTTCGTCGATGCTTTCGCGCCGCGTGCCGTGCTGATCGAGAACGTCCCCGGCTTGGTATCTTTCGAGCACGGCGCGACGCTGCACGCGATTCTGGATTCTTTGGGGAATCTCGGCTATGGAGCAGGTGTGCAGATTCTTGGCGCAGCCTATTATGGCGTTCCTCAAATGCGTTGGAGAACCATTGTGCTTGGCGTGCGGGGGCGTGTCCTCCCTCCAGAAGCATACCCTGTCCCGATTTGCCATGCGCCCATCAAACCAAATTTCACATCGACGTTTGACGGCAAGACTTTGATAAAGTCTCCGTCTCCCGAAGCTGATGCGAACTTCACGACGGTCAAAGATGCTATCGGCGATTTGCCGCCGCTGAAAAGCGGAGAACGCGGCGAAAGGTGCAAGCCGTATCCTGTCGCGCCGCAATGTGATTATCAGAAGCGGATGCGTCGGGGCAGCGCGGGCGTTTACAACCATGAAGCTCCGCTGCTTTCAAAAATCAACCTTGAACGGTTGAAATACATCAAGCCCGGTGGCAACTGGACGGATATTCCGCATGATATGCTTCCAAAAGGGATGCAGAAAGCGCGGCGTTCCGACCATACGAAGCGCTATGGCCGCGTGACTCCCGATGGATTGGCTTCTACGATTATGACGAAATGCGATCCGCATTGGGGTGCGTTCTTCCATTACGAGCAAGACCGCTCATTCACAGTACGCGAGGCGGCGCGGATACAGTCATTCCCCGACCACTTCATTTTCACAGGAACACAGGCAGAACAATACGCGCAAGTCGGCAATGCCGTGCCGCCGCTCTTGGCGGAATCCGTCGGGCTTTCTTTGCGTTCGGTGTTGGAGGGCTGATATGTCTGGATACATCTATGAAATCTTCGGCTATCGCGTCGGTGATGAATCCGATGCGGCGCGTTCTTATGCGGCGAAAAGGATATGTCCGTTTCTGGGGACGCAATGCACGAAAGTCTTGAAGGACAGAACCATCGCAGGTGTGTGCGCCGTGCATCAAGTGAAGGACAAGACCCCTGTCATTTGTTGCCCGAATCGGATGTACGCGGAAGAATACAAGATGTTGCATCAGGTCGCAAACATCGCGTTTCCGCGAAAACTCCCACTCTGTTCGGGACGCTTGGCGGTCGATGAAGCGAAAAAGGGGAACGGCGCAATCGCGGTTTTCGGACACGGTTGGGGCGGGGAACTCCGCCTCCCGAATCGCAGCGGCTCGGGATCGTATTTTGTCGATTGGATTTTGGCGCGGCTGAACAAGAAAGGCGAGCTCGTGGACTTCACGGCAATCGAAGTTCAGACGATTGACACGACAGGAAGCTATCAAGATGCTTTGCAAGAAGCAGTCGAAAATCGTAACGCTGTCAAAAATGACCTTGGGCTGAATTGGGAGAACGTATCGAAACGAATCATCCCGCAACTCATTTACAAAGGGCAGGTACTCCAGCGCGAGGAGCTTTGTCGCACAGGCCTGTTTTTCGTTTGTCCGTCTCCTGTCTTTGAGCGTGTCATGAACCGTCTCGGAGGGCGCGAAAAGCTCCCGGCTTTCCCGATGCAATCTGCGTCCATCAACTTTATCAATTATGACTATCGCAAGGCAAAGACGAAAGACGGTGTGATCCGGCCTTTGGGCATTGTTGACCAGTATTCCACGACCGTCTATAAATTGCAAGAAGCGTTTTCTTCTGTCAATCTTCCGGAGGGAAATGTGTATCGCGATGCGATAAGGAAGGCGCTTTATGATTGACATGGGAGATTATGAAGTTCGCATCTCGGCGCTTTCAAAAGAAGACGGCGGCGGGTTCGTCGCCGTCGTCCCTGAGCTCCCCGGTTGCATGAGCGACGGCGAGACGCGGCAGGAAGCACTTTCGAATGTGCGCGACGCGATTGCGTCGTGGATTGAGACGGCGGAAGCGCTCGGCCGGGCCGTTCCCGCGCCGCGGTTTTACGAAGAACCGAAGGTCAGCGGGAATCTTGCATTGCAGGGTTGAAGACAGGATGCGCGGCGCATGACGAAGGAAGATCATGACGACACGCCGCTAGGATTGCTCATGCAGGATTTCGCGTGTAAAGACCCGGAGAAGATGCACTCGAAGATTCTTGCGGAGCGCGCACGGTATTTCAAGTCGGATGAACACGGGGTGATGAACATGTGCAAGATTATGGAAGAAATTCACGAAAAAAGCAGAGCGCAGGGCAAGGCCGAAGGCATCGCTGAAAAGACGCTGCGCACGATCCGCAACCAGCTGAAGCGCCACGTCGCTTATGCGGACATCGCTTCCGACAATGAGACAACCGTCGACGAGGTCATCCGCATCGCGAAGGAGAACGGACTCGCGTATTGAAACGAGAACTTCGGAGCAATCGTTGAAATCACGCGATTTGGAGTATTGCTGGCATCCGTTTTATGTATACAATTTCTTTGTGCAAAAAATACTTTACACGCGGACGTTTTTCTGCTAGTATAAGAACCGTCAAGTGAAGAACAAGGCAATGGAGCCGTGCAGTCATGAGTGTGAGAGCGTTATCGCTCTTGTCGTTCGTGACGGCAGGGCTTTTGTTTTTTTCGCAGGGTTTCCTGCAGAAAGAAAAGGGTGGTACAACATGTTAGATGAACTCCTCTATGTGATCCCCACACACACGGATCGCGCAGACGTCAAGAAGATGCTCGAGGCACATCCCGAGATCAAATTCGTCTCGCTCGTCGGCATCGATATGGCCGGCAACGACACGGACGAGAAAATCCCGATGCGTATTTTCCTCAAGGACATCGACGACTTCTATGCAGGCTGCGCCGTGCAGACGGATGGTTCTTCCGTCGTGCTGCCGGGCATCGCAACGCTGAACAACGCGAAAGTCGATATGCCGGTCGATCCGGATGTCAACTGGTTCGTGGATTACAACTTCGAGCATTACGACGAAGAGACGGAGAAGCCGATCGGCACGCTGCGCATCCCGTCGTTCCTCATCCATGAGGGCAAGCGCGTCGACGCGCGCGCCATCCTCGCCGACAGCCTCACGTATGTGAAGAAAGGCCTCCTCGACCTCTTCCATGCACATCCAGACATCGCTGGCCTCGCGGTCAAGGGCGATCAGATCGACGATATTTCCTTCACGTCCGCGACGGAGCTCGAGTTCTGGGTCAAGACGCCGCTCGAGGATGCCGACATCGAGGAGATGTCCGCGTCGCAGGTCATGCAGGAACAGTATTGGGAGCGCACGCACGGCGCCGTCCGCACGGCGCTCGAGGAGTGCGTGCTGACGCTTGAGCGCTACGGCCTGAAATGCGAAATGGGCCATAAGGAAGTCGGCGGCATGAAGGGCCAGATCGACGAGAGCGGCCGTATGTCCCATGTCTGCGAGCAGATCGAGATCGACTGGCGCTTCGCGGATGCGTTGCAGGCGTGCGACAACGAGATTTTCGTCCGCACGATCGTGCGCGAGATCTTCCGCGGCAACGGCCTCGAAGTCTCGTTCAAGGCAAAACCGATGATCGGCCTCGCAGGCAACGGCGAGCATACGCATATCGGCATGGCGGCTGTCACGAAAGATGGCAAGCTCGTGAACCTCTTCGCTGCAGCACAGCCGAAGGAAGACTTCATGAGCGTCGTCGGCTACGGCTCCATCATGGGCCTCCTCAAAAATTACGAAGTCATCAATCCGTTCGTCTCCGCGACGAATGATTCGCTGAACCGCTTGAAGCCGGGCTTCGAGGCTCCGGTCTGCATCGTCACGTCGCTCGGCCACAATCCGGCCGTGCCGTCCCGCAACCGCACGATCCTCGCCGGCCTCATCCGCGACCTCGACAATCCGATGGCGACGCGTTTCGAGCTCCGCGCTTGCAACCCGTACACGAACACGTACCTCGTGCTCGCAGCCATCTACAGCGCGATGCTCGACGGCATCACGGCCTCGATCGCGAAGTCGACGAAAGAATGCGTCGCCGAGCTCTCGAAGAACGCGGGCGACGACGGCTTCTATCTCGAGAAGGACCGCGCATACCGTTCCGAGGACGATGTGTTCGAGGATTACACGGACGAAGAGCGCGACCACCTCTTCGGTGCGCCTCCGGCAACCGTTTGGGAAAATATGCAGGGCTTTGAAAATTATCCTGACAAGCTCAAGGTCATCACGGCGGGCGGCGCCCTGCGTCCGCAGATCATCGATGCGTTCCGCGATGGCGCACTGCTCCGTTGGAAGACGGAACTCGTGAGCCGCATCATCCCGGAGAACCGCGCGATCGTGCGCAAAGCCAAAGAAATCAAAGGCGCGTACGTCACGGATCAGGATTCCTACAACTGGAACAAGATCAACGGCCTCCGCACGTACCTCGCGAAAGACAGCATCGACGAGAAGAGCCTCTTCACGCTGCTCATCAATGCGCTGAACGATGGCGACTACGCGACGGCATCCGGCCTGCAGGTCGAGATGTACGACAAGGTCGAAGAACTCAAAGCGCTCTATGATGCGTACGAGAAGAACATGATTTGATGGTAACCCGCAATCCAATGGACGCTCTCTCCAAAGAGCGTGGATTGAAATAAACGATTGTTGGACCACCCATACAATAGCGAAGACGGTTGTGCCTCTGGGCGCAGCCGTTTTTGCTGTCTTCCAAAGAAAAATTTTGTTCAAAAGCAGGAACACGCGCCTTGAATTCAGAATACTACAAATAATAAACAGCGAACGTCAGGATGCTATTTTGAAAGGAGTGGAATGATATGCGGCTCGAATTCATTGGCGCGGCCCATACGGTCACGGGCTCGTGCTACCTGCTCGAGACGAACGAGCAGCATTTCCTCATCGACTGCGGCATGTTCCAAGGCTCGAAGCGCGTGCGCGATCTGAACTACGAAGAATTCCCGTTCGTGCCATCGGACATCGAGGGCGTGCTCCTCACGCATGCGCATGTCGATCACTGCGGCCTGCTGCCGAAGCTCGTCAAGGAAGGATTCTCGGAGTCCATCTACGCAACGAAATCGACGTGCGAGCTCTGCCGCATCATGCTGCCGGACTCGGCGCACATCCAGACGTCGGACGCGGAGCTCCAGAACCGCAAGGGACGCCGGCGCGGTGACACGCCCGTCACGGCGTTGTATGACATCGACGATGCGATGGAGGCGCTGAAACATCTCGTCGTCGTGCCGTATGAAAAAGAGTTCCAGCTCGCGGACAACGTCCGCGTGATCTACAAAGATGCCGGTCATATCCTCGGCTCGGCGTATCGCGAAGTGTTCGTCACGGAGGGCGGCAAGACGACGAAGCTCGTGTTCTCGGGCGACCTCGGCCAGCCGAACCAGCCGATCCTCAAGGACCCGACGCCAGAGACGGGCGCGGACTTCCTCGTCATTGAATCGACGTATGGCGACCGCCTGCACCAGATTTATGACAAGGAGACGAGGCTCCTCGAGATCGTCAACGACACGATGGATCGCGGCGGCAACCTCGTCATCCCGTCGTTCGCCGTCGGCCGCACGCAGACGCTGCTGTATTATTTCTACAACCTCTCGAAGCAGGGGCGGCTCGATCCGGACATCCCGATCATCATCGACAGCCCGCTCGCCATCAATGCGACGCGCGTATTCCTCAAGAACGAGCAGGACTTCGACGAAGAGGCGCTCGAACTCTTCCGGGAAAGCGGCAAAATCATCAAGTTCCCGCAAGTGCGCGTCTGCGAGACGGCGGCGGAGTCGCGCGCGCTCAATAGCGAAGAGGGCAGCGCGATCATCATCTCGGCGTCAGGCATGTGCGATGCCGGCCGCATCCTGCATCATCTGAAGCACAATCTCTGGCGGCCGGAGTCGACGATCCTCTTTGTCGGCTATCAGGCGGAGGGCAGCCTCGGACGCCGCCTCGTCGACGGCATCTCGCGCGTGCGCGTGCTCGGCGAGGAAGTCGCGGTCAAGGCGCAAATCAAGAGCATGGACGGTTTCTCGGCGCACGCGGATTCGAACCAGCTCATCGAGTGGATCTCGGGGATCCAGAATCCGAAGCCAGCGAAAATCTTCATCGTCCACGGCGAAGCACAATCGCAGGAAGCGCTGAAAGCGCGCATCCAGAAAGAATGCAAGTGTGAGGCGTACGTGCCGTTCCGTGGCGACCTCGTGCAGATCACGGGCCGCGCGTCGGAAGTCCAGCCGTCGAACATCCCGGAAGTCTCCGTCGAGATGGAAATGGAAGACGTGCTGCGTGATTTCGATGCGGATTACCGTCAGCTGCGCCAGCGCGTGCTGTCGCTCGTGCTGCGCCAGCCGAAGCAGATGGAGCCGATCATCAAGGTGCTCACGAAAGGGCGCAACTATTTGCGCAAACTGTTCACGCCGTATAATATTTGATAGGATTGCCGTCACTTGACGGTTGTTCGGCCTTGGCGCGCTACTCTCACGACATCAAGGCCGGATGTTTGTGTGAGGATGTTGATGAGTTTGAAACAACAGAAACGTGTGCATTACGATGGCGCAGCGATTGCATCGGCGTGGGCGGAGCAAGGCGTGTCGGAGGCGTTGCTTTCTTCCGTGAAGGAATGGCGCGAGCAATCCCCGTTGTTGCAGAGCAGCAGACAGGCGTCGCCCGTGCCGTTCGTCTATGAAGGGCGAGCGGTGATCGAAGGAGCACTCGCGGCGCTTTTGGCAGGCGAACACTTGTTGCTTGTCGGGCCGAAAGCGACAGGCAAAAATATGCTCGCGGCGAATCTTGCAGCCGTGTTCGGTCGGCCGGTCTGGAACGTGTCGTTTCACGTGCAGATGGATGCAGAAGGATTGCTCGGAACGGATACCTTGCGCGACGGCTGCGTGGCCTTCCGCCCCGGCCCGATCGTCGAATGCGCGGAGGCGGGCGGCTTTGCCGTGCTCGATGAGATCAACATGGCGCGCAATGAGGCGCTTGCGGTACTGCATTCGCTGCTCGATGACCGCGGCATGGTCGAAGTGCCGGGGCATGGCGTCGTGGAGCTTTCGCCGGCGGCACGCATCATCGGCACGATGAACCACGGATATGCGGGGACGCGCGAGCTCAATGAAGCGTTGGCTTCGAGATTCGTTGTTCTTCGTATGCCGGAACTCACAGAAACGGCGCTTCTGTCACTACTGGAGAAGGGGTGCCCAGAGTTATCATCGAATGGAAGAAGTGTGCTTTGCAAATTGTTCCTTGCGCTCGCAGAAAAGCACGCGCAGGGTGAGATTTCGAGCCATGCTGTGGATTTGCGCGGGCTTCGTTCCGCCGTTCGCATGATGCAGTTTGGCGTAACCCCATGGCAAGCCATCGCGATGGGCATGATTGACAAGTGCATGGAAGAAGAGGAACGCGAGATTGCGTTCGATGTCGTTCGCTTGTTCGTTGCAGAGGGAGACAAGGCTGATGGCTTCTTCGCGTGAAGCAGCGCGAAGGCGCGCAAGAAATCAGGTCTGGACGGCGGCGGGGGCGTATGGATTTGCGCCGGGATTTCTGGCGTTTTTCCGCGACGGGACACCCGACGCATACCTCAATGCGATTGTGGGCTTCGTGCATCGCTTTTATGATGCAAAAAAAATCATGGCGTGGCTTGATGGGCTGCATGAATCGGTATTTTCGGATACGCTGACAGATGTGGCGTGGCTCGGGATGGAATCAGCGGTGTTCCCGAACGCTTTGGAAGTAGCGCCGGCGCTCGCAGGAATGCAGCGGGAACATGCGAAACGGTTTCTCGTGGATCTCAAAGATGTTGACATTTCCATGCAAGAGCGTATGGTGAATGCCTCTGTCGTTCAGACGCTGAAAGCAGCGCGTTGCCGTGAGGTTTTGGGGCAGGACGCAGGCCTCCGGAATCCGTGGGATCATGGACTCTATGAAGCGCTGAAGCTGCCGCCCGTCCGGACAACGGAGGAATTGACGGCGGAACTCGATGACGTGCTGCATCGCTATTTCCGCATGCGGATGCTCGTGGGTCATCGGAGGGCGTGGCATATCGCGCTGCCCGAGGCGATGCTGGCGGCCTTGCGGCGGGTGCTGCCCGTGCAGCTCGTACAAGATGACGCGCCGACGCGGCAGGGCGGCCGCGGGACGGATGAGGGCGTCATGGGCGCGTCCGGGACGGCGGCATTCCTCGGCCGGAAGCACGCAGGCGATTGGCGGCGCGGGCTGGCGCTGTTCGGCGCGCCATATTTTTCAGAGACGCGGCGCGCAGAGATCGAGGCGGATGTCTGCGTGGGCAGTCATGCAGGCGCGCATGTATATTTCGCGCGTGCCGAGGGTGCGGGGAATGAAACGAATCTTGCTTGGGCAGAAGAACACGCGGTGGTGTTAAGGCAAGCGCAGCGCGAATTGGCGGCGCGGCTGAAAAATGTCGTGGACGTGACGCGGCAGCCGCTCGCGGTCGCGGCGAAGCGCGGGCGCTTGCATGCCAGTCGCGCCTGGCGGGTAGCGGCGCTCCAAGATGCGCGCGTCTTCCAATCCGTGGAAGAGGAGCTGTATGCGTCGTTTGATGTGACGCTGTTGCTCGATGCCTCGGCCTCACGCGAGTCACAGCAAGCGCGCATCGCGGCAGAGGCGCGTCTTGTCGCAGAGAGTTTGCAAGCAGCGACGATTCCCGTCCAATGCTGGTCGTTTGCAAGCGTGCGCGGCGTGACGGTGTTGACGTCCTTGAAGTCGTTCGAAGAACGGACGACGCGCCGCATCGCGGCCTACATCGCGCGCGGCTGGAATCGTGACGGCCTTGCGCTCAGGGCGTTGTCGTATCTCTTGGAACGTGGCGGCCGTTCCTTCGTTGCCGCAAGCAAGCGTCATGTGGTCTTGATGCTGACGGATGCGCATCCCGGCGATGACCTCGGCCTCGCACGTGCGGACGGTTTGCTCGAGCGCAGCTACATGGGACGCGCTGCCGTCGACGATGCGGCGGAAAGTGCGCGCGCACTACGGAAGAGCGGCGTGCAGATCATCGGCCTCGTCGAGAGCGTGTTTCCGGGCGAGGAGACGGACGGCGCGGCGCAAACGATTTTCGGCACGCAGTTCGTCCGCGTGCGCGCTGTCGAAGAACTCGCGAAGAAAGCGGGTACCGTGCTCGAACGGGAACTCGCTGCGCGCTGACCTTTTGCTTTGGAGCAGCCGTCCAACGTGTTTTGCGCGGGCATAGGAAGCCTCCATTGGTTGTGAAATTCCAAAATCTGTAGTAGATTCACATATCAAAAACGGTAAGGCCGCGAAACCCTGTATTTTCAAGGTTTCGCGGCCTTCTTGTTTTTTGCGTGGTACTGAAACAGTACTATTTCATGCCGTTCATGGCAGAGAGCCGCGCGGCGACGGTATCAGCTACAGAGGGATACAAGTGGGAATAGATATTCAAGGTTGTTTGAATGTCCTTGTGTCCAAGCCTGTCACGGATGACGATGGGAGCAAAACCCAGATGAACGAGCATCGACGCGTGAGAATGGCGCAAGTCATGAACGCTTATCGCAGGAAGTCCCACACGCGCCGCGCCTTCATGGAGCATATTATTCGCGCTTGACCTGTCCTTAAAATGGAAAAGCATATCAGACGGGCGCACGGCTTCACTCACGCGGATCCAGTCGCGCAAGATTTCTGCAAGCTGTACCGGCATGGAAACGCGGCGAATGCTCGCAGGCGTTTTTGGTGTTTGCGCACGGTAGCGCCGACCGTCCAACGGTTCCACGTCCTTTGTGATCGATATTTCTTTCTTGTGAAAGTCGATATCAGCGACCGTCAAAGCTATGACCTCTCCCACGCGGGCACCTGTCCAGAACAGCGTAGAGAAAAGGGCGATGTATTCCGGCTGCAATCCCGACAGGATGAAGCGGGCAAATTGTTCCTGTGTCCACACTCTGATACGCTTTTCCTCTTGCATGCGTGCGCTCGCTTTGACGGGATCTGCAGCGGCTACAGGATTCGACGCAAGGCCGTAGAAGCGGCAGGCGAAACGCATGACGCGCGAAAACACGTTCTTGTATGTGGCAATACTACCCAGCGCCGCGCCGGTGGCTAGAAGATCATTCACCCATTGGCGGACAGCGGCGGGCGTGATCGTGTCGATGGGCATATCACCGAACGTCGGCAGGATACACCTGTGCAGCGCTTTGGAAACTTCTTGCGCCGTCGTCGGCTTCACACGGGCAGCCGCGTCCGCAAGGTAGTTTTCCGCAAGCTGTGAGAATGTCATGGAGGGAGAGCCTGTTTTCTTTGCGAGGTAATCCCTCTCCCACGCATCAGCTTCACGCTTGGTTGTGAATCCTTGCTTCTTCTTCTTGATCCGTTTCCCGCTATAGTCCTGATAGTAGAACGAGCAAAACCACAGGATACGTCCTGCAGCATTGGTGTATTTGTACGATGGCATGGAATCACCTTCTTTCAGATACAGACGTGGGGGAAAACTCCCCCAGACTCTCGCTTTGCCGTCTAGCGCGCCGTATGAGCGCGTTTGACGCTTGACGCGATAACTTCTTCATGTGGACGCTTCGAACGGCCTTAGACGGCGCGTGAGAGGCTTTTTTCTTTGTGGGGTTGGTGAAATTTTGACCAACATATCAGCCGCGACCTCTCGCAGCACGTCCACAGTCGCACGGGATTGCCCGCAGAATCGTTTCCAGACGATGACGCGGGTATTTTATTGCGCGGACGGCTTGGAGGGCTTATGTGGTGCGTCATAAATCCCACTTGATTGTGTCTTGTGTATGCAATCCGTATTCTGACAGGCGTTCGATTGCTTGTTTTGAAGCGTATTCTAGATAATCAGGTGGCAGAGGATCGGTAACATTGTTTCCGCTGTTTCGCCACTTCATAATTGAGCGGGCAAGTTTCATAGAGCCGCCGTATTCCTCGATTGCCTGCAGGGTAAAGTCCTTGCGGGCTTTTTTCTTGACTTCTTGCGCCTTTGACTCTGCGATTCGCATAACCTCGATGAAGTCCGCAACATTCGGAAAGCAGGCAAAGCAGAATTGATGATCCCTTGACATTAAATCGACGCTGATACCGCCGTCGTCCTCTCTAGATATGTGAGCACCGATACTTTCCAGATATTTTAAATGGCGCTTGTATTCAGGCAGCGCGTTCACGTCGTATCCAACAAGTTCATCAATGGACGTGTGAAGCGCACGCGCCAACTGAATGAGCACGGGGCCGGTTGGATCGCTTTTTCCAGTTTCATATGTACTTAGAGATGATAAAGATATATGTGCTCTGCTAGCTAGACCTTTCATTGTTAAGTTTTGCTCAATACGTTTTGACTTTAGAATATTACAAAATGGAATCATGACATATTCACCTATATTCACTTAATTTCGATAAACTGAAATTCATACTTGACATTTTATCATGATGGAATTATTATGGCTATAGGATTTCGGAATGATGGATAAAAAAATATTTTTCCATCATAGCGAAATAGAAAGAAGGTGATTCGATGACTGTAAGCCTTGCGGACGTGCTGCAGGTGCATGGCTACCTCCACAGGTATCCTGTGGACGCTGGGGCTGATCCTCTCGTAGCGGTGCTTTGTGACGCTGATATCCGCGCCGATTTTGCCGCGACAGGCACAAAGCCATACAGGCACGTCCTTGGCATGACGCTGGAAGCGTGCGAGGGTGAAGCTCGCAAAGCAGGTGAAGCGCTCGCATGCGTGAGAGCGTGGAGCAAATGAAGAAAGGCCGCGCTCGATGTGGGCGCGGCTTGTGGTAGGAGGTATGAGCGATGAAGGACAGCATTCCCCCAGATGTGGGTGCGTTGTGGGACTTGCGCTGTGATATGTCAGAGCTGCAGGACAGCATGGTACAGATGGAAAGCACCTTGCGCCTGCTTTGCGGGATACTCACGAAAGGCGCGGAAACGATGGAACAGGGGATTCAGACGATTGAAGCTGTGTCGAAGGACATGGCAGAAAGGAAGAATGGACAATGAAACCGGTATTCACGTACAAGCTGAATGAGAAAGCCGTCCGTGATCGTGTGGCGTTGACCGGCTACACGGCGCGGGAGGTGGCAAGCAAGAGTGGCCTGTCTGACTTGACCGTCACGCGTGCTTTCAAGGGGAACGCAATCACAGCGGCGACGCTGAAAAAGCTTGCGGACGCTCTTGGCGCTAATCCGCTGGAACTCGCTGCAGAATGAGAGGGTGAAGGGCATGGCAGAGACAAAGCCACAGGCGGTGGCGGTGAACGAGGGGAGCGGCGTGATCACGTTCGAAAACGCAAGCGCTTCACAGATGACACCTGCAGCAAGCCGGTTCATGACGACGAAAGATGTCATGGCAGATATGCGTATCTCGCAGACAAGCGCTTGCAAGATCATCAAGGAAATCAACGATGGCTTGAAGGCGAAAGGGAAAATCACGTTTCGCGGGCGCGTGCTTCGAAGCGCGTACCTGAAAGCGACGTGCGAGGATTGAAGGCCGCTGCAGGCATGCATGCACGGGCGGCGATGGGGAGGCGGATGATCGTGAACACGTCATAGAGACAAAAAAGAGCACGCGCAAGAGGGAGTAGCGCGTGCATGGCTTTGGGCGATATTGTATGTTCATTTTAGGAGGTAGGTTTCAATGGAAAGCGTAAAAATGATGTACTCGACAGCTTAGGAGATGAATCACATTGGATTTTACGATTCAAGCCGACAGGGCGCGGCGTGCGCTGTATTTGCCGCAATATGTGAAGGCGCGGCCTATTTGGTTAAAGACGATGAAGGACCGCGATGGCGCTTATAAGATTCCAGTCGGCAGGAACGGCGCAAAAGGCTGGAACAATCCTGCAAATTGGTACTCGTTCGAAGAAGTGCAATCTTTCGTCGGGAATATCGGCGTGTGCATGCGTGACGGCCTTTGCTGTCTCGACTTCGACAAGGTATTAGAGCCGTGCAAGGCGAAACGCGGCCTTGACATGATTAGCTGGGTAACGGACACGTTCGGGGAGACCTATACGGAATTGAGCAACAGCGGGAAAGGGATTCACATGCTTTTCTACTGTGACAGCATTCCAGACTTCTACAAGGCGCACAAGACACCTCGCATTTCACTCGCTGTGGATGACGGCGACAATTTCCCATTCGTTGAAATCTTTCCAATGGGGAAATTCGTGGCGTTGACCGGCAACGTGATCACGTCCGCGCCTGTCGCTGATTTCTCGCAGAGGGGCGTTCATGAATCACTCTTGCAGCGCCTAATACCTTGGACGGACGAATATAAGAAGGACATGGAGAGGGCTTTTCAGTCGAAGCAGGGGACTCCCCCAGTCTCATACAGCGGTGGCGTCAATCGGGACAGCATTGAGCGCGCCTTGTCCTTCATTCCGTGCCGTGACCTCTCTCGTTGGGAGTGGGTACGCATCGGGATGGCATTGCAGAATGACGGCCTTGACGTTGGCCTGTGGGATGAATGGAGCAAGACAGATCCCGAACGGTATCACGTCGGCGAATGTCAAAAGGTTTGGAACTCGTTCCACGCAGGCAAGGGCGTGACCGGCGCGATGATTTACGCGATGGCGCGGGAACACGGATGGGAACCGGCAGCGCGGCAGGAAGATCGCGCCGTTGGATTTGATGACGTGATCCGCTGGGAGGTGTGAGCGATGGCAGAGGAAAAGAAAAAGCCGTCATGGCCTCCCGTTGACATGGAACCGCCTGAAATCGGCAAGATTCCGGAGATTATGAAGCGCGCAAAAAATGCGGCAGGGAAGAACGCGAAACGTTTCTTTTCGGTGTTCGACGGCATGTGGAAAGAAGCCGAATACAAAGAAGCAGGTTGCACGTATCAAGTCGGCGACGACAAGAACAAAGCGCTGCAGGTATTCGCTGGACTTTTGCCGTTCTACTGTTGGGAGATCGGCGACGACGGCGCGCCTGATTATCAAGAGATGGCGGCCAAGATGTTATCAATCATGGATAAAACGGCTTTTCGCAGCGCCTTCAAGGATGACGAATGGAACGAGCAAGCGCCAAAAGCGACAAAGGCGGCTATCGAAGCATGGAACAAGCGCGGCCGCGCCTGTTACGGGACGGCTAAAGTCCATTGGTTTTCGACGTTCAAAAATGGGAGACCGAAAACGACAGTCATTCAAAACACGGCAGCTCTGCTTGAATATAAAAGCGTAACCTGTCGCAAGAACCTGTTGACGCGTGAGATCGAATTTTGTGGCGCGGGCCTTGATGGAAAGGACTTCGATGACGCAATCACATACCTTTGCAGCATGGCGGCCGTCCTCGACGACAATATCAGCGAGAAAACCATGAAAGCGCACATTCTCGCGCTCGCGGCCGGTAACGCATACAGTCCAGCTGCAGAGTGGTTCACGGCTTGCGGGAAACGGTATGAAACGGAATGGATGGATATCGACGCAATCAAGGCGGCGTTTGCTTGCCTTGAACTGAATCCTGCCTTTGAGCAAGAGGAATCTGTCTGCTACATGATGTTTCGCAAGTGGTTCATTCAAGTCGCAGCGATGACGCTGAATCTCAAAGGCGAATATGGCGCGGACGGTATCTTGATCCTGCAAGGCGATGGAGGTATCGGAAAAACGCAATTCGCTCGCAGCCTTTTGCCGTTCAAAGAATGGATTGAAACAGGACGTAGCATTGACCCCAGCGACAAAGACTCTATTGATCAAGCGACGACAACGGTGATCACAGAGTTTGGAGAGTTTGGCGAAAATATGAAGTTGCGGAACGTAAACAAGCTGAAACAGTTTGTCACGAATCCAACGGATACATACCGCAAAGCATACGGCAGGAGAAAAGAATCGTTCCCGCGCTTGACGACGTTCATTGGAACAATCAACGAGCCTGAATTTTTGAAGGACCCCACGGGTAATCGTCGCTATTGGCCTATTGCTGTGAATGAAATCCATTGGAAGGATTTGCCGTCACTGGAACAACTCTGGGGACAAGCCACATATCTTTTCACACACGGCGAATCATTCCGCCTGACAAAAGAGGACAGGGAAGCGCTCGCACGCAATCAGCTGAATATGGAGTGCATGACAGAGGAAATGCTCGTATTGCGCGATTGCTTGATGTTTGATGTGCCTGTTGACAGCGACGGCAAAAATCCTTTTTGGCATTACCGCACGTTGACAGAGATTCGGGAAAGTCTTGGAGATCGTGGACGCGGCCTGACAAATCGTGGAATCGGCGCGGCCTTGCGAAAGATGGCAGAGACGGATAAACGCATCAAGCCGCCAACAAATCACATGGGATGGCGCTTCTTTGTTCCTGATACAAAGCCCAGCTTGAAGCACGAAAAGGAAATTAGCTATATCAGCGGATGGAGGTAAGTGGATGAAGCACCACGCAAGAGAGAGACCGGCTTGAAGATACAGACGTGGGGGAGAGAAAAGGGATTTCCCCCACGCCTGTAGATTCAACCGGCTACACTCCTATTAGGAGCGAGGCAGGAGCGAGGTAGGAGCGAGAAAAAAGCCCGCGAACCGTTGAAATTCCTAGCTTTAGGAGTGTAGGAGCGTAAAAAGTAAGTAAAATTATTTATTTTTATTTTATATAGAGGGGATGGCGTTTGTGATCGGCCGCGCCGTAGCGTAGAATTTTTTTCGAAACTCTTTGCTTGTTTTCTACGCTCCTACACTCCTATTTGTAGTAACGGCGCGGGTTTACGCTGCTTTTCTTCACTCCTATCTCATTCCTGTCTACGCTCCTAATAGGAGTGAAGGGGACGGATACGGCAGCTTGCAGGTGGAAATCAGAGAGAGGATGATGCACGATGATGATTTATTTCTACCACAACGATCAAGAGGGGCACGTCATGACCTCCCCAGCGCCGACAGGGCATGACCTCGCAGCCATTGACGCGCCTGACTTCACGCTCGACGGGATTGTCAATAGTTTTGTGTAAATTTTTCAATCGGCCTTGTCGTACTTATGCATCAAGGCCGACATGCGCTCATCCATTTCGAGTTGG